>DIHQ01000121.1:13274-15269 GCA_002420235.1 Flavobacteriales bacterium UBA5692
ATCTGTCGACGGGCAACCGTCGCCCGGGTTCGAATCCCGGTCTCTCCGCTTGAGTGAAGACCTTTCATTTTGAAAATGCCCAGACCTTAAGGTTTGGGTGTTTTTTTTACAGCCTTACCAGGCATGATAAGTTCACACAAAAATAACAGGCAGCATGTGATTTGTATGGCGAATTTCAGGACTTTGCATTCGAGGGAAATGTGATGTAATCCTGTTTTAACGCTGTTGTTTTTTAGTCACCATTTGCTACCAACACTTCGTGAAAATATAGCCGAGTTGTTAACCGTTGAGTTACCTAAAGTAAGGTTGCAATTGTTGCAACCCTTAAGTCAATTCGTCCAAAACAAAGTGATTTGCAATGAGGCTGCTCGGATTATTTTTATTTGCACCCACAATTCAAGGCGTAGTCAGTTTTGCCAGGTTTGGGCTCAAACCGCTGCTGATTTCTTTGGTGTACCAGTTCAATGTTTTTCTGGCGGGGTCGAGGTCACAAAGGTGAGTGACCAGTCGGTTTCTTCTTTGGAACGCTTTGGGTTCGACGTGGTCCGTGGCCGTGGAGAGAATCCGGTTCACGTCATACGTCATTCGGAAGGAGGTCAAGGCATTCGAGCATTTTCCAAGGCATACAATGATCCAGTTAATTCAGGTGAACCATTTGCAGTCGTGATGACCTGTTCAGACGCTGACGACAATTGTCCCGTCATTCCAGATGCCGAGATTCGATTTGCAATGCTCTACAAGGACCCAATGGCTTTCGATGACACTCCTGAGGAAGCAGTCCAATACGATGAGTGTTCGGCACAAATCGCTTCGGAAATGTTATACGTATTTTCCAGAATTACGATTCAATCATGATGAAGATTTCCAAACCACTCCGCTTTCTTGATCGGTATTTAACCCTCTGGATTTTCATGGCCATGGCTGTCGGGGTCGGTTTAGGTAATGCAATTCCAGACCTGCCGGATGCCATCGATTCGCTGACCTACGGCAGCACCAACATTCCAATCGCGATCGGATTAATTATGATGATGTATCCACCGTTGGCCAAAGCTAATTATAAGTTATTGCCAGCGGTTTTCAAAAATGTAAAGGTGTTATCGGTTTCACTGATTCTCAATTGGATTATTGGTCCGGTGCTTATGTTTTCGTTGGCGCTAATTTTTCTCCAAGACCATCCTGAATACATGGTAGGCCTAATATTGATTGGCCTC
Organism: Flavobacteriales bacterium UBA5692; assembly: GCA_002420235.1. GTDB lineage: Bacteria > Bacteroidota > Bacteroidia > Flavobacteriales_D > Sanyastnellaceae > UA16. The sequence continues at coordinate 14,486 of DIHQ01000121.1, forward strand.
GCACGTTGCATCGCGATGGTGCTTGTGTGGAATGATCTGGCGGAGGGCAGCAGCGAGTACGGTGCGGGTCTTGTGGCCTTGAACAGTTTATTCCAAGTTTTTGCATACAGTTTTTACGCATGGCTATTCATCACGGTGTTGCCGCCGTATTTCGGTTTTGAAGGTGCCATCGTGGATGTGTCCATTGGTACCATCGCAGAAAGTGTTGGCATTTATTTGGGCATCCCATTCCTTGCTGGTGGGCTGAGTCGCTTGGGATTGACCGAAGTTTTCGGAGAGCATTGGTATACGACGAAATTCATTCCCACAGTTTCGCCCATTACCCTTGTGGCTTTGCTATTCACAATCGTAGTTATGTTTTCGTTGAAGGGAGAGATGATGGTTCACATACCTATTGACGTTCTAATTGTATCTGTGCCGCTTTTAATTTATTTCGCGGCGATGTTTCTGATTGGCTTTTTTGTGAGCAAAATCATGGGAGCAACATATGAGCAAAATGCGGCCATTGCATTTACCGCGGCGGGCAATAACTTTGAGTTGGCCATCGCTGTGGCCATTGCGGTTTTTGGCTTGAATTCAGGCCAGGCTTTCGCGGGAGTAATTGGACCATTGGTCGAAGTCCCCGCATTGATCTTATTGGTGCGTGTTGCCTTTCGACTCAAGGAGAAATACTATCGGCAATGAAGTTGTGCGCAGATTAATTTCAATTACCTTTGCCGTCGCTTTTAGCGCTCGGGGCGTGGCCTAGTCCGGTTACGGCGCCTGGTTTGGGACCAGGAGATCG
>DIHQ01000121.1:15592-15861 GCA_002420235.1 Flavobacteriales bacterium UBA5692
AGGTTCGAATCCTGCCGCCCCGACAACAAAAATGCCCTGCTTGATCAGCTGGGCGTTTTTGTTCGTTCTATGACGAGATGGGGCAGAGTGAGGTTAATCTGATGCGACCATTACCCTTAGCAAAACACCGGTAACAGATCATCAAGAGAATATCCGCGGGTTTTCCAACGCGGGATTAAATGCACATTTGCGCAAGCTTTGGAACTGAATCGTTCAGATCTTACGGGGTCCAAGACCGGTGGTTGTGTTGAAGAATTCTCCTAAGCCAC
>DIHQ01000121.1:16177-16372 GCA_002420235.1 Flavobacteriales bacterium UBA5692
GAGTTCTCCAGTCATTCTTCATTCTTCGAGGGCATCGGTAGAATCAGTCTAGTGAGCATTTGTAGTACTATTCCTTATTCAACTTATAGTGGCGTACTAGGATCTGTTTAAAGCGCCGAGGGGCATATGTTATCCGACTTTGGAATGTCGGTCTCTTTGATCGCATCGTAACCGCCCTGGACGTCGATGGCATTG
>DIHQ01000030.1 GCA_002420235.1 Flavobacteriales bacterium UBA5692
TGGTGCTATGCTTTCACGGCGGTTCTGTTTCAGCAGAAGACCAGCTAGCTATAGGTGATTTGAGGGAAACGGCCGATGAAGAACGCTTTATCTTGGTCTACCCACAAGCCCTGCCCGATCCTAATGATGGCGGATCCACCAATTGGCAAGTTGTGACAAGCGGCGACTTGCCGTTCACCGTGCCCAATCCACATAGTGACATTGATTTTGTTACTGCATTGATTGAAGAGATGCACAGCCTGTTCAGCGTAGACCTCACCCGCATCTATGCTATGGGATACTCGAATGGTGGAGGGTTTGTTTATGATATCGCTTGTCGACTGAATGACTACATCACAGGTGTGGGAGCAGTTGCCAGGACCATGTACGCTGAATCATACGCCAATTGCCAAACCAACCACCCCACGCCCATTGTCACCATTTTAGGAACAGAAGACTACAACTCAAATTACGACGGGGTTGTTTACGAAGGCACCTTGTATTATCACAGCAGCGACGAAGTCAATACCTTTTGGATTAATGAGAATAACCTACTACTTCAGGCTGATATCATCGAAGTGCCAGATATAAACCCTTCTGATGGCTCAACAGTAGAGCGTTATCAATGGTCCGATGCTCAGGGGTGCCGCGAGTTGACACATTATAAGGTCCTCGGCGGCGACCACGATTGGCCAGGAGCTTTTGGCAATATGGATATCGTCAGCCACGAGGTAATTTGGGATCACTTAAAGGAATTCGACATGAATGGGCGAATTTCATGTGGCTCGCTAGTCGTGAGCGATTTCGAGCCGATTTCATGGTCTATCGCTCCGAACCCAACGTCATCCCGTCTGATTATCAACTTGGATGAATTTCGTGCACCATTGGATTACAGGATCTTCAACACCGGAGGAATCAGTTGCCTCGAAGGAACCTTGCAATCCAAAAGCGCATCCATTGAACTAGAAAGTTTGAAGGCAGGCACTTATGGAATCCATGTCAAAGGCCAGACCCAATTGTTCATTGTCCGATGAACTGGCATCGGTTGTAGGCGTCCACTCCAAGCTTAACCTCGCGTCGGGCAACTTTGTCACGTGCTGCACCAAGGGTAATCCACATCCCACCCAAGGCACCATTAACAGCGCCTAAAGTCTGGGCATTTGTAATGTTCAGGGCTCCGGTGATGGATTGAACTATCCCAAGGTTAGCCAGAGCAAAACTCCATATCCGCTTTCGTCTGGCTTGATCAAAATGATATCGGGCTTGATGGCATAAATCACAGAGTCGCGCGGCCTCAGACGGCCGATATACCCGTCCGTCGAGAACAACTTTTATTCCACTTGCCATCACTCCTTGTTTGACCGTCATGAGGCCCGCAACATTTTGACCCATAACGGAAATACAAGGGAGGTTTAAACATAGTATAAACAAAAAAATTCGCATGGTAAGAGCCGGAACTAAATCTGAATTTGTGAATGTAACCAAGTCATCACGAATACTTTAAAGATTTTATTCATTACTGAATATACCCCAAGCAGGAAGTGCTTTCCACTCAAAATCAAACAATGTCGCATTTTCCCATGGGCTTCCCGCCGTGCTCGTAACGCCCTGTGAAGCAACCCACTCTGGTGACCAATAGCACCAGCCTAATGAAACGTCTGATTCCAATTGATTCAAGGCAGTTTGCAATGCATCGAAGTAAGCCAATTGACCCTCGGGTGTAAACGGATACCCCGGCGTCTCATCACCGATCCACCAGAGGTTATCGGTCCAATCTGCCCAATCTGTTGTCCACGCATAAGCGGTCTCAGCGATGAAAACGGGGGTGCCAACCGTTTCATGTAATTCCACTACGGCGTCAGCAATAGCTGCAATGTCTTGCAAGTGCCACTTGCTATACTGACTTACAGCTGCAACATCAGGCAGATAGCCCGCTTCAGCTAGCTCACCAAAGAACCAAGGTCCAATTTCAAGGCTCGAAACATGCACAGCCACCTTACAATTCGGAAATACGGTTTCGACCGCATCATGCCCGGCATTCAACAACTCGGCGAGAGGACCGAATCCATCGCTTACCCCCCCATGTGGCAACATCATTCCGGGGTCAATCTCGTTTCCCAGCTGAACCATTGCCGGTTCAATTCCATTCGAATGAAGCGCTTCCAGTGTACACTGCAGCCAACAGGTCATAGAGGCTGTCGCTTCTTCAAACGATTCACCGTTCCAAGCAACTGGTATTTCTTGGTGAGCAGGATCTGCCCATGTATCGCTGAAGTGGTAATCAATCAGGAGGGAAACACCCAACGAATCCCAGTGTTTCGATTCCTCAAGCACCTCCAGCCAAGAACTTCGCAAACCGGAATTCGGGTTATGCCAAACCCGCAACCGAACCAAATCAACCCCTTGTTCCGCCATCCACATCCGGGGGAATTCGATTTCAGCACCAGTTTCGTCAAGATAAACCACTTCATCACCAATCATGTGGGGTAAAAATGAAGCATCTATCCCCTTCCAATTTTGCGAAAAGGCCATTTGACTCAACAAAAGAACGAATGCAAGACTGACGGTATGTTCCAAGCTATCAAGATAAAAAGGCCATGTAATAATGACCATTGACTCAAGCTCAAGTTAATACTGAAAGGTGCAGTAACACCAACCTATAATCCCAATCAATCCGAGACGAGAACGCATATTACGTATCCACCCCAGGCGTATCTATGCTTTGTAAATGAAGCGTCCTATTGGGATAAACAGGAATTGCACTGGCCTTTGAGAAAAATTTGAGCCTCTTCAATACGCATACGATTCAGTGTTGGAAAAACTACCTCCTGCTCCAAGCAGACCACTTGATTACAGGTAGTACATTGAAAATGAGGGTGACTATGCACATCTCCTGAACTGATGCAATCTTGGCGAAGGGCGTAAAATTTTACATTGTCCATGCTCGCAAATGAGTGCAATATGCCATCGTCTTCTAAACGCTCAAGCAACCGGTAAACCGTAGACCTATTCATGCGTTCATGCAATCTCTCAAAAAGCAAGTTGGCCGACAAGGCCTCATTTGACTGACGGAATATGTCCAGGATTGTTTCGAGGTTCTTGGTTTTTCTCAGTATGCCCATGACAAACAACTAATGCGACTATGTTGCAATAATAAACTTCTTGCCTAATTTCGTCGCTCAAAGTTAAAAAATGGCATCATTTTCATTAAAAGCGGATACACTCGGTGCAGCTGCTAGCTTGCTTTGCATGATTCACTGCTTGGCCACACCCTTCTTGTTCGTGGCACAAGCCTGCTCCAGTGTCTGTTGCAGCGGGGCACCCACTTGGTGGCGTGCCGTGGATTTTGTCTTTTTAGCCGTAGCTGCTTTAGCTATTTTCCGATCGATGAAGACAAGCTCCAAAAGATGGGTTTGGCAACTGCTATGGATAACATGGGTTGTCTTGGCATGGACCATAACCATGGAGGCATTCCGCCCATCTGCTTTCTTTCCATGGGTCAAGTACGTTGCCGCTTCCGCACTCATTTGTCTACACTTTTACAATTTAAAGTACTGTCATTGTGGCTCCCCTCAATGCACCGCTCACTGTGGTTAGTTGCTTGGGCTATTGGGGCTGAGTTAACAGCCTAAAATCCCCTTGAGGCCGCGGCACTTGATCAAATTCTGCATACCAAATACAACTCAATCCTAGTTTTT
>DIHQ01000054.1 GCA_002420235.1 Flavobacteriales bacterium UBA5692
GTCGTTTTGCGTCTTGCGTTCTACGACGAGACAAGCAGACCCTGGTTCCAAGTTTAATATCGTTGCAACGTCTGAGGTTGCTTCGACGGCCAGTATTTGATGCTCGGCTTTGTTCCATGGAACATGTTTGAACATCCAGGCTCCGGGAGAACTGTCTTCGAAAGTTACGGATTTGATTGCGGGTGCGGCGGCAATGTTGACCACACGATCTTCATAGCAAAACGGTGCTGCATCCGCGTAGTGCAGGCATTTGATGTGTCGAACTTTGGCGCGCAATGCGACATCCAGCAAAACGGCTTCATGCTTTTTGACTTTCCGTGTGTCGTCGCTAATCAGCACATAGCGATATTCTTTTCCGGCATCCTCGACTTCCTTACGGATGTTTGTGATCTCAAGCGCGGCAGAAACTGACTTCGGCGCTTTCACAAAGGTTCCCCGTTTCTTATTACGTTCGAGAAGACCTGCACGCGACAGCTGGGTCAGGGCTTTGTTCACGGTCATACGCGAACAGCCATAGTCTTCGGCCATTTCTGTTTCGAATGGGATTCGGTGGCCCGGTGGCCATTCCCCATTTATGATTTTTTGCTCAACATCCTTTAGGATACGCTTATGGAGAGACATTAGTTTTGCAACCGCCTGATCTCTTATCGCTGTTTAATACTTTCTAAGTATATACATGACGAGCATGCTCTGCATAGATTCCCTCTAATCGATGTAACAAGCAACAATGATTGAACAAAAATTTTGCTTACATACTATTCGCCCCAAGTTATGGAAAAATGGTGGCGGACAAACCCGCGAGATCGCCTGTTCGCTGCCAGATGAGGGATATTGGCGGTTAAGTATTGCTGATGTGACCCAAGAGGGACCATTTTCTTTGTTTGCTGGACTTTCTCGCATTCTTACAGTGATCGAGGGCAGTGGTCTCCGTCTTAACATTACTGGCCAAACGCACAATGTCGGTTTCTTAAACCCGATTTTATTTTCCGGGGAGGACGAAACAGTTTCAATATTGAGTGATGGTTCAATCCGAGGCTTCAACCTAATATTTGATCAACACGCTTGGCGTGCGAGTGCCATAGCTGATTGTCCCGAGTACCTGCAGAATATTGGAACGGACGTGCCCGCACTTACAGCAGTCTATTGTGTCCGCGGGGACGTTCTGCTTGATGACGTAGTGTGCTTGACCGCCCTTGAAGGCGCAATTTACAGGAATTATGTCGGCTCGTTTTCAGGCTCTAACGATGCACGTGCATTACGCATTGATCTCTGGGCTAGTCGTTAATCTTTGATTTCAGATCAGATAATGCGGCTCTAAATCTGTTTAGGATCGTGTCGCGGTTAATGTGCCGTCCGCTCTGAACAACGTGGCGGCCTGCAGACCAGACGTCTGTGACAACTGTAGCGTCAGCAGCAAAACAGAAGCCGTCAATCAATTGATGTTCTGCGAGAGAGCAAAGATAGGCGTGATTTGTGTCAATGGCAGTAAAATCGGCGAGCTTTCCAACCGCAATAGTGCCCGCGTTTCTTCCTATAGCTTGTGCGCCACCCTGGGCCGCTCCGGCATAGAGCGCGTGCCCCACAGACCCTTCGCCATAAACCAAAAGATTGCGACTGATATCACGCAGCCTTTGGGAATATTCTAGAGTGCGCAATTCTTCAGAGAGTGAAATGCGTATGTTTGAATCCGACCCAACGCCAAAGGTGCCACCCGCAGAAAGAAATTCTGTTCCATTGAAGATGCCGTCGCCTAGATTAGATTCAGTGATCGGACAAAGGCCTGCAACCGCGCCAGATTTGGCAAAGCCCACAGTCTCTTCCGATGTCATGTGTGTGGCATGGATCAGACACCAATTCGAAGACACTTTTTGCTTTTCCAGCAACCATTCCACCGGTCTTGCGCCAAGCCAACCCGAGATGTCTTCGACCTCCTTAGGTTGTTCAGAAATGTGGATGTGTACCGGCCCATCACCAAAAGCTGCGGTTACACGGGTCAATTCGTCAGGTGCGGTGGCTCGTAGGGAATGGGGTGCGATCCCAAGAACAGTATCAGGGTTTGCATCAGGCAGTTTGGATTGAAGCCCTTGCATCAGATTGGCAAATTGATCCAATGAGTGCCCAAAGCGAGTTTGCCCACCAACGAGCGCTTGCTGCCCCGCGCCACCATAGGTGTACAGGACCGGTAGGTGTGTCAGCCCGATCCCTGTCTCCTTTGCTGCTGCGAATATACGGTCACTAAGTTCGGTTTGTGATTCATAGTGGGTTCCACCTGATTGGTGATGCACATAGTGAAATTCTCCGACCGAGGCGTAGCCGGCTTCGAGCATTTCCATGAAGACCTGACCAGCAATCGCACCAATGTGCTCAGGCGTCAACTGATCCAGAAATCTGTACATCAGCGTGCGCCATGTCCAAAAGCTATCTTGGCTTTTGGCTCGATACTCCGTCATTCCAGCCATCGCACGTTGAAAGGAATGGCTGTGAAGATTGGCGACCGCTGGAAGCACGCAGTCTACCCTAATTGCGTCTTGCGGCGGGAGTTTACCAATCTCAACACACTCGATTAGGCCCGTCTCTCCGACATCAATTAGGACGTCTCTCTTCCATGTGTTTTCTACCAATGTTCGGGCGGAGAAAATTTGCATTTTTCACCCCTTATGTATAGACATAGAAAAACTATACAACTAATGTGCTCCTGACAACCGTTTTGAGTTTTGCGATGACAAAGGAAGATTTCATCCTGACTGCGGGAGCCATTGCAACAATGGATCCATCCTTAGAGGCGCCCTACGGACTAATTTCTAATGGTTCTGTTTTGGTGCGAAATGGGCAAATCGCATGGGTCGGCCCAACGTCGTCAATACCCAAAAAACACGCGGGCTTGCCGCGCCATGAGCACCTGAACGGCCTTGTGACACCGCATTTGATCGATTGCCATACCCATATCGTCGCCGGCGGCGATCGTGCGAAGGAATTCGAATTGCGGCTAGAGGGTGCAACTTACGAGGAAATTGCACGGTCCGGTGGAGGTATTG
>DIHQ01000149.1:0-11907 GCA_002420235.1 Flavobacteriales bacterium UBA5692
CAAAGTCACTGAAGTATCCGTAACGGGTTCCCGATGATGCACCGCCGTTTATGATACCTACATGAAATTTGGCAGTTCCATTAATCAAACGTGACGGACCTCCTGTAGGTACAAATCCAGACGCGGTAATATTCGCATATAGCCACTCTCCACTCGTTCCAGGGACTTCACTGAAGTTGGCGGCGTTGACGTTGTCTGTGTTGCCGTTGAAGGTAAAATCGCCTTCCGCTCCCGCAGGCACGATGATTTTCATACCGATGAAATCGTTACTTGATCGTACGAATGCTACTTCGTCGGATCCTGTGCAGGTAATTGGTGGTAGAATGGCACCGCCTACTTCGCAGCCAAAACCAGTCATGTGAAGTGCCACCACTGGAGCACTCGTTTCATAAAACGCCGCGGGTGCGTTTAGAGTGTGGGCATACATTTCGCCTGCATCCACTGTCCAGACATTGGTTCCGTTGATTGAAATTGATGTATTATCCTCAGTCCCCAATATGAAGACCTTATCTGGTCCACCCAGATTTCCTTTTATAGCAATGTGATCTGTCCCGGCCACTTCAATCGGGATAATCTGGTCTCCCATGATATCGTAACATCCGCTCGGGTTAAAGGGAGCACCAAAAAGACTGTCGTCGCTGACTGTGACAGTAATTGGTGCGGAGCTTTCTATCAACGTTCCTGATGGATGCGACATCGCTAACACTGAAGCCGCTCGCAGTGCAACGGTTTCCCCTTGGTTTAACTCTATAATGAATGGGATATTGGCCGCATAGCCTTCCAAATCTGTTGTCGGTGTGATTGTGATTTCTGTTCCGTCTGCGGTAGCTACGATATCAATTCCCGCTGTGGATTCGGGATACACATTGTCCAAGTAATTTTGAAATGGTACGTAGAATGTTTCTCCGAGGGCGGAGCGGCCCTTTAGGGCGAATATGTCGGGATTATTGGGATGATTGATTTCGTAATAGGCCGTAACAGGAGCGTCTGATGTGATGTGAAGACCTTGATTTAGAACGGTGTTAAACGGCTTGTTTTCGATGTCGTCCAACCAAGGTGTCAGATTTAAGGTTTGCGTCCCGTTGGCTGGAATGTTTAAGTTCTGAGAGGGGAAATTAGGATTGGCAGGCTGGTCGACTGTAACCTGCGCAGCCTCTGTCAAGGTTGAGAAGCGAAGCAATATAGGCTGGTCTCCATGGTTTGCCCAAACCTCTGGAGCGGCAAACCAAAATTCAGTATCCAATTGGCCAGCAACAGGTAAACTGCTGATTATGGCTAGGCAAAACAATGTGAATAAGCGTAAAACTCGTAAGCTCATGTCGGGTAGACCAGGAAATTTGTACTTCAGTACTTGGACGTCGAAATTAGAAACCAGTGCGATTCGAAGATATGGGGAATGCTGATGCAACCCAGTAACATGAAAAAAGCTCCGACTGTTGCATCGGATTGCACGGATTCTGGATTTCCAATGACCCACATTCCCAATGCTATGAGCGCTAGAGCACCAGCTGTAAAAGGTAGGGCTTTTAGCCAGAGGACTTTAGATGATAAGCCTAATCGCTGGCGGAGGTGATGCCAACCGGAGGCACTGTGTTGTCCAATGAAATACAACCCAAATGACAGCAACACTGGAATCCAAGGCGTGAGACCTATCAATCCTATGGCAAGTCCCCACGACCAGTGTTTCAACCTCAATGCCATAATCCCGCAAGCGATTAAGCTAGCGGTGAATAGCAATCGCAATTCTTTTTGCGATTGAAACAACCAATCTCGGACTTCATAAGAAACGCCCATTTGACCGATTATCGGGTTGATGTCCTTCACGTGCCAAACTAAGATCATGCCCAAAGCCACCATACCCCAAGCCAATTGTCCCTGAGGTATTTCCCAACGTTCAAAATCAGCCTGCCCAAAATGCCAGGCACTGAGTAGCAAAAAGACGAGCATGCCAATATGAGGAAAACTCCACCACGCGAAAAGGATTGTAGCAATGGCGAGAAGGTATAACCCGATGTAAAGAATTGAACTGTTGCCGGGGGACCGGTGCCGGTGTGTCCACACGTCCAGTGCTCCATGAGGTATTCCAATTGCTAGCAGCCCCAAGAAAAGCAAAGACCCGAAGACCGTATCTGACCATGCTACGCCCCATTCGTTTAATCCAATGTAAATCATGGCAAGGACCAATAGGCCAACTGGTCGAGTGTAGCCTTTCATCGCACCACGCTTAAGCTTCCCACCAGCCTTATGGGACCGGGTTCCGTGTATGAAGCCGTTCCGTGTTCATCTATTACCACAAGATCGCCCTCAACTCGATTGATGATGACCTCATAGTAATACGTGCCAGCGGCGGCCTCATCTACAGTAGGTTCCCAACCTGCTGCGTTGCCGAAGTCTTGCGATTCGTAAACCAATTGACCCCACCGGTTAAAAATATGACATGTGCTGAACGGGAAGTAGGTCAAATCCGGCAATGCAAATCGTTCGTTCTGGCCGTCAAGGTTCGGCGAAATGATATTAGGAACAATCAAGGAACACAGCACCGTCTTTACGTTAAAGGTCCCTTCTGCATTTAAGTTGCACGGAGTTCCCGTGCTTAAGTATGCCGTATACAAGCCATCGTTGATTGCCACCATGCCGGGGCCTTCCCCAAATGTTGTCGTGTCCCCCTCGTTGTCCGTAAAGGTCCATTGGACTTCGTACAACGGATCCCATGCAGGTAAATCCAAGGCGGGGGTGTTTTCTGGACAATGTTCTAATTCGATGGGGCCAAAGTCATCGGCAATCACTTCCGGTAATGGCACTACCTCCAGCGTACCTGTTACAATAGGAGAAGGGCAGTTTGACTCCTCGGCGTATGCTTCGTAAGTACCGGCTCCTCCCAGCGGGACATCGTTCAGCGTCCAAGTTGTTCCTGTGAAGCTGCCCCAAAATGGATGAAACCAAACTATGATTTCTTCGCCTGGTACTTCTGCAAACAAAGACCAATCAGAACCTTCGCAAATTTCATTGAATCCTGTGAGCTGAGGGGGCTGAGGGGTAGGGAACACTTCTAAATAAACTGAGTCGGGGTTCATGGGGCAAACGCCCACTGCACCATTGACTACATACCAACCTGACTCATTCGGTTGAGCATCGTTCAGGTTAAAAACTTGGGTATTGGAATCAAGGCCTTCAGGTCCGCTCCATGACCAGACCATTCCATCCGGTCCGCCTCCGGTAACGGTCCAATCTTCGCCTTGGCACAATTGTTCTACTTCAATTGAAGTGCCATCGATATCGAGAATTTCAAGGTCTTGCGCAGGGACAAGGTTGAATTCGAAAGGGACTGGCCCCGCAGTGCAGCCGAGGTAATCAATGCTCACACTATAGGATTGGACATCCGTCCAGTCTGCAGCTGAAATCACCCAGGGATTACCGTATCCCAGGCTATCCCCATTGGCGTCAAACCATGTCACCACCGCTGTTCCATTGGACGTATACGTTGCGGAGAATGTCGCTTCGTTTCCAAGACAGACTGCAGGGGCATCAACAGATAAGATGACCGGATTCTCAATGATTTCCACCCAGGCTGAATCTGGTAAAAGTGGACAACCCGAAGCTTCGCCTTGCACAGTATACCAACCGGAATTTTCCGGTTGACTATTGCTGACTTGAACACCAACTTGGTATCCTAATATCTCGTCATCCGGGTTGGTCCAGGCATAGGACGCTCCGCCAACGGGATTGGCCTCTAACGTGAAGTTTTCTGCTTGGCACCACGTCGTATTTTCACTGGTGATGTGAAGCGCTTGTTGCGGCGTAATTCCGACGTCCCATAAAGTCGGCGGAGACAGGCAGCCGTGGTCATTAATCACAAGTGTGTAGATACCGTCGTTGTCGATGGAAGCTGCTTCCTCCGTGATGCTGCTGGCACTAGGGTAGAACCCGTTGGGCCCAGACCATTGGTACTGAACGGTTTCTTGTGGGTTCGTTGATAGTTCGAGCGGTGCGCCTTCGCATACAACTGAGTCTCCTATAATTTCTGGGGCCTCAGGGAATGGATAGACCAATAGATTTAACGTATCGTTTTCAATTGGACAGGACCCTACAAATCCGGACAATACGTATTGACCGGCGTCGTTCAATCCGACCTCACCAAACTGTAAGGGGTTGCCTTGACCCGAAAAGCCGTTTGGCCCTGTCCAATCGTAGGTTGCTCCAATGAGCACGTTGGATTCGAGGTCGAGTTCATCGCCTTCACAAAGCGTATTATCATCGACTTGGACAATGTATGATTGAGCCGCATAATTACTGAAGTACCCATAGCGCGTGCCTGAAGATGCCCCGCCATTGATGATTCCTAAGTGAAAGGTCGTGCTAGAATTGTACAACCTAGAAGCGGAAAGTTGAGGTACAAAAGATGATGCCGTGATGTTGGCGTATTTCCACTCACCTTCAGTGCCGGGTACGTCGCTAAATTGATTTGCGTTTATGAATGCAGGATTTCCATTGAATTCGAAATCATCTTCACCCCCAGCTGGGACAAGAATTTTTAAACCGATAAATTCATTGGTCGACCGGATAAAGGCGACTTCCTGAGAGCCTGTGCAGACAATGGGAGGTAGCAGTGCACCTCCTACTTCACACCCGAAACCAGTAAGATGCAGTGCGTATACTGGGCTGCTCGATTCGTAGAACGCTGAGTTAGCATACAGCGTGTGGGTGTAAATGGAGGTTAACGAATTCAACGTTGTAACTACGTTGCCATTGACAGAAATTGTGGTGTTGGGTTCGGTTGGGATGAAAAACACCTTATCAGGTCCATTGAGGTTGCCTTTTATGGCGATGTATTCTGTTCCCACGATTTCTGTGGGTACAATCTGATCACCAAAAAGATCTGCACAGCCGCCGTAAGGAGTTCCATTCAATGAGTCATCGCTGATGGTGATGGCAATGGGCTTATCTGAATTCACAACGGTACCAAATGGGTGTTGGCTGGCAGCTGTTGAGGTGGCCCGCCCACTCCAGGTTTCACCCGCATCGAGGGTGATGGTAAACGTTACATTTTGAGGGTGGCCTACGATGGGTTTTCTCGGTGTGATTTCAATCGTCGTATTGTCTTCAGTTGCAACAATATCGAAGCTTGCGGGAGACTGGGGGTAACCGTTATTCAGGTAGTTTTGAAATGGGACAAAAAATGAAGTGCCAAGGGCATTTGTCCCTTTCAGCGCATAGATGTCGGGATTAAGGTTATTGGATGGGTTTACTTCATAGTAGGCTTGAATCAGCGATGTTGAACTGATTTTGATTCCCTTATTTAAGACTGTATTGGCGGGTTTGTTTTCGACTTGAGACAGCCACGGCGCTAAGTTCAGAGAAGAAACACTGTTGGCTGCGATTGAGATGGTTTGGGTAGGAAAGGTGTTATTAGCGGGTTGTTCGACCGTGACAATGGCCGTTTGATCAAACGTTGCGAATCGAAGTAAAGTAGGACTATCACCGTGATTCGCCCATACTTCCGGAGCTACAAACCAAAATTCGGTATCAACTTGGGCAATGATGTGGCTATGGCCGCCGGAAAAGCAAGCCACTAAGGCGAATAGCGCAATGAAGGTGGGACGTTTCAATTTCGTGCCAATCGATTGGTTGGAGCAAGATAATTATTTCAACGCAACGAAAAGGAATTCAACCTCGTATACCCGGACAGAAACTTAAAATATGGCATACCTCTGGAATCCCAATGCCCTCCCGCAATTTGAAAGCGACTCCTTGATTCTTCGCATCCCGACGTCTGGCTTATTTGCTCGGATATCCGGCCCAGTCGTGGAATTGCTGAGCCAGCTGCCGTTTTCTGACGTCGAATCCGCTGCCGCGAGATGGCAGGAGCGCTGCGGTCGAGAGGACCCTGAGGTTCAGAGCGCGAGCATCATTTGGCATGAGTTGATGGATTTGGATGCCATTCGAGAGGTCGAATTCGATCAATCTTTGAATGCAGCGCCGGAAGGGCAATGGATAAGATTGGATTCCACCCAGCCTTACTCTCGCATCCATCGGTTCATAGATGCCCAAGATTTTCTGACCGATGATGACTTAGCAGATGTCGGCTCCTAAAGTGGACATTGGCTTCAGGCCGATTTTGGACGAGGCAACACCTATCCGAATGGGACTTGTAAAATTGCTTTTCTGATGTTTTTCGAGTCATACATGATCCTAAGGAACACTCTACCATTGCATCTAAGAACGATTGAACCGCGGACGCATAGCTATATCTGAGCGTGATTCTTTTACTTGGATGCTGCGCATCACCCCAATTCAAGATGTAATCAATACCTTGAGCTGAGCGAAGGATTTCTTGGTAATGATTGCACTTTCAGTTCACCACGCATGACCTTGATTGTTATCTCCACTTTAAGTGCTTGATGGACCGTCCCTCGGTTTGGATTTCCTTGAGAGAATCGATGCCGATTCGGATATGTTCGTCCACAAAGGAGGCTGTGACCTTGGCATCGCTGACATCGGTTTTCACTCCAGAGGGAGTCATCGGCTCATCACTGACGAGTAGCAAAGCCCCTACGGACAAGTGGTTCGCAAATCCAACGGAAAACAATGTGGCGGTTTCCATATCAATGGCCTGAGCACGTGTGCTACGTAAATAGGCCTTGAATGCGTCATCGTGTTCCCAAACCCTGCGATTGGTGGTGTATACGGAGCCTGTGTAGTAATCTCGGTTGTAATCCCTGATGGTTGAAGAGATGGCCCGCTGGAGCGCGAAGCTCGGTAATGCTGGCACCTCGGGTGGTAAGTAATCGTTGGAAGTTCCCTCACCGCGTATTCCAGCGAGAGGTAAAATGAGGTCGCCGATTCGGTTTTTTTCTTTAAGTGCTCCGCATTTGCCCAAAAAAAGCACTGCCTTCGGATCAATTGCTGAGAGTAAATCCATTACCGTGGCCGCGTTAGCACTGCCCATGCCGAAATTAATCATGGTCGTATCTTCAGCTGACGAACATGGCATGGCTTTCTCGCGTCCAATAATTTCACATTCATTCCATGCTGAAAACTTTTCGAGGTAGTTGCTGAAGTTTGTTAGCAAGATGTGGCTTCCGAAATCACCCAATTTCATCCCGGTGTAACGCGGCAGCCAGTTGTTGACAATGTCTTGTTTCGTTTGCATGTTGCCTAAGTTATAGCATCCGGGACCGAATAATTTCCTTTACTTGCAGTCATGATTCAACGCATTGAACGGTCTTTCCGGCTTGAAGAATGGCGTGCTAATGAGCTGAAAACGCTCGATCAGCGGTTGCTCGAAGCCGCATATCTTGCCTGCCAGTCAGCATATTCCCCGTATTCCAAATTCAATGTGGGCGCTGCAGTTCGATTGTCTTCGGGAACCATTGTGCAAGGCAGTAACCAAGAAAATGCGGCATACCCCAGTGGGCTGTGCGCAGAACGTGTCGCTTTTTTTTCAGCAGGTGCTCAACATCCAAAAGACCCCATCGTAGCGGCGGCCGTTGTCACCGACAGCTCAATGCCCATATTAGAATTTTCACCTTGTGGCGGTTGCAGACAAGTCATGCTAGAGACAGAGGACCGTCAGGGCTCACCCATTCGCTTCATGATGCAAACGGGCGACTCGAACGTTCTAGTCTCGAAAGATGTTGCACAGTTCTTGCCCCTTTCTTTCAAGCTGCCGATTTCGCGCAACCCTTGAGCGTTCATTACCGTATACCGCAGCATGCGGTTTTCAAGCCATAATCACTTTCAAAAGCTTATCTACTGTGGAAGTCTTTTTGCGAGTATACTGGCATTTCCTGCTGCGAACTTTGGCCAGCAATCGCTTCACTTGCTTCAGTTCGATTCAGGTTTAGGTTTTGCCCAAAATCCTGCTCAAAGGGATGGAGGTAAATCTTCTTGGTCAACAGCTGCTTCGCTCAAAGGGCTTGGCCATGAGCACTTAGGACGAAACGTATTGCATTGGGATGGGGCGATAGAGCTAGAGGAGTACAGCAATCAGCGGGAGGCGAATCGATCTCGTTTTGACCTGAACATTGGCATGCGCCGTTCACTCAATAATCGTATCGAAATGGGGATTGTATCCCATGTATTCAATGGGACGGTATGGGAGCGAAGCCTTCGATTTAAAGAAGAATGGCGAGGGTTTTCTGCAACACACTGGAGTGGTAGATGGTGGATGGCAATGTGTAATGAAGGAAAAACAGGTAAGCTATATGTCGAAAAACATCAATGGACTTACCAGTCGAACATTGGATTTAGCCGGGAAGAATTTGACGTGGGCGCCGAGATGCGTATTCCTATCTTGACAAAGGTTCGGGGAAAAGTCCAATTGAACAAAATCGGCCAACAACGAACCCATCACTTGGCCGATATAATTATTGAGTTGAATCACAAGGAAATCCAATTTCGAAATTGGTTCCTGAGCGAAGGTCCAGTAGGAAATGGTCCGTTCTTTCGTTCCGCAGTGGTTGCAATTGAAGGAGATGGCTGGTCGGGATACCGGCTTTGGAGAGAAACTGCGGGTGCCTTACGGCTGGAGATGTGCGAGCGTCGCGGCATGACTGTTGGAATTGATTTGGGATGGATGCATCGGGTCGATGCCGTGCGTGGCACCTACGATGAGGACCGAGCGCTCGTTGGAGCTTGGATTACTGGATCGCATAAGAATTGGGTCGGGAAAGTCCGGTGCACCTGGCATGCCGTAAAAAATTCAGGGCAAACCGTTTACAGTGATTTGGGCTGGGCGAATTACAGTTATAATCAAACAATCTGCGAGGGGCGATTGGAACGGATACTATCAGGGGATGTGGGTGTATTTGCCGCTGGAGGCTTTGATCTTTGGCGTTCAAACGCTTCGCGCATTGGATGGTACCAAAGATCGGATTGGACAACCGCATGGATGCGATGTGGCGTTTTATGGCAGGGATCAACTGCTCCACGCTGGGATCGGCGCCGCGCTTTGAAACGCAGAATGGTGTTTGAGTAGCTGACATTCTTCTGATGCATTGTAGATTCGTTGCCATGACAGTGATAATGAGTCTTGTGGGTATGGTCGTTTTGGTGGGGATTGCTTGTGCGGCTTCGCATAATCGAAAAGCCATTCAACTGCGCACGGTGCTGGGTGCATTCGGAATTCAGTTGTTCTTTGGTGCGTTCGTTTTGTATTTCCCATTCGGAAAATCACTTCTC
The DNA here is from genome assembly GCA_002420235.1 of Flavobacteriales bacterium UBA5692. Lineage (GTDB taxonomy): Bacteria > Bacteroidota > Bacteroidia > Flavobacteriales_D > Sanyastnellaceae > UA16. Next base: position 9,181 of record DIHQ01000149.1, read on the forward strand.
ATAGCCATTTCAAAAGGTGTACAACGTGTTATCGATTATGGAAACGATGGGATAACCTTCATTTTTGGCGGTTTGAATTCCGATCAGATGTTCGAATTATTTGGCGGATCTGGTTTTGTCTTTGCGATTCGTGTTCTTCCGGTCATCATTTTCTTCTCATCCCTGATTGCTGTTCTTTACCATATCGGTATTATGCAGTGGATTATAAATATTCTCGGCGGTGGATTGCGACGAGTGTTGGGTACAACACGTGCGGAGTCTCTTTCTGCGACGGCAAATATTTTTGTAGGACAAACGGAGGCACCACTCGTGGTGCGCCCATTCATCAAGAATATGACCTCTTCCGAACTATTCGCAGTGATGGTAGGTGGACTCGCTTCGGTCGCAGGGTCGGTACTAGCTGGATATGCTTCCCTTGGGGTTCCATTGGAATACTTGATTGCCGCGTCATTTATGGCAGCCCCTGGCGGATTGCTATTCGCCAAGCTGATTCATCCGGAGACAGATAAACCAAAGGAGTTGCTGACTGACGAGGAGATGAATGAAGAGCTCGATGGCCAATCTGTCAATGTCATTGATGCAGCAGCTAATGGCGCAGCCTCGGGGCTCAAGTTGGCCATGAACGTAGGTGCTATGTTGTTGGCCTTCGTGGGGTTAATTGCGCTGGTCAACGGCCTATTCAGAGGGGTTGGAGGGTGGTTTGACTACCCTAATCTGACTCTTGAATTGATCTTGGGATATGCATTTGCACCGTTGGCATTTTTGATAGGTGTCCCATGGAGTGAGGCCATAGTGGCGGGCTCATTTATTGGTCAAAAGCTAATTGTCAATGAGTTTGTAGCCTACTTAAATTTTGCTCCTTACCTCGTGGAAGGTGCTGATGTGGTCCTGACTGAGAAAACCAAGGCCATTGTGTCTTTTGCACTTTGCGGATTTGCAAACCTTTCATCAATCGCAATTTTGTTGGGTGGACTGGGGTCTTTGGCGCCGTCGCGACGTCAAGACATCGCGAGATTTGGTTTAAAGGCTGTACTTGCCGCCACTTTATCCAACCTCATGTCGGCTACCATTGCAGGGCTGTTTTTGTCACTGTAAATCATCGATTTCTTGCCATGTTGATACCGGAAATCATTAGAAATAAGCGTGACGGCCACGCCTTGAGTACCGCGGAGATTCAACGATTTGTTCAAGGAGTGACGGACGAAGAGGTGACGGATGCCCAAATTGCCGCATTCACCATGGCATCAATTTTTCAGGACATCTCTTACCGAGAGTGTACGGACCTTACACTGGCCATACGCGATTCAGGTAAAGTTCTGAAGTGGGACGCTGATCGGCTCGGAGGGCCTGTACTGGACAAGCATTCAACCGGAGGTGTGGGCGATACAGTATCGCTTATTCTTGCCCCCATTTTGGCAGCTTGTGGCGGTTTTGTGCCAATGATTGCTGGTCGGGGCCTGGCGCACACCGGCGGTACAATTGATAAACTGGAATCAATACCTGGCTATGACACGTCACCTGATGAATCTACTTTTCGCAATGCTGTGCAGGAGTGCGGATTTGCTATCGCTGGCCAAACGGAGGATTTTACTCCTGCTGACCGAAGGATGTACGCGACGCGCGATGTTACAGCCACGGTTGAGCAGTGCGGTTTAATTACAGCGAGCATTCTTTCGAAGAAACTAGCCGCAGGGTTGGATTCGTTGATCATGGACATTAAGGTGGGAAATGGAGCCTTTATGAAGGACGTGACGGTTGCCCGTGAGCTGTCGGATTCCCTTTGTTCGGTTGGAACACAAGCTGGCATGCCTACTGAGGCGCTATTGACCGATATGAATGAACCACTCGCTAATTCCGCTGGTAATGGGCTTGAGGTTAGGGAAGCCATGTGCCTGCTTCGTGGAGAGGTTAAGGGAGGGCGGTTGTACGACGTGACCAAAGCACTAGCGATTCAAAACGGGTGTCTTTCCGGATTATTTTCATCAGAACGCGAAGGCGATGAGTTCGTTACTCGTGTTTTGTCCAACGGAGCAGCTGCAGAACACTTCGCTCAATCCATCGCAGCAATGGGAGGTCCTATTGATTTATTAACGAATGCAATGCGCATTTCGAGTGCTCCCATTATTCGGCCTGTTATGCCTGCTGAAGAGGATTGGGGAAAGGCCCTGGTCGAGGTAGATACTCGTCAGTTGGGACTTGCAGTAGTTGATTTGGGCGGCGGAAGAACTCACTCGGGTCAATCCATAGATCACTCTGTGGGGTGCACAAATTGGATGCGCCGCGGGTCGCTGGCGGATTCACAGGTTCCACTTGCGTACATACACGCTCGAAATCAAGTGGATTTCGATCGCGCAGCGCGGCGTATACAGCAAGCCTTTCTTTTTTCGGAAAAATTACAAACGTCTCAGGATGCGATTGTCATCGAGCATCGCACAGCCTAAGTTTGTCGCATGGTAAAAGTCAAGGTTTTCGACTCTTCAGCTGCGAAAGCATCGAAGCGGCGTGTAGTGGAAGCACCTGTCACTGATGCAGGTGCTTTTTACGATGTTGTTGACTCCAGAAGAAGCGTTCGAATTTACTCGGATGATCCAGTGCCCGAAGATGTTGTGCGTCGCGCCATGGATGCGGCTCTAAAGGCACCCAATTCATCCAATCTTCAAGTTTGGGAAATACACTGGGTTCGTTCAGCGGAGCAAAAGGCGAAATTGGCTCGGTATTGCTTGGGGC
>DIHQ01000149.1:12211-13018 GCA_002420235.1 Flavobacteriales bacterium UBA5692
CTTGCTTGGGGCAGCCAGCAGCCACCACTGCGCAGGAGTTATTTGTATTTGTAGCTCGCCCAGATTTGTGGCGCCGTAACAATGATCGCATGCTCGCCCACTTGCGATCCAACCCCCAAACATCGGAGAAGGCCATTCAATATTTTGATAAAATTACCAAGCTGGTTTACAATCATGGTCCTTTGGGTTTGTTCAGGCCGTTTAAATGGTTGTGGTTCACGGCGCGCGGCTGGATTCAACCAACACCACGAGAACCGATAAGCCTAGCGCATATGGATGTTTGGGCTCATAAATCTACAGCACTGGCATGCCAAACATTCATGTTGGCTATGAGAGCAGAGGGGTACGATTCGTGCCCCATGGAAGGCTTCGATTCCAAACGCGTTAAGCTATTACTTGGTTTGCCTCGCCGAGCTGGCATTACAATGGCAATTTCAATAGGAAAACGCGCCGAAGGAGGCATCTATAATGAGCGGTTTCGATTCCCTCAAAAAGATTTCATTCATGAACATTAGTAGAGACTATGGACTGGTTAGTTAGCCTCATAATGTTGGTGGCACTGGAGGCAGTCCTAGGTATCGATAACTTGTTATATATAGCTATCGAATCAGGTCGAGTCAAATTGTCTGAACGCGCAAGAATTCAGCGTATTGGAATAGCTGGGGCAGTTGTGATGCGCATTTTATTGTTGTTGGTGCTCGTTCAACTTATTCAATGGTTCCAATTGCCTTTTGCGACGATCAATTGGGTCGGTGTGCTTGAAGCGTCTTTTAACGGCCACAGTATCATTGCTATGGTTGGCGGTGG
>DIHQ01000049.1 GCA_002420235.1 Flavobacteriales bacterium UBA5692
GAACATACAACTACATGGGGCACTGACGGGAAAACAATTCACTGACGCGACAAATGCTGAATACACGCCAACTGCTGTTTACGGTGAGATTCCAGCGTATGCAATTCTCGATTTTGGTCTCGATCGTCAAATTGGTGAAGGCGACTTCTCTTTGGGCCTAAAACTGAATAATCTCACCGATTCGCGGTATTTTACGCGCAGAGCATTAGCCTATCCTGGGCCGGGAATTCTTCCCGCTGACGGATTCAACACCCGTGTTGCTCTTACTTATGCCCCAGCCCGATGACTCCTGCTGAACTACCAATCGTTTTTTTTGATGGTCCCTGCGGATTATGCCAGCGAAGTATTCAGTGGTTGGTTCGTCATGAACGTGTGATTAAGGGGTCGCCAAAGCTTCATTTTGCTTCATTGCAAAGCGACCTGGCTACGGATTTACTTCCCTCGGGACTTCGAACCCCACCTCTGGAAGGACTTGTTTTCACTTTCGATGCTGAGAATAGAGTTGGCGCTGTGGCCGTGAGGGCATTAGCGCACCACCTTCATTGGCCCTACAGATGGCTCCTTGCGCTTACGCCGAATTTCGGATATCGCTGGGTCGCTCGGAAACGTATGGACCTTTCAATGCGACTTGGAACATGCGATTTGGAGAATACAGAGATTCGGGAGCGCTTGCTGCATTGAATTCCATTGTTACCTCCGCGGTTGGTCTCGTTCAGGGCCAATTTGAAAGCCCATTCAGGTGCCAGTTTTGGATGTAGTAATAATGAGTTTGGTGAACAATTAGTTTGTGTTCAAACTGAACAATCCGCAAGAATTGTGTTTCTTCAACCCATGAACAATGACCAAAAGTTAGGAGCTTGGAAACAAGATCGACTTCTAAAGGGAGTCATACTGGTTTTTTGGACCTGCTTCTGGTCGTTTAATGTTGTCGATAAAGCGATTGGCGGAAGTATTTTTTTATGGGTTGGGCGTGACCGGTTTGCCCAATTTCAAAAGTACTTCGCCTCCGCGGGATTGGAGGCGCCATTGATAGCTGATGCTGCGTTGTATGTCGCGGCAGCCCTTGAGGTGTTTGCCTTTGTGTTTTTTGCTGGTGCATTGTGGAATTTCGTCCGTCAGCGATTTCAGCAAGCTAGGTCATGGTGTTTCATCGGCATCATCGTTACGCTTGTCACATTCACGTTTTTTTCTATTGGCGATCACCTGTTTGGCGACAGATTTGAATTGCTAGAACATACCTTATTTTGGTTCGTTACGATTGCTTCTTGGGTTGTGTACGTTCGACTAGAGGATGAGAGTCCCGTATTTTCATCTCAACAGACCATGGGTTCAAGACGGTATCAAGGGAACGGAAGCGTGGTAATTTTAGCAATCGGACTCATGATATTAACGACAGGGTCCATTTTTAAATACAACAACGATTTTTTTTACCGCCGCACTGCAGCAATTGAAGCCGAACCCGTAGGAAAGGATTTGTTCAAGGTTGCATTTCCATTTCTCGGTGGAAGCCAAGTTTTTGAGGAGACTCTTGCAAAGTTTCAACGTGAACACCCCAATAAATCCATTGATCACATTTATACGGCCCCAAATCCACTTCGGCTGAAGAAGGCGGATGCACTCATTTTTTACATAGCCACCAAAGACCGGATGGTAGCAATCGAAAACAAAAGCTTAACCCATGAATGAACGCAGAATACTGCGAACGGCGATTCTTTCGTTTTGGACCCTCTTCTGGGGATTGAGCGTTTTGGATAAAATTATACCCGGTGTCCACTTTTTGTGGGTGGGTAAAGATTTCTTTGCCTTATTTGTCAAATTCTTTGGTTCATTGGGAATCAGCGACCCCTTATTCCCGACACTAGCCCTCGCTGGTGTGAGTGCACTGGAGGCGGTCAACTTTACCTTTCACGCGGTCACCATGGTGCGACATATCCAGCGTAATGAGTATGCGACGGACTATTGGTTTTTTCGGGCGATTTTAACTTCGACGGCATTATTTACTCTCTTTTCCATAGCGGATCAGGTCTTCGGCGATCGCTTTCAATTGCTGGAGCACAGCCTATTTTGGATTATCCTCATCGGGACATGGTGGGTTTTTAATGCTTTACATAAAGAATCAAATGAAAAACGTGAGTTTCCCCAAAGGAGAATGTTCAGGCGGTCATTGGTGCTCGGAATTGCATTGACACTGGCTGTTTGTGTATCTGTTTCCGGATTTTCCAGCAGAACATTTTTCAAGGTAAATGCACCAGTCGTAGGTATTGAGGTGGTCGAGGGGATTTATAAATTTGATTTTCCATTTCTCGCGGACAAGCGAGTTTTGGAATCCACTATTGCATCGTTCAGGGAGAATCACCCTGACCTAGAAATTACATACATCTACACCGGACCCTCGGAATTGAACTCAAAGAAAAAGACACACCTGCTGTTGTATGTTTTCACAGAATGAGATCTGATTTTAAATGGATCGAATGCAGCTGGGAATCCTCGGATGTAGGCAGGCGGGTTGCCATCGTCAAGGCGTGATGCGATTATTTACTTATGCTCCTCAGCGACGCTCCAGCGTTTATTGAAAGCATGAAAAATAGAACTGCAAATTAAGGTTTGGCTTACCTTCGGCAGAAGAACTGCTGCCCTCGATGCCCCAAGCGCCTCCACCTCCATTTTCTTGCCGATACTCCCCGCAACTTCCAGAGTTACTTCAAGCCCTCGAGGCCACGGTAGCTCTTTCAACCTATCAGGCTGGTAAGTTGGTTTTGTTTTCGGCTAAGGACAAGAATTCACTTATTCAATTGCCGAGGAGTTTCCGAAAAGCTATGGGTGTGGCTGAGGATCTGGCATCTGATCGGTTGGCTATCGCTTGCCAAGATCAAATTTTGGTCTTTCGGAATTCAGCTGAATTAGCTGAACATTATCCAAAATCTCCTGGGAAGTATGACGCCTTGTACATGCCGAGGGCCGCATATTTTACGGGCCCGTTGGATATCCATGACGTACACTTTGGTTCTGACGGAGAATTGTATGCAGTGAATACACTATTCTCCTGCATCATACGTGTGGATGACCGATCAAGTTTTACGCCGGTTTGGAAGCCACCATTTGTTGATGCTGTTTTGGGCGAGGACCGTTGCCACTTGAACGGCCTTGCCATGGAGGGGGGAAGGCCTCGCTACGCCTCGGCATTCAATCAAGGCAACACTCGCCAAAGCTGGAGAGAGGACATTGCAAATACAGGGGTAATACTGGATATTGATGCTAATGAGGTGGTCGCGCAGGGCTTGGCAATGCCTCACTCACCGCAGTTGATTCAGGGGGAGCTATATGTCTTGACCTCTGCCGATGGTCAATTGGTTCATATTGATCGATCAACCGGTGCGAGCCGCCCAGTGGTTGATTTTGGCGGATTTGTTCGGGGCATGTCGCAGCACGGCGACTACCTTTTTGTAGGCCTCTCCAAATTGCGCGAGAAGTCTAAAACATTTGGAGCCATTGCAAAGAAGTTGCCGAATAACCGGTCTGGCGTTATGGTTGTTCACCTGCCCACCATGAGTAAGATGGGGCTAATTGAATACCAATCCTCCGTGGAGGAAATCTACGATGTTCATATCTTGGCGGGCAAACGAAGACCCAATATTCTTGGGCCGGATGATAAAATGCATCGCGATGGAGTGACGACTCCGGATAGTACATTTTGGAGGAAGCCGGCACCACAATAAATACGTCATGATTCACCACGCTCGAAAACAACGTCAGATCAAAAACTTAGCTCGTCGCATTGCAGACGAGGTAACCGCAAACGGAGGACAGCTCACTATTGTAGCCACCAAATGGATGGAGCAGTTACGCCGAATGTATCAATCGCTTATCGGCTGTATTTCCTGCGTATCCTTGCGTCGACTTGCGCTTAGCTTGGGTTTGATTTTGACGGTGCATGCCACCAATGCTCAGTCCTTTGCGCCAAGCATTCTAGACCCTCACGGACTTTCGGCAAATGGGCAAGTTGCAGAGTTTGAGTTGGTGGACATCGATGGAGATGGAGATTTGGATATGATAGGTCGAACTAGTGGCTATGGTTATTCTGAGGGCTCTCTTTTTACATTTCAAGAAAATTCAGGTACGCCGGAATCGGCAAGTTTCGAGCCAGTTTCCACGCCTTTTGGAATCCAAACTATCGATGGGCTTGATGAATTTTATTCGTTTGGCGGTAATGCATTGGAGATTGCCGATATTGATGGTGATGGCGACCTTGACATACTGACCATTGACGCAATGATGTATGGTTACTCCTACGATCCTTACACGTACGTTAACGAGTTGTCCCCGGTGACGTTTTTTGAGAACACAGGTACAACTCAGGCGCCTGCCTTCGAGGTTGGGTTCTTGAATCCATTTGGCCTATCATTGGCTCCAATCGTTGAATTAGGTTGGAGCATTCAATCCGTTCAACTAACCGATCTTGATGGTGATAGTGATTTGGACCTGCTCGGATCAGCAAGCCAATTCTCTTTGACAGGCAATTCTCAATACTTTTTCTTTGCGTGTGAAAATCAAGGTACAGTTGAGTCTGCGGTTTTCGATACGCCCACGGATGGGCCGTTTGGATTGCCCGCATTTCCCGATCCATTTGAGGAGCAAGAAACCGAGGGTCTTGTGACAAGTATGGATTTTGTTGATTTGGATGGAGATGGTGATCAAGATTTAATGGTCTCCGCTCTAGAGATAGAGGATTTGTATAGCTATAACCTTACCACTAATCTCTACTATTACAAGAACACAGGATCATCGTCTGCGCCAGATTTTAGTACGCCTCCGCTTATCTCCCCCTTTGGTTTAGAGCAAGTGAGCTCATTAGCGCGGATTCAGTTTGCGGACATTGACGCCGACGGTGATGATGACGTGTTTAGCGCCGCTTACGTGCAATACGATAACACGGTAAACTTTCAGGAGAATATTAGCCCAGTGTCGGTGTTAGATAACGATTGGTCACCACTTACTAAGGGATTTGTTTGGCCAAACATACTGAGTGCAGGTGATCCCATTCAGATTCGTTGGCCAGGGCCGGCGGCATCAGTTGTACAATGTGAAATCAGGGACCAAGCAGGTAGGTTAGTTCAGACACTTCGGTTAGCGCCGTCCTCTGTGTACCACGCACTATCGTTGCCACCCGGGCATTATGTGGTGGTGCTAAGGGATGAATCGACGGCGCGCGCGTTCACTGATCGAATCGTAGTTGTTGAGCATTGACTTCGGAGCAGTTTCGCCGCAAACGCGTCCTTAACTAGGGGACATCTTTAAACTTAAAGGTTTCGATGGAATGTGCCATGAAACTTCCGAGCTGGAAACATTTTTGGTGTCATTCACAATTGTATCCGTATGCCTCAAACATAAGAAGCAAGTCGAATACGTCCACATAACCATCGCCGTCGAGATCGCTCATGCAAACTGCAGAATAGTCACAAGTACCGCTTACGTTGGCCAAGGGGTCAAAGTTGAGGCCAATCGAATCCATGCAGCCCAGATATAGACAGCTGCCGTCTTCGAGTACGGCAATGGGGTCGAAGTTCAAAGCCATGGCATTCGTGCACCCAGCAAATACGCACGAGAGGTCCTCGTAGGTCGCATTGGGATTGTAATTGGCTGCGCTGATGTACATGCAACCACCAATGATGCAGCTGCCGTCGTCCGCGGAGGCTTCCTCATCGTAATTATCTGCCGTAGAATCTGTACAACCGATGAATTCATCGCAATCACACGCACCGTTATCGTTGATATCGAAACAATTTCCGTCGCAGTCAAAACAGCCATCAGGGTAAATGCATTCGGCCGTATTTTCAGGGCCGAACGCTGGATCGAAGTTGCATGCACCATCATCGCCACATCCTTGGGGCATTTCGATAGGCATCGCTAGTACTTGCATGCTTTGGCTTTGCTGGCCCTCCACAAACATTTGTACGTTGATGCTACCGGAGATTTCGCCATCTGTAGTCAATTGTGCTATCAACACGCGCTCGTCGACTCCGGCTATGGCATTCATGTCACCGAATAAAGTGAACACCGATCCACCAATCGCATCATTAACCACTAGGTTCCCTCCATTGTTAAACGATGCCAATGCTGCATCCAGACCAATTGAATTCGCGAGGGAACCCATGGAATTGTCTGTCACACCGATGGTAAACCAAGAATCATAGTTGGTCTCAGGAAAGAGTGGGAGGATTGCACTGTTTAGTGACCAAGCAAAATCTGCACCCAATGCACTTTGGTAAAAACCTTCTGTGCTGCTGATTTGCAAAGGAGTAGCAATGTCACCGAATACCGCGGACAATTCGTCATTAGGACTGGTCATTTGCGCAAACAGGTGGTACGTTTTCATTCCCGCCAATTCGGAAATTCCTGTAGTATCGTGGTTGGCAATCACTTCTGCGTGAATGCCTATAACCTGACCGTTTGCAAGCCCGCTGACAACGCAGCAAGCCAGCAGGAGCGCGGCATGTTTCATCAAGTAATTCGTTCGTGTTCCGTTAAGATAATATAAAAACTTCGTATTAGAAAATTTATATTTCGTCGAAATTATATAATGGACGAGCTAGTCAGTGCGAGGAGTGTAAGACGTTAAACGGAGGTTCTGCTGTCGTCCCGTGGCAGACAACTGCTTCAAGTTGAATGTCCGGAATGAGTGCAAATCGTCGGAAGGCACCACTCGAATTGGCGTTTAAATCGCAAACTATAGCGGTTAATTCCTGAGTGCTGGGGTCCATTTGACCTTTCCATTTTCCAGAGAAAGTGGCAATCCGCCCGTCGTCATGGCTTTGAGTGAGTTCCGCGGTTCCCGTGGATTCTATGGTGAAGGTAAATGTACTTCTCCCTACTTTGGCCTCTTTTCCGCGGACTGTGATGACATCGCCATTTGCATTGAGCAACGGATATTGTGGGCGTACTCCTGTCCATGTGCCGAACCAATTTTCAACGTAAAAAGGCTCATGTTGCTCAGCTGATATTATGGATTCCGCCTCACTTTGATTTCGATTTTCTTGGTCTGTTGTTTCGCTGCAAGCAGTCATTCCGAGAACTAAAAGCAAGCAGATGCATTGTATTAAGGTGCGCATGATTCTGAGAATTGGCTGAGCAGCAGTAGCAGGTCGTTGACAGTGGTTAAGTTGTCGCCGTCCACGTCACCGGCACATGTGGGCGCAACGCAGCCGTAGTCAGAAAGAAAGAGCAGGATGTCCGTTACTGCAATAACTCCGTCACCATCTAAATCCGCAGGACATGGACATTCATCAAGGCAAGATCCGTTTTCGATGGTCGCTGCAGGATCATAATTGCACGCCTCTAGATTGGTGCAGCCGGCGCAAGAATCGAATTCGCAGCTGCCGTCATCTATCGCGTTGTCCAAGTTAAAATTGCATGCTCCAACATCTGTACAGCCGTAGCAGGACTCAAAGTCGCAAGTGCCATCTTCAACAGTGGCTGCGGGATTGTAGTTGCATCCTGCGGGGTCCGTGCATCCAGCAGGGTCGACATCTAGGCATAAATCGTAGATGCTGATGTCTGCTGAGTAATAGGCACCCAATGAACCGCTCCAGCCGTTCCCGATTCGTATGAACCACGTGCCATTTCCCTCAGGGGCACTGCCGATAGTCGCTGCCCCTGAATACGAACCTGAGGAGTTTGTGTCCCATGCATTTGGCCAGAATCCAGAGTTCGAACAGCCAAAATCGATATCGAATCCGCCAATCTGACGGCAATCGCCATTTGGAGCTTCGATTATAACTGTTAGGTCGCTTGCTTTGGATTCATCGTTGTTGAGGTTTTCGAAATCTAAAAACACAGTTACTGCCGCCACATATCCGAATCCACTTACTGCTAAGGATGTCGTTTCTCCAGGCCCGAGGGTATCCGCCAACGACATAATTGCTTCGCAATTGCAAGCGCCACCATTTGGAGAATAGAAGCAACTGCCGTCGTCGACAACATTGGATTCATCGTAATTGCAAGCAACAGGGTCAGTACACCCGTAACAGCTAGAGCCGTCTCCGCCACATTCCCCACAGAGGTCTTCAGTTGTGCAAGACCCATCGTTGAGTACAGCTTCGGGATCGTAATTGCACGCCCATTCAAAAGTGCAGCCATAGTAAGCGCAGCTGGTCGAGAATTCATCGCACGTTGAGTAGCAGGTACCTTGGCCATTAATCGTGGGTATGAGAGCGGAGTTTTCAACCGTGGGATGGAATTCGAGGTTGACAGATCCGCCGGAGACCGCATGGCAATAACTCATTATGGTGCCAATTTGCGGCGTTGGAGTATTGGTGCAGTTTCCTTCCGCAGCATAGCAGTCATCAATGGGTCCACCCGGCCATCCGCACCAATGAGTATGGTTCGAACCAAAGTTGTGACCGAACTCGTGGGCAACGACATTGAGGTTCCAGCTGTAGTTATTCAAACTGTAAACCGATGAAGGACTCAGAAATGAGCTGAACCCTGCCGCATATGCCGGATCGCAATTAACACTGAGGTAGGCGATACCACCCGTCCCGGTATCGGAACGTCGCGTCAGGAGATGTACGAGGTCACGAGGTCGATTGGCAAGGTCAGGGTTTTCGAGCCACTCAAGTCTGAATGCATCGAGCATGTCACCGGCATTGCCACTGAATTCTGCATACGGGTCAGGAGTTTCCCAGATATTAATGTACGACGCTGCGATGTAAATAAGGTCATTGAGTTCCGTTTGGTAGATTTCACTGACTCCAGTCAGCAGAGCGAGGGCCCATTCGACCGTAGCATTGCAATCCCCTCCGAATTGATTGTAAGTGAAGAAATCAATGTCGAGCGCGACTTCGACGCATTCTGTAATCGGTTCGTTTTGCAGGAGATTCGGGAGGCCCATGGGTTGTGGAGGGATTACATGGGTTGCTAGGGTTTCGAGTCCACATTCGAACGCAGGCTTATGCAGTGCGTCCGCAGTGGCGAATAACACGAATTTCCCTGTTTTCCGGCCATCGCACTCTAGCCCGCCCAGTTCATATTGAACACCCTTGTACCGTATGGCTCCAGCGATTTGACCTTCCATAAAAATCAGTGACCCACGTATGTTGTCATTGGCAATACGGTAGCTGAGCAATTGAGGCGTGTAAAGCTCAGTTCGCAGGCCATCCTTAGTCATGTGTCCAATCTGCACGTCTGACCGATAAGCCTTAAATTCCTGCAAGATCAAGGTAGTATGCGCACCTCCGGGAAAAGTTAAGGGCAAC
>DIHQ01000166.1:0-32541 GCA_002420235.1 Flavobacteriales bacterium UBA5692
ATTGCCCCCCCTCCATTCAGAACAAGCATAACGAAGTAAGAATACGGACCTGTCAAGCCTTCGAATTCTCACAATCACAACAGACGCGGAATGTTCGAGCACCAGCCATGCAAAAATCAAACTCACATCCAAGAGAAATGCGGGTCAGTCATACCATGAGTGAGGGCATTATAACCTTCGACCAAATCAGCAACCACTTGATCGGCGGGTTTCACCGTTTGAATGAGGCTGCTCACCTGCCCAATTTCGAGTTCCCCGTCTTCAAGGTCGCCTTCAAACATGCCCTTTTTAGCCCGACCTCGTCCAAGTAAGGCCTTTAGTTCGTCTCTGGACCGTCCCTTGTTTTCTGCTTCTAAGACCTCGCGGGAAAAAGCATTTTCCAGCAGCCGAACTGGGGTCAACGCCTTCAAACTCAAACGTGTTGACCCTTCACCGGCGGCAACCACTTCGTCTTTAAACGCTTGATGAGCCGATGATTCCGGGGTAGCCACAAATCGACTTCCAATTTGAACACCCTCAGCACCAAGAGAAAAAGCCGCCAAGATGGCACGGGCATCTCCAATGCCCCCGGCGGCGATTACAGGCACTTGCAGAGCGTCCACCACCGATGGAACTAAGCACAGCGTCGTTGTTTCTTCCCTGCCATTGTGACCCCCAGCCTCAAACCCCTCCGCCACCACGGCGTCCACGCCCGCGGATTGTGCTTTAAGAGCAAATTTGACGCTGCTCACCACGTGGACCACGAGAATACCATGGGATTTCAGATGCGACGTCCATGTATTTGGATTGCCTGCGCTAGAAAACACAATCGGCACACCCAATTCGATAATGGATGCCATATGCTCCTCAATCGACGGATACATTAAAGGCACATTAACCGCGAACGAACGATCCGTGGCAGCTTTGCACTTCAAGATTTGATCGCGCAGCACTTCAGGGTACATCGAACCAGCGCCAATAATACCCAATCCCCCGGCGTTTGAAACGGAGCTAGCAAGTTCCCAGCCACTGCACCAAATCATTCCTGCTTGAACGATGGGATATTGAATTCCGAAAAGTTTCTTGATGCGATTCATTCGTCGAGTAGCGACAAGTTAGCCCGTTCTGATTCGACGTTTTTAACACGATCGAAAAAATATTCCCTCGCCGCACTGGACATCGCTTCCCACTCCTCATGTTCCAACGTCAACGCCACACTCAAGCCCTCCTTCCATTTTTTTTCCTCCAGGGGCCAGTCCCATCCCACATTGTGTGCCGCAATTCCACGCCACGGAGTACGATCACTTATAATTACTGGGCAACCGTGGGCCCATGCCTCAACGATGGAGTGGCCAAAATTTTCCTGGGTGGTCGGTGAAAGTAGATAATGAGCTGCATGAAAATATTGTCCCAGTTCGGAATGCGGAATTCCCCCATGAAATACCACATTAACCGAAGGGTTTCGAACGGCTAAGTTGACCAATTCTTTCTGATACGCCGGGTCTTCTACAGGGCCTATGAAGTCAACTTTAATTGGCCGGGAACCTTCGGCTTCAAGAACAGCTTTCAATCCAAAGTGGAGATTTTTCATACGGTGAATTCGACCGATAACGACAACCTTCCAGCTTCCGGAATTGCGCAAAGGGTTTTCAGGTGGCGCCGGAGATGAAAGGTTTTGAGCAATGGCAACTTGTGCGCGAGGGAATGTAAGTCTTACCTCGCGGGCCTCTTGCTCAGAGGATGCATGCCACCGGACCCTGTCCATCCATCCCGTACTGCGAACCAGCGCGAGAAATAATCGCTTTTTAACGGACTTGACGGAAAGCGCCGCTGCGCCAAGCATACCCCTAGGTGCCACAACAACACAAATATTTGGTTGATGCTTCATCGCACCCAATGGCAACAGCGTGAAGCGTCTAGAAAACAAGCTGTTCAAATGGACCACCGCCGGTTGAATCTCATTCAAGATATCCAGCCATAAGGACCGACTGACAATCGAAGAATACCGTACCTGGATGACACCTTCTCCTACCACAACTCTACTCCATTCATTGGTTTTGATTTCTCGAAGAGGCTCATCGTCTAAATCACGGTCACCCGTTACCACCCACACGTCATGCGTAATGGAAAGAAATGCCGCTAGGTTGTATGTGCTTCGAATAGGCCCTCCTGCCTTGAATGCAGGAGGAAACCAGTCGACCGCTATCAATACGCGCCTTTTCAACTTAGGTAATTCTATTTTTCTTAAACCAATGTCCGAGCACCACTAACGACCAAACCCGTGAAAACGGCCAACGCCGACTTCCCTGAACGAATGCATCCCAAATGGAACTTATCTCTGCCGCTGCAAAGACATTAATTTCTGACAATGCCTCCAGCCCTTCCTCACACATGGGCTTCAGCGAGTTGCGCATCCACAATTCCCAAGGCAATGTGAAGCCCATCTTGGGACGATCAATGACCTCCCGAGGCAACAAATCAGGGAAGGCATCTGTAAGTAATTGCTTTGGCGTATGCGGCCATTTGTTTTCATCGGATACCGACAATACTGCGGCGACTACATCGTGATCTAGGAAGGGAACGCGCACCTCTAGTGCATGGGCCATAGACATTTGGTCCGCATCGCGCAACAAAGTATTCTGCATGTATGTCCCTAATTCCGCAACACTCACTTGACCCAGCATCGGTAATTTTTCGCCATGACTTTTAGCTCCCAATTCCTCTAGCAATTGATTGTAGACTGCATTGGGATAAACCGCCAGGTGCGGTGCCAACCGACGGATGTCCGGCTCTAAAAAAGCTTGTCGCGACAGTGGATAAGTATGCAGCAGGTCGAAATAATCTCCGGCCAATGCCGCAGCCTTTTTGTAGGCGGCAATGTCATTTTTGTACGCCGCATAAACACCCCCAATAAGTTTGCGGAGCCCTTTCGGCCAAGAACCTAACCACCGCTGATCCCATAACAATTTCGTTCTTTGAAACACCGGGTAGCCCGCGAAGAGCTCGTCGCCGCCTAAACCACTCAACGCAACTGTAATTCCGGCAGACTTCGTTGCCTCGCTAATCACGTAGGAATTAAGGCCGTCTCCGCTGGGGTGATCCATTGCGTCCAACGCATCCGGAACGGCCTGGAGAAAGTTGTCTGGGGTTAATCGGATTTCGTGGTGGTCAGTATCAAACCGCTCCGCAATCATCCGCGAATAATAACTTTCATCAAACTTACCCTCATTAAAAATCACACTAAACGTTGCAGTTCGGTGTTCAGTTGCTTGTTTCATCAAGCCGACAATGACGCTTGAATCAATCCCCCCAGACAAAAAAGCCCCCAAGGGAACGTCTGAACGCAAGCGCAATTCCACAGATCGAGAAAGCACCTCGCGAATTCGCTTCAACTCATCCTCTCGCGATCGATTCTGTGGCTTTGCCGCTGCTGCAGGGTCCCACCAGCGGCCTATTTCAGTCTCTTCACCTTCAAGTCGCATCCAATGGCCAGCGGGCAGCATACTCACCCCTGCTAAAATGGTGCGTGGCGAATGAACCGTTTGATACCGGAGGTAATCTGCTAAACCAGCAGGATCATGTTTTCGCTCCAACCAATCCGAGGCCAACAAACTACGCACCTCACTGGAAAACAGAACCATGTTGTCGATGTGTGCGTAATACAGTGGCTTGATGCCCATGCGGTCCCGCACCAACGTCAACTCTCTGCGAGCTTGATTCCAGTATGCAAACGAAAACATCCCATTGAATTCAGGCAGCGCAGCACGCCCCCAAACTTGCATCGCCGCCAAAGCAACCTCGGTATCACTATCGGTTTGAAATGCATATTCGCCGCTAAGTTGAGGCCGCAATTCACGGTAATTGTAAATCTCCCCGTTGAAGACCATAACGTCCCCTGTTGCGCTGTCAATGAAAGGCTGATTCGAGGCTTCGCGTCTATCGATTATGCTCAGCCGTCGATGGCCCAAAACCACTTCGTCATCATCCATCCAAACACCATGTGCGTCAGGGCCTCGGTGCGAAATAGCTTCAACCATGCGGCCTACAGCACCGCAGGCCTCTGGGAATCTCGACCGATCACTGATGCCATATACTCCTGCGATTCCGCACATGTCTTAAGACTCCTCACCTTGATTTGAGCGTTGCATGTTGTCCCAACCTTGAGCTTTTAATGGGGTTTCTATTCCATTTTTGGTGACCAAGGTCTTCTTCTCAGCTTCCTCGAGCATGTGGCCGATGATGGACAGCTTTGGGTGGTTACGAACCTTCTCGTAATCTTCTTGGGAAATCGTGAAAAGCAACTCATAATCTTCGCCTCCACTTAGCATGCACATCGTCGGGTCAAGATTGAAGTCACGAGCCACTTTGTACGTATGGTCGTCAATGGGTAGTTTATCCTCATACAATTTGGCGCCTAACCCCGAAGACGTGCAAAGGTGGAAGACCTCCGATGCCAACCCGTCTGAAATGTCAATCATGGATGTGGGCTTGAGGCCGATTTCGGCCAATTCTCGAATAATATCGATGCGGGCTTCGGGCTTCAGTTGGCGTTCCAGGATACCTTCATGTCCGGACAAATCAGGCTGGGCGGTTGGCGCGGATTCAAAAACAACCTTCTCACGTTCCAGCACCTGCAATCCCATGTACGCGCCGCCCAATTCACCTGTAACCACCAGCAAATCTCCCGCCTTGGCGCCTGAGCGTGAAACGGCTTGATCCGAATCCACCAGTCCCAAAGCCGTGACAGTAATCATCAATCCCGACGTAGAAGACGATGTGTCACCCCCTACCAAATCCACACCGTAAACCGCGCATGCTTTGTGCACGCCCGTGTAAAGTTCGTCGAGCGCTTCTACCGAAAAGCGACTGCTTACTGCTATGGAAACGGTGACTTGTGTTGGCAGCGCGTTCATGGCACAAACGTCAGATAGGTTAACGGCAATTGCCTTATAGCCAAGGTGCTTCAAGGGCGCATATGACAGGTCAAAATGAACCCCCTCAACCAACATGTCCGTGCTGACCACAACCCGCTTGCCATCCGGGTTAATTACAGCCGCATCATCCCCGATGCCCATTAAAGAAGAAGGTTGTCGGAGGACCGTTTGCTTCGTCAGACGACGAATTAGCCCGAACTCACCAAGTGACTCAATTTCCGTGCGTTGCATGCCTCAAAGGTACCGCCGAATACTTTTTCTGGTCAACGAGATGGAGGCGCATCCAAGACCCGCAAGACCTCTCCGACAAAATGCAGCGCCAAGCCAGCAAACGGATGATTGAAGTCCACCACAACGGAATTCAAACGAACCTCAGCTACAATGCCGATTACTTCCTCTCCATCTTCAGTTTGCATTGGCACAACCTCACCAACTTCCAACACACTCTCGTCCAATTCCCCGTCCACAATGAACGCAGATTTGGGTACTTCTACATATGCCTCTAAATCCTCCTCGCCGTAGGCATCTTCTACCGTGAGCTTAAAGTCAAAAGAGTCACCCTGCTTCAAACCAACCAATGCCTCCTCAAACGCAGGCAACACCTGCGCTTCTCCCGCCATGAATCCAAATGGTTCATCCGCGGGGCAGATTTCAAGCTCCTCAGCGCCTGCGCTAGCTTCACGCAATATGTAACTGATCTCAACAAATTTTCCGGGTTGAATGGACGTGTTGTTCATGCCACGAAAGTAGGCGCTTGATGTAAATTGGCGGTATGCAGATCTCACATATTATGCGAATCACCGGGCTGGGCTTGTCAACCCTATTGCTCGTCCTTCCTTCCTTATCCCAAGAATCCGCCCAACGCCATTTACGCAAGCCACGTGTGTTCAACCCTGTGCGATGCCATCATTACAGCCTGCTGGCCGATGAACGCCAAAATGTCGAGCCCACCCCAGCCCCGCGCTGGATGATGAATTATGATATGGAGCCTTCCATAGCGCGCAGTGACTCATTCGACGTTCACGCGTATGAATTGACCTTGGATGTCACCAATTACAGCTACCAGCTAGTGGACGCCCATGCCAATATCGAATTGGAGGCAATCAATTCAAATGCCTCAGACCTGTGGTTTGATCTCGTGGAGTTATCCGTCGATAGCATCCACATCGATGGCGATGCCGTCGCCTTTGAACAAGGTCAATCAGAAGTACATGTTGAAGCTCCTGAGGGGGGTTGGTCTACCGGCCAAGTATATGCAATTGACTTCTGGTACAAGGGATCCCCCTATCAAGACCCGTACTGGGGCGGCTTCTATTTTGTGAGCGATTACATCTACAATTTGGGTATCGGATTGACCACCATCCCGCCAAATTTTGGAAAGGTATGGTACCCTTGTTTTGACAATTTTGTTGAACGTGCGACCTACACCTACCACGTAACCAGCGCCGGCGGACGTACAGCCAATTGCCAAGGCCAATTCATCGGGGAAGAAGTCTTGGCCGGCGACACCATTAGGCGCAGTTTCGAGTTGACCCACCCAATCACAACACATCAATCCGCAATTGCCGTAGCCCCTTATGTAGACTCGAATTACGTGCATACTGGTGCTTATGGCGATATTCCAATCCGCCTAACCGGCAAACCCGAGCACATCGGACCAATGGTCACAAAGTTCCAAGAGTTGGGTTTTGCCATCGATGCCTTGGAGTATTGGTGGGGACCCTATGCTTGGGAACGCGTCGGCTACGTTTTGACCACCGATGGCGCCTTAGAAATACCCACTAACATTGCCTACCCGCAATTCATGGTGGGCGAAGGACTCGTTGCAAATGGCGACCTAATCAGCCACGAACTTGGGCATCAATGGTGGGGAAATATTGTCGCGCCGCGTATCCATAACCACATGTGGCTGAAAGAAGGCCCAGCGGAGTATAGCTCCCATTTGTTTGTAGAGTGGAAAGACGGCGAGGAAGCCTTCATAGATGTCGTCAAAGACAATCAGCTTTTTGTTTTGGAGGAATGCCACATCCAAGACAATGGGTTTCATCCACTCTCTCCCATGCCCGACGAAGAAATCTATGGCCGCCACACTTATTACAAGGGCGCTTCAATAGTACACAACTTGCGTGCATACCTCGGTGATGATTTGTTCCGGTCAGGAATGCAGTCCGTACTAGCCGAGCTGTATGATAGCCATATGGATGCTGCTCAGTTCGAAGTCATCTTGGGGCAAGTCACCGGCGTGGACATGACGCCGTGGTTTGAAGCCCACGTGTTTCAACCGGGATTCTCAACGTGGATGTTAGATTCTGCCGTTTCTGCTGGGTCACAGCAATCCACATTACACCTGCAGCAAAAGCTTCGTGCTTGCGATAACTACCATATGTCTGAACCACTGGACGTTGCTGTTTGGGACGCTGATTGGAACCAGTACGAAACCGAAATAATCGCCAGCGGACAGTTTGATGAAATCACCATTGAACACCCTGGTATTGATGAGCCTGCGCTCATTGCACTAAACCCGAACGGTCGCTTGAACCAAGGCCGGATGGATTTTATGTACACGATTAATGAAACTGAAGGCATTCAGAACCTCCCATGGGTGCAGATGCGGGTGGGATGCGACGCGATACCAGAAGGAGACTCGGCTTTAGTCCGCGTGGAGCACCATTGGGCCTCACCGGATCAAGGGCCTGTAGAGCCTTACTTGGAGCAGCTTAGCACAACGCACTTTTGGGTAGTCGATGGCATTTGGCCAGAAGGGTTGCTACTGGATGCACGGATTCAGTACTATGGCAATGACGCCGACGCTCTGGATTATGAGCTTTACGGCAACACCGAAGCGAATGCTTTCCTCGCTTGGCGACCCGACTCAAGTGTGCCCTGGCAAGAGTGCGAATCCTACGAATGGCAGCCGGGGTCACTTTCAAACGGCGCTGGGTTATTCCGAGTTTTAAATCTAAAAAAGGGGCAGTACGCATTTGCCAAAGGAGACGTCTCAGTGGGTTTGGAAACAATAACTGAAACCGCCCGCGTATCCGCATGGCCCAACCCCTTCACTGCGCAACTCACAGTTACAAGCAAAACTGAAATACAACGTTTGAATATTTGGAACACCGGTGGAAACCTCATCGCATCGGTGCGCCCTCCGGCGGGAACTACCCTGTGGGAGTTCGACTCTTCGAAATGGAGCCCCGGATCATACGTTATTAAGGTAAACGGCAACCCCGGACAGACCGTCATTATGAAATAATTACGGATAAACCTGCCGACATGCCACCTTGCCTCGCCCTGCGAGCCAGACAGCTTCGCCGTCCTGTGTGAACCTCACCGTGTAAAAACTACTGTCAGCTTCACTTGTCCATGTCACACCACCATCGAACGAACGACTAATACCTGAAATACCCACGGCCCAAATGGATTGACAATTCGTGTTCGGAACATACTGTACGCAAGACCGGTAACCGGGCCCGCTTCCAGGCGTTAAGAGGTCCCAACTAGCCCCACCATCAACAGTGACGATTTTATTTGCCGAATTATCTGTCATCGCCTCCCAGTTTCCTCCCCATCCCATTCCTTGGTCTGGTCCACAACGTGCCACGCTAAATAGCCCCGTCATCACCCCTCCTTGCAAAATGGGAGTTTCGACCACACCCCATGTGCGCCCGCGGTCAGAAGAGCGAAAAATCCGAGATTTTACCCCGCCCGAAGCCACCCATACCTCATCGCCAAAGAGAACAATGTTGCCATTGGATGCCGCAAATGCCGCTTCCTCTGCCGGCGGTAACACATCGCAAGTTACCTCCGTCCATTTGGCTCCGCCATCCCGCGTAATGACGACACTTAAACAGCCGTTTATTGGATCTCCAATTGCAATACCTTCCCTATCATCCCAAAAGTGCATACTGTCATAGAAAGCGAGAGAATCAGTGTTGGTATAAACAACACTCCAATCTTCGCTTGAGTGAAGTTTACGGTACAACATCGCCGGAGACCCTATGCTAAAGACAAAGGCTGCTTTGTTCGTTACAGCGATAGAACGAAACTCTGGTAGGCTTCCATCAATCCGGCGCAATGTGTCAACGGTCCATGTTTCTCCAGAACGGTGTCCGACCAGCCCTCCGGATCCCGCCCACCATACCTCGTCACCGGCGGACAATGTCAATGCGCGAATGTTGGAGTCAAATTTCCACTGAGTTGAGGCGATTTCTGAAGTACAGGCAAACGAAATCAAAGCCAGAACTAAGATGATTGGCCAATACCCTCTCACGGCATTGGGTTAGGGGCGTCATACCAAACCAATGAACGCACAATGGCCTCTACTTCACGCATGTACTCTCGTTTATCAAAAAAAGGCGCATACGCGTAACCCTCTACCGTTACCAACTCTGCGCTTCGTTCGTCGTAAACCGTTAAGCTGTAAAACGGGCCACCCATATAATCCCCTTCAATACGCCATAGTCCGCGTAACACGGAAGCAAAGCCCCCATTGTGAACAACTTCCTCGTACGAAGGGGTGTAACGCATTTCGGTTGTCATGTACGACCGTGGAGTCGGACCTGGTACGTGATTCTTAAGCACTTCATTTCGTTTGCGTAGGCGGGATTGAATTGAAAATTGCTCCTCGCTTGTATACGGCTCACGGTAAACAAAAAAGCCCTGCTGTACATCGTGATTATCGCCGCCCTTCATTCGCGTTAACTGGCGGTCAACCCATTGAAAATCAGGTAACTTCTTTGCCCACCTGACATCGCGCGG
The DNA here is from genome assembly GCA_002420235.1 of Flavobacteriales bacterium UBA5692. Classification (GTDB taxonomy): domain Bacteria; phylum Bacteroidota; class Bacteroidia; order Flavobacteriales_D; family Sanyastnellaceae; genus UA16. Next base: position 9,672 of record DIHQ01000166.1, read on the forward strand.
AAGAGTCAACTCAAGCCCCGATCTTTGGCCCAGTTCATCCCTAATCACCTCATTTGCGCTCAATGCAATGAGCCCTCTGTACCGCTCAACCTCAATGTGATGAAACGCGCTCAACAGCTCCGCTGATCGAGCATACAATGCTTCTGCTAAGGCCGCTGGTTCGCGCGCTTTACCAACCACATAAAGTTGCTCGCGGGCATACTTTTCCTTTAAAATTTTGACTTCCGGTATTTGAGTGTCCACTCGGTCGGCAAGTTCGAGGACAATGATGTTTCGGTGGGGCTTCCAGAACCGGTCAAATGACTCAGGGTCAAGGTGGAGAAGGTCAAACCAAGGTTCGTATTGAGGCAAAACCGGAAAAGACTGGCGAAAAATAGCTCGAAGCGTATCTCCCGGAGCTCCATTCCAGACACCTTCATCGCAGACAACAACAATTTCACCTGCAGCCCCAACTTTTCCTGTAAGTGCAGAACGTGCTCCGTCCTGACTGCCGCAAGACGCGAACAGTAAACCTAAGGCAAAGACGATACAACTATAGTTTGCTTGGGTCTGCATGTATGATCAACTTTTGACCTATTCGAATCATTGAGCCTGATATACCATTCCATTCTTTGAGCTGGCGCACGGTTACTCCATATCGATTAGCAATCTTTCCAAGCACGTCACCATTCTTTACGCGATAGGTCACCGGCTCAGGAACAAATACGATTTCTGGGGAACGTTCCGGTTCTATCAAGCGCATGCTGTCTCGGAAAGCAAGAAAAGAGGGTATTTCCTCCTGGGGCAGCACGAGAGGCCAGTGTTCATCCGTTGCGGGGATGATTTCCATCCGGTACATTGGGTTCAAACGCTTGAGCATTGATTCATCCAAATCCAACAGTGGTGCAATTTGGTCAAATCGCATCACGTCTTGGACCATCACCGTATCTAAAAATGCAAACGGTAGGGAAGCCTCCTGAGGGAAAATATTGTGCTCCGATGCAAACTCCATCAGGTAAGCTACCGACATGAATGCCGGAACATAATTGCGCGTCTCACGTGGTAAGAAGAATCGGATCTCCCAAAAGTTTCGTTTTCCTCCACTACGACGAATTGCACGATTTACGTTGCCGGGCCCAGCGTTGTATGCCGCCAAAGCAAGGAACCAGTCGTCGTATATGTCGTAAAGCCGATTGAGGTATTTACACGCAGCCTCAGTGCTGCGTGCGGGATCCTGTCGCTCATCAATGTATGAATCAATTCGCAGGCCTTGGTACTTGGCTGTGGCATACATAAACTGCCATAAACCTCGGGCCCCTGCATGGGAACGAGCCAAAGGATTCAGACCCGACTCCACAACTGCCAGGTATTTCAATTCCAATGGCAATCCGTTGCGATCGAGCGCCTCTTCAAAGATCGGGAAGTAGCTGGGTGCACGACCCAGCATCGTGCCTAGGTACTTTTTACGCTTGCTGGCGTAAAACGCAATCCGAGAATGAACAACCGGATTCCAAGCAAGATCCAATGGCGACCGGGCATCAAGCCAGTCCATTCGAGCCTTAACGGCCGACGTGTCCACTGGCGGTGTCTCGCCCTCTTCGAAATTATAAATGTTGAGGATGCTCGTATCTGCGGAGAAACACCAATTTTCTTCCAAATAATTCAACCATGCTATTTCAGCTAAATTGAGCTCTAAGGAGTCGAAATCCCTCTCTTCCATTGCAGTTGTGTCAACTGCTATCGCGCCCGTCACAGTCAATTTTCCGGCCTTTGGCACTTGCCCTAGTCCTTGAACTAAAATAAAGCTGATTGCAAAAGCTCCTAAGTGCGCTGTTGGTCGCACCATCAATCTTCGGAATCGCCTTGCTCCTCCTCGTCCTTGTTGGTGGCGTCTTTGAATTCTTTTACGCCCCGACCAAGCCCCTTCATCAACTCTGGAATTTTCTTTCCCCCGAATAGTAGGAGCACCACGAGAGCGATTAGCAGGATAGAACCGGGATTCATTGCGTTGAACATGGCGAAAAGTTTTTACGAAGGTCTGAAGAAAATGACAATCCCTCACCATGCAAGATTTGGGGTTACGAACAGGCCAGACGGCAATTATCAATCAGCCGAACCCCGCCAACTCTTGCTGCGACAATCACAAACGCATTATATCGTTCAAAGCGTGAGCGCAGAGGCTCAAATGTCTCAGCATTCACGACATCGATGTATTCCAATTCAATGTGCTTCATCAATTCCGCTTCTCCTGAAATAGTCTGAAGCAATCCCGATATATCGGCTTTGGTCTCAGCAGCTTTTTTTACTCGGTTGACCCAATGAAAGAGCGCCAAAGCGTCTTGACGATATCGTCCTGACAGACGCACATTTCGACTGCTCATGGCAAGCCCGTCGTCCTCCCTAACAAGCGGACAGGCAATCACTTCAAGCCCATTGAACTCCTCTCGAGCCAACCGCCGAATTATAGCGAGCTGTTGCAAGTCTTTTTCTCCAAAAAACGCCATGTCGGGGTCAACCGCCGAAAACAACTTTCGCACAACAGCTACGACCCCGTCAAAATGCCCAAGTCGACTTTGTCCTTCATACCTGGAAGTCAACAGTCCATAGTCCAATGTTTCTAATGCAAAATCCCCTGCATATAACTCGTCCAAAGAAGGTGTAAAAACCAATGCTGCCCCAGATTTCTGCGCGACGCTAATGTCTTCATTCAGCGTCAATGGATAGGCCTCAAAATCTTCTCTGCTATTGAATTGAGTTGGATTAACGAATATACTCACCACCACTTCCTCACACATCTCTCGCGCTTTTGTTATTAGTGATGCATGTCCGGGATGTAGCGCGCCCATCGTAGGTATAAAACCCACCTTTTTCCCCTCTGCTCTCACTGTTTTGACATGCCCCCTCAACGCGTCAATTGTCTCACACCTATTCATCGCTTAAACCCTGTGTTTTACCCGGTTTTCCTTGGATTTCGGCCGTAAATTACGTATTTTTGTATTTCGTCTGCGTTTAACAAATTACTGGCCATCATGGAGAAAGCAAGAATCCTCTACATATCACAACACATTGTACCATTCTTGCCCGCCACCCAGATGAGCTCCGTGAGTCGAAACCTTCCGCAAGCGATACATGAGAAGGGACGAGAGATTCGAGTTTTCACCCCGCGTTTTGGTAAAATTAACGAGCGCCGTCACCAATTACACGAGGTTATTCGACTTTCTGGAATGAATCTATTGATTGATGACACAGATCACCCACTTGTGATTAAAGTCGCATCCATTCCTACGGCCCGAATGCAGGTCTACTTCATCGATAATGACGAGTATTTCAAACGAAAAGCCGTCCTTCATGATGCGGACAAAAACTTATTTAAAGACAACGACGAGCGAACAATTTTCTTTGCACGCGGCGTGCTCGAGACTGTAAAGAAATTGGGGTGGGCTCCTAACATCATCCATTGTCACGGTTGGATGACAGCAGCCGTCCCCGTTTACTTAAAGCAACTATTTGCTAGCGATCCATACTTCGCCACGAGCAAAATCATTACAAGCATTTTTAACGAAGGGTTTGAGGGGTCGCTAGACAGTCGCATGGCTGATAAGATGCAACAAGATGGGATTCAGGCAGATTCAATTTCTTGTGTCGAAACCCCTACGTTTGACGCATTGAATGCCCTATCGATTCAACACTCTGACGGATTAATCGTTGGCTCTGAAGACCTTAGTCCCGCAACTAAACAAGCCATCGAAAGCGCTGGTGTTCCTACCTTAAGCTACCACGGTGAGGAAGGGTATGTCGCTGACATCAACAATTTTTACGACACGATTTTGGAGGGAAAGGCTGAGGCTGTCTCGTAATTGTTGAAATTCGCGGCATGATAAAGATCACCGCAAGTCAATACGGGACAGTCGCGGCAAGCATTTTAGGGTTCGCCGTCCTAACTGGTTGTAAAAAACCCGCCACTGAAATTGGTCTCGACTTTGCTCAGGAGGACTTGCTTGGCTTAAACCAAACCGATACATTGGCGCTGACCTTTGAGACAATTCGCGAAGACAGCCTCGAAACGAGCCACCTCAGCACGGCTGTTCTGGGCCACATGGAACACCCGTTTTTTGGGATGCATCAAGCATCATTCGCCACCCAACTCCGACTAAGCGCTCCCGATATCGACTTCGGCACTAACCCTATCGTAGACAGCATCTACCTGTCGTTAAATTACACAGGCGACCGATATGGCCTGCTTAGCCCTCAATACATCAGCGTCGAGCAAATGGTCGACACGCTGACTTTGGATTCTTCATACCATTCCAATCAATCTGTAGTGACAGCAGGGCTCAATCTGGCAGACCCGAACTTCCAACCCGTTATTTTGAACCCATCTGAAGACTTTTACCCCGCAGGCGACACGATCTCCCCTGAAGTGCGCATCTTCCTCAAAAATGAGTTCGGGCAATCCCTGCTCGAGGCGCCTTCATCCGTTTACGATTCCAACCAAGCCTGGCGAGAGTATTTCCCGGGGCTACTCGTTGCTCCTGATCCCAATGGAACAGGTCAAGGCGCCGTCGGTATTGATTTAACCTCTGGGCTGAGTAGAATCCGCATGCACTACCATAACGATGCGGACAGTTCGGCAATTTATGACTTCATCATCAACGGTCTCAGCCCACGAAATAACCTCTTTGAGCACGAATGGTATCCACCTTTCCAAGCCTTAAATGAACCCTTCATCGACGCGTTAAATGGCTCCGTACAAGCCGGTGTTTTCACGGGGTCCGGCCTGAAAGTGCGAATTCAATTTCCTGCTCTAGCCGATTGGGAAAGCGACCTAGAACCAAACAGAACAGTTCACAAAGCCGAATTGTGGTTGCCCGTAGATCCTTCTTACAATAACCCGCGCTACCCCATTCCGTCTCAACTGTTCATCTTATCTGAAAATGAAGCTGGCGAACCGGTGTCAACACCGGACCAAACATCCATTGGCGTTGCCATTAACGGCAATTACGACGTCGCCCAACAAGCCTACCGCTTCAACATTTCCCAGACCTTTCAACAAATGCTAAATGGCACGTACGAATCCGACAAACTGTACGTTGTTTCCTCGCGGGCAGGAATTTCCCTTCAAGGGGTGATTTTGAACGGGCCTGAAGTTGAGCTATTGGAAGGCGACACCTCCGCTTGGAAGCCCAATGCTCGCATAGTTGTCACTTGGAGTGAATAGGTGCTGTGGTTAATTACGATTTGCAATGTGTGGTATTGTAGGATACATCGGAGAAAAGGACTGCTTTCCCATCCTAATAAAAGGATTGCGGCGACTGGAATACCGAGGTTATGACAGCGCAGGGGTTGCTGTATTTGACGGCGAAAGCACCATCAACATCCTAAAGAAAAAAGGTAAAGTTGAGGACCTTTTAGCTTTCGTAGGAAAAGACATTCCCCCTGGTTCAACAGGAATTGGGCACACGCGCTGGGCTACGCACGGACCACCTAGCGACGTCAATGCCCACCCTCACACTGCAAGATTCGGTCGCCTTGCAATGATCCACAACGGCATCATTGAAAATTACGAGTCTCTACGTACCAGCCTTGAAACCAACGGACATGCTTTTGTCAGCGACACGGACACAGAGGTGCTCATCCATCTGATTGACGAGGTCCAGAATCGAACGAACGCATCCCTATCAGATGCTGTACAAATGGCCCTGAAGGAAGTTGAAGGCGCTTACGCGATTGCGCTAGTCGACGCGAGTGAGCCAGACATGCTCATCGCTGCGCGCAAATCAAGCCCCCTCGTTATTGGTGTCGGCGAAGAAAATGAATTTTACGTCGCCTCAGACGCTACGCCCATCATAGAGCATACCCAGAATGTCATCTACCTGGACGACGAGGAAGTCGCGGTCATGCACCGGAAGAAAGGGTTGATTATTAAAAATTTACAGAACACTGTTATCACACCGGAAGTCCACGCGCTGGAAATGCAAATCGAAGCCATCGAAAAAGGCGGTTTCCAACACTTCATGCTGAAGGAAATTTTCGAGCAGCCAAATTCCATCCTCGACTCGATTCGCGGCCGCGTGAGTGTCTCTCGTTCCGAAATTAATATGTCCGGGATTGATGCCCATTGGGACAAATGGAACGCCGCACAACGCATCATAATCATCGCATGCGGAACCAGTTGGCACGCTGGAATGATTGCAGAGTACTTATTCGAAGATTTCGCACGCATCCCCGTTGAGGTCGAATACGCCTCCGAATTCCGCTATCGAAACCCCATTATTCGCTCAAATGACGTAGTCATTGCAATTTCCCAATCAGGCGAAACAGCCGATACCCTCGCCGCAATCAAATTGGCAAAGGACCAAGGCGCCCACCTTTTCGGTGTTTGTAACGTAGTGGGTTCCAGTATTGCAAGGGAAACAGACAGCGGTGCTTACACCCATGCCGGTCCGGAAATCGGCGTCGCCTCAACTAAGGCCTTTACCGCTCAAGTAACGGTGCTTACTCTGATTGCCCTTTTGGTTGGCAAAAAGAAAGGCCTGCTCTCCACCCAACGGTTTAGTCGGTTGCTAGTCGAGCTCAAAGCCATTCCAGATAAAGTCCAAAAACTGCTAGAACAAGATGCACGCATCAAAGAAATTGCAGGTCATTTCGTCAAAAGTGAAAACGCGCTCTACCTCGGGCGAGGCGTCAATTTCCCGGTAGCTCTGGAGGGCGCTTTGAAATTGAAAGAAATCAGCTATATCCATGCTGAAGGTTACCCTTCTGCCGAAATGAAACATGGACCCATAGCTCTTATCGACGAAGAAATGCCTGTATTCTTCATCGCTACAGCCGATGATGTCTACGAGAAAATTGTGTCAAACATCCAAGAGGTCAAAGCCCGTGGTGGACGTCTGGTCGCTCTTGTCTCTGCCGGGAACCAGGAATTGAAGCAATTGGCCGAGTTCGTAATTGAAGTGCCGAAGACGGATCAAGCTTTAGCACCTCTTTTGACCGTAGTGCCCCTTCAGTTGCTGAGTTACCATATTGCCGTCATGCGCGACTGCAATGTAGACCAGCCTCGCAACCTCGCAAAAAGCGTTACGGTTGAATAGAGCAGGATGCAGCAAGCTCCTCCAGCCTATCAAGTAACGCCGCGATATCACGGTCATCTGTTAAGGGGTTTTGAAACGTACAGCGTAACCACGTTTCACCATTCAGCTCCGTCTTAACGACGTAATATGGGCCATTCTCAAGCATGGCCTGGCGCAGATCGGCATTGTCCGCGCCAATCAAACGAAAACACACAATATTCGATTGAGGATGGGCGAAAAGCTCCCATTGCGGTCGTTGTTCAATTTCATGGGCCGCAACTCGAGCCCGATCTACCAAGCGGTCCACCAAGCTTTCCCATAATTTGGGACCGTGAGCCTCCCAAATGCCAAAAACCGCAACGCTCAACATACGCTTCGTACATTCAAACGTTCGCTTGCTTAGGTTCCACCACTCGTCTTGATCGTTTTCATACAAATAGGCCGCCTTTTGACTGAATGCAGCATAAGCATCTGTGCCGTTGCGGTAGAACAGTCCAGTACACAACGCGGGTACACCCAACATCTTATGAAAGTCCATGGCAACCGAGTCCGCCTTTTCAATTCCTTTCAATGGGCCGTTATTGAGTTGTGAGAAAACCTGAGCCGCACCGTGTGCACCGTCCACATGAAACCAAAGGTCATATTGCTCAGCAAATCCAGCGAGCATCTCTAAGTCATCAAATACGCCAGTCGATGTCGTACAGGCATTCCCAACGACAGCAATTACCTCGAATCCCCGTCCAGTAATTTCTTCAAAGGTGCTTTGAAGCGCAACTGGATCAATTTGGTGATTCGATAAGGTCCGCACCTTCACAGTTCCGGCCTCTCCCCAGCCCATGACGCGTATCGCTCGATCTACACAGTAATGCGCCTGCTCACTTACTAGAACGGCATACCTAGGCTCGGTTCCTTGCTTCCACGCATTGCCTGAAGCTTTCCGCTGACGAGCTGCTAACAGTGCCGTCAAGTTGGCTAAGGTCCCACCGTGACACAAAATTCCCCCGGACTCCCCTCCAAGCCCCATGTATTTGGCGAGCTCCTGCATCACCGTTTCTTCCATCGGACTGCTTGCCGGCCCCATTTCATCGATGGCCATCCCATTATTGAGCAAAGCCGTTGCAGCCTGTAGCCACGCCAATTGTGGAAGCGGAACTGCTACCTGATGGCCTGCGTAACGAGGGTCGTGCAGTCGAGTGGATTGGGCCATTACCTCCTCTAAAAAACCTCCTTTCCAAAGTGCCCCTGTCTCTGCCCCACCCGCCTCCTTAATTCTTAATTTCCAGTATGTTAGCCTTTCTTCTGGAGCAGAGTGGGGCAACACTTTATCGAATTGCCTCGTTTGTGAATCCATCAAATAAACCGCTAGCTTTTCGACCATCTGATTCCCTGTAATGCGGAATGTTTCGGGCGTATAGAAATTTGACCAATGATGTGGGAAATCCGGTTTTAAACATGGTTTCATGTGGGAAAGTTCGGGCCATTGGTGCGTACTTGAGTGTTTTTTGTGTTTCTTGCGTTCGAAAATTTCCTGAAACACAACTCAACATCATGAAGAAACTCATGTTTACCCTAGCGCTCTCCGCGCTAGTAACGATGGGCGTTCAGGCCCAGAAACAAATGGGCGACGAGCACAACATCGAGGTGGCTTTCACTCCCTTCGGAGGCAGCCCCATTGACGGCTCTACGCTCAAGTACCGTAACTTTTTGGAAGACAACCGAGCCTTACGCTTGTCCCTCACCATGTCTAATTCTAACGACTTACACGCTTGGTATCAAGATGGTGAAATCAACGAAGCTGACCCTGTCAGCCCTCAATTGAACATCAATACCAAAGGCTCGGCTTACGGAATCGCTCTCGGTTACGAGTTGCACTTCGACGGCATGGATAATCTCTCCCCATACCTCGCTTTCGAATTGCCATTCACCTTTGGCACACGTTCCGACACACAGGAGTTTTGGGGGCCAGAAGACATCAATGATGCAGGGCAGCCTGACCAATATGTCGTCTGGAACTTAGGCAACGAGCAAGGCTTCACGCGTTTCGGTCTCAACATCCTCTTTGGTGCAGACTACTACTTCTCGGACGCCATTTACCTAGGATTTGAGGCTGGACTCGGTTTCAGCAGCACTTCCTTTGGCAACCACAGCATCACGACCGACAATACAACAGCATTCAATATGTACTTCAACAATGCCTTCTCAACAGAAGCGGCAGGTGCTGAAGTAGCCGGTGAATTTGTTGGTGAGTTGCCCTTCAGCGCCTTGGACGGTATTATCTACAATGAATACTGGCCAGACGGTGCGGGTGCTGACGAAGTTTACTACTCTTGGCCTAACCACATCAGCAATACCACCATCGGAAACGTATTCCAAGGTGCGTTGCGTATCGGTTTCTTGTTCGACTAATACATTGCCAACAGAATTTGAAAAGGGCGGTGCCATGGGCGCCGCCTTTTTTGTGCCCCAATGATTCCGCCCGTCGTACCTTGTTTCCATGGAAATGAAATTTCAAGGGGTCGATTTCATACCAAGCGGTGCAGCCAACGTCGACCTGAGCATTGCCATGGGCGCCGGACGAGGATCGCGAGCTTGGTACGTAGATTTCATAAAGCTTCAGGTAGTGCGCACCAACGGATTCTTGGGCTCTGTCGCAGAGGGTGGGGCGGTGAATTTCCGCGACGTGCAGTTCAACCCGCACGGCAACGGAACGCACACGGAATGCTTGGGACACATTTCGCCCGAGGCGCATTCCGTCAACGAATTGACCTTCCCCGTGCTCATGCCGTGCCTCGTGGTCAGTGTTTTCCCCGAGGCCCGCGACGGCGACCAGGTCATCACCGAACGGGAATTGGCGTTGTCCATTTCCCAGCATTGGAACGTGCAATCCGCCCTTCCGCCCGCACTCATCGTTCGCACGCTACCCAACGACAAATCCAAAGTTGGGCGCAACTGGTCAAATACTAACCCCCCTTATTTCGAGGCCGAAGCGATGAGCTGGCTCGTCGAAAGCAGCGTGGATCACCTATTGGTCGATCTACCTTCTGTTGATCGTGAGGTTGATGGGGGCACTTTAGCGGCCCACCATGCCTTTTGGACTTATCCCGACAGCCCTCGGCGCCAATCGTCCATTACAGAACTAATTTTCGTCCCGGAAACCCTTCTCGATGGCCGCCACTTGCTCAACCTCCAAACTGCCGCATTTGAAATGGATGCAACGCCTAGCCGACCCGTCGTGATTCCCTGCAACTAAGTTTAAGCTATAAATTCTTTGCCACTAGTCGATGGTAAAAATGTCCTTTAAAAAGAATACAGACTAACAGGTCGTTCTTGAAAACTCAAACAGAACCGCACAGAGTACACGGCAAAATGTCACAATTTGCGGCATCACCAAAAATTTTTTTTATGAAAAATTTATTTACTCTTTGTGCATTTGCATTGTGCACGTTAACGCTCAGTGCTCAAGATGACGGTTCGTCTATGGGTGCCAAAGGAACTTTCTTCCTGGGATCAGGAGACGCAACAGCCTTAGGCCAGTTGTTTTCTGACACTGGAATGGGCCTTGCGCCGACAGTCGGCTATTGTGTTGCGGATGACATCGCTATACAATTATCCATGAATGGGTCAACAGATGCTCTTTCAATGAATCTAGCGGGTGCATACTTCATTGACGATTACTACGTAGGAGCCCGCTTTTACGATTTAGCTGGCGACAATCTAGATATTGGCATAGGCGGGGCAAAAATCATTCCATTTAAGGGGCCGCTATTTGTAGCTCCAGGAATTGAATATCGATTCGGACTGCCAGACGATGCTAGTGATAACCTTGGTTTAACCATAGGTTTTGGGGCTCGATTCTAAAGTCCACTAAATAAAATCAGGAAAGGGCCTCAATCAGAGGCCCTTTTTTTTTGGTGCAGAATACAAGGCTAAAAACTGATCCAGACCCTTCGGTTGATCGAAACTCTATCTGCCCATTCATCTGACGTACAATAGAGTCTGTAATAAATAAACCAAGGCCAGTGCCTTTCGCCTTAGAAGTAAAGTGCGGTTCGAATATCTCCCCCTGCTTGTCCGCTGGAATGCCCGTTCCATTGTCCTCAAAAGAAAGGGTTGCCTTTCCATCCTTGTCAACATCCAAGGCGATGGTGATAGAGGCTTGGTCTTCATTTCTGACAGCATCTATTGCATTCGTAATCAAATTATTCATCGCTCGTGCTAGGTGCGCCCGAGATCCATCTACAACAACCGCTGATGTTGGCGCCGAAATCCGCCATTCAATTTGTGGGTTTGATTGTTCATATAGCGTTGTGACCTCATTTGTAAGGTTTGCCAAATCAACCTCCTCAAGTGTTTCCATGCCAACTGCAGCGAGCATGGAAAAGTCTTGAGAGATTTCAGCCAAGATGTCAATTTGTTCCGCAACCACACGGGTATAGCGCCTCAACCTTTCGTCAAAGTCCTGCTTCTTGTCCAACCATGAGCGCTCCAATTGCTGCGCGCCCAACTTGATGGGGGTTAGTGGATTCTTAATTTCATGGGCAACTTGCATCGCCATCATTCGCCATGCGCCTTCCCGCTCCCTTTTCGCTAACTCTTGAACAGCTGCCTGAAGCTGATTCAAAAGCGCATTGTATTGATCTACCAATTCACCAATCGCGTCGGCACGTGCGTATTCAATTGGTGTTTGCTGGACACCCGGTTGCAATTCCCGCATACGGTCTCGGATAAGTCGCAGATGCCTCACCAATCCATTGGACAAGATGACAGCCAATAAAGCTCCACCCAAAAACAAAACGATATAGAGCGGAGCCAGCTGCGACCAAAAGGCCTTGAAATCACCTGCTTCAAGTGCTCGTTTTTCGTAACGTACACCCACAATACCTAAAACCAATCCACTCTGATTCCGAACGTGCCAATACACATTGACCACATCATTATCCGACTTCCCGAGGATACGCTCATCCGAATCATTTAGTGCCTCAAGCACATCAATGGACAATTGAATAATGGCCCCAGCATCATCGGTCAGTGTCGACTCAGTGAGGAGCCGGCCGTTGGGACGATACAATGCTATGTCCATACCATGGATATCTGCCAACTCGCAGATTCGATCCGAAAATGCGCTAGGAATGTCTTCTGTTTGGAGCCATGAAGGCAGGCGATCGAGCGTATAGTTCAGGCTTCGCTCCACAGATGCCTCCTTCCGGATGAGGCGTTGGGCATTGTACGCCTCCTCCTGGTCGCCTGTGAAGTCCCACGCAACGTACATCGTGCCGGCCAAGGCCAGTACTATGACGAGCAACATAGAAACCAAAATACGTGTTTGAAAGCCCATTATTCGAAGCTACTACGGGCAAGACAAACACAAGGACTGTACCAACTAGTTTTTACGCGTCCAGAGCTTCTGAACCAGCAACAATCTCAAGAATTTCAGTGGTAATCGCCGCTTGACGGGCCTTATTGTATGAGATACGCAATTCTCGAAGCAACTCACCTCCGTTTTCAGTAGCCTGGTGCATCGCCGTCATTCTAGCCCCGTGTTCAGCCGCATGGCTATCAAGTAATCCTTTGTACAACTGAACCTTGAGCGAGTTGGGAATGATGCGCTCGACGATCTCCGCTTCATTCGGCTCAAATATGTATTCAATGTCCACTCCCTTCAGCCCGTCACCCTTCGCTTCTAGAGGTTCCAAAGGAAGATAGCTTTCCATTGTAGTTTCCTGCACCGCGGCGTTTACAAACTTGTTGTAAATGATTTTGACGGCATCATAGGTCCCCGAGCTGAACTGGTCCATGATTCCTTCTGCCACTTTTTGTGCTGTATCGAAGTTTAAGTCATCGAAAATCTTCCAAGTATCCTCATTAAACCCTTTGGGCGAAAGTAGAGGGTTCTTTTTGAAGGCATCATTCGCTTTCTTACCCAAAGCAAGTACATGGTATTCCGCGTCTCCTTGCTTGATAGCAGAGTTGACCTGTTTAATGATATTGTTATTGAAGCCCCCGCACAAACCGCGATTGGACGTGATGGCTACGAGCAACACCCGCTTCACATCGCGTTGCTCAGAGTAAATCCCTTCGCTACTATCCAAGGATCCACTCACGTTAGAGAGAACCGCCTGGAGCTTTTCCGCGTACGGACGCATGCGGGTAATTGCATCCTGTGCGCGTCGCAATTTGGCCGCCGCCACCATTTTCATGGCAGAGGTGATTTGCATCGTGTTTTGAACCGATGTAATTCGTTCACGTACTTCTTTGAGTCCGCCAGCCATAACTTACACGTATTGGGCTGTCATTTCTTTGGCCGCAGCAGCGAGAACAGCCCTCTGATCATCGCCATATTTGCCATTCTTCAACTCCTCCAAGGTGTCCGCGTGCTTGGAACGAAGGTAGTCTAGGTAAGCCACTTCGAAATCTTTGACGCTTTTCACAGGCACATCTTTCAAGAGGCCCTCAACACCACAATAAATGATGGCAATCTGATCCTCAACACGCATCGGACTATTCAAGTCTTGCTTGAGAATTTCAACGTTGCGCTCACCTTTGTCCAAAACTGCTTTGGTGGCTTCATCCAGGTCCGAACCAAACTTGGCAAACGCCTCGAGCTCGCGGTACTGCGCTTGGTCAAGCTTTAATGTCCCGGAAACTTTCTTCATCGACTTAATCTGGGCATTACCCCCTACCCGGCTTACAGAAATACCTACGTTAATTGCAGGGCGGATACCGCTCAGAAAGAGATTAGATTCGAGAAATATCTGCCCGTCTGTGATGGAAATGACGTTTGTCGGTATATACGCCGATACGTCGCCCGCCTGAGTCTCGATAATCGGCAAGGCGGTCAATGATCCCCCGCCCTTCACTTTGTCTTTAAGCGAAGCGGGCAAATCGTTCATTTGTGAAGCAATCTCTTGTTCACTGATAACCTTCGATGCGCGCTCCAAGAGCCGGCTATGCAGATAGAATACATCGCCCGGATAAGCTTCGCGTCCTGGAGGACGGCGTAACAAAAGCGAAACCTCGCGGTACGCAACAGCTTGCTTGGATAAATCATCGTATACCACTAACGCTGCGCGGCCTGTGTCTCGGAAAAACTCACCAATCGCCGCGCCTGTAAACGGCGCGTAGAATTGAAGCGGTGCTGGATCAGATGCCGTAGCGGCAACCACAACTGTGTACGGCAATGCACCGTTTTCTTCCAATGTCTTTACAATACCAGCAACCGTTGAACCCTTCTGGCCCACAGCGACGTATATGCAAAATACGGGGTCGCCAGCCTCATAGAATTCGCGCTGGTTGATGATGGTATCAATCGCAACTGTAGTCTTGCCGGTCTGCCGGTCGCCGATAATCAACTCACGCTGGCCTCGGCCAATGGGAATCATGGCGTCGATTGCCTTAATCCCCGTTTGCAATGGTTCACTTACCGGTTGACGGAAAATAACCCCTGGCGCTTTGCGCTCAATTGGCATTTCATACAAGTCACCTTGTATCGGGCCCTTCCCATCGATGGGCTCACCGAGCGTATTGACAACTCGGCCCAACATGCCTTCGCCTGCACGAATCGCTGCGATGCGCCCTGTACGTTTGACCGATGAACCTTCTCTTAGATCGCCTGAGGGGTCTAACAACACCGCACCGACGTTGTCCTCTTCCAAATTCAACACGATGCCACGGGCGCCGTTTTCAAATTCGATCAATTCTCCGGATTCCACGTTGGTCAAGCCGTAGATACGCGCAATGCCGTCTCCGACTTGAAGAACGGTTCCTACTTCTTCCAATTCAGCTGCTGACTTGACGCCTGCGAGCTGTTCACGTAGGATAGAGGAGACTTCTGCTGGATTGATTTCTGCCATGATTTCAACTGGTGTTCGGTTTTGGTGTCCGGATTAAAATTCCGGCTCGTAATCGTGATCTGTGATTTGACGACGGAGGAGCTCCAGCTCCCGCTTGATGCTGGCATCAATCATGCGGTTATCCATGAGCAACTGAAAACCGCCAAGCAAACTGGGGTCAACGGTTTCCTTTAATTCTACTTCGCCGTCGTGAAGGTTTTTCAAAGCTGCGCTCACGCGGCTGCGCAACTCGTCGTCCATGGGCAATGCTGTTCTCACCTGCGCAACGCGCACATTACGCAGCTCTCTAACCAAATTCAACGCCTCATCAATGATGGCGGGCAAAATGGACTCCCTTCCTTTTCGCACCAGAATCTTAATGAACTCCAGCGTCAGCGAATTGATTTTGCCCTCCAAGATTTTCGACAATATCTTCTCCTTTGCATCTGCTTTAATTACCGGGCTTTTTAACAGCAAATCCAAGTCATCTGACCCTTGAACAGCAATGTTCAGCATCCGGATGTCTTTTTCCATGTTATCAATTGCACCCGTTTCTTCCGCAAGGCTGAAGAGCGATTTGGCATATCGTATGGCTGCGCGTGGGGTGGCCATGGTTTAATTCAATGGAGATTCATCAATGAGTCGGTTAACAAGAGCTTTTTGCTCGTCATTGGACTCCAGCTTTGCTCGAAGTAAACGCTCTGCAATTTCCAAGGATAAGTTGCCTACCTCGGCTTTCAATTCAGCAACAGCGGCTTTCCGCTCAATGGCAATTGCTTCTTTGGCTGAAGCAACCTCCTGGTCTGCCGCCTCGCGTGCCGTTTTCTTTGCATCCGCCACCAGTTGGTTCGCCATTTCGCGCGCTTCACGTAACATTTTGTCGCGTTCCGCGCGGGCTTCCTTCAATTGGTTTTCATTGCTCGTAACAAGGTCTTCCATTTCCTTGCGGACCTTTTCCGCCTCATTCAAGGCGCCTGCAATGGACTCCTCACGCTCATTAAGGGCGGAGAGAATCGGCCCCCACGCGAAGCGTCGAAGCACGAAAAGCACCACAAGGAATGCAATGGATGCCCAAACTACGGTCCCGAGGGCCGGTGTTAGTAGCGCTCCCATGGCTTTATTATCCGAGAGCTACAAGCAAGCAAATGATGATGCCAAAAAGGGCAACACCCTCAACAAGTGCCGCCGCAACAATCATGTTCGAACGCAAGTCACTAGTAGCTTCTGGCTGGCGGGCCATTGCTTCCAATGCAGATCCGCCAATGCGGCCTACACCGATACCAGCGCCAATCGCTGCTGCTCCTGCGCCAAGGCCCGCAAGGCCCTGGCCTACTCCGATTTCAAAAAGAATGCTCAACAATTCCATAATGTTGGTTTTTATTGGTAATGGTCTTTATTTCAGTGGTGTGCGGGGTCGTGGGTGGCATCGCCGAAGTATATCGCGGCGAGCAATGTGAATACAAAGGCTTGTAAAAAAGCCACCAACAACTCCAAGAAGTACATAAAAATCATAAAGGCAGTGGAGAATAACCCCATGCCTGAACCAGCTCCGATGGCTTGGCCACCGTCACCGAAAATGAAAATCAAACTCGTAAATGCAAGGATGATGATGTGTCCTGCGCTGATGTTTGCGGTCAGACGAATCATCAATACCGCCGGCTTCATAATGATACTGAACACTTCGATCGGCACCAAGATAAACTTAACCGGTAACGGCACCCCGGGAGGCCAGAAAATGTGTCCCCAGTAGTGTTTGTTCCCGTTTAGGTTGGTAAGGAAAAAGACCAGGGTCGCCAACACAATGGTCACACCAATTGTGCCGGTAATGTTAAAGCCACCAAGGAAAGGCACCAATCCAAGCAGGTTGCAGAAAAAGATAAAGAAGAATGACGTCAACAAAAACGGCATAAACCTATCTGCCTTCTCTCCAATGCTAGGTTTAGCAATCTCATCCCTTACAAAAATGATGAGCGGCTCAAGTGCGTTGGCCATTCCTTTCGGCGCTTGACCAGGGTTTTTCCTATAATGTCCCGCAATGCTCAAAAACATCCAAACCATTGCCGTGAGAATCAAAAGCATGCCAAACACGGATTTGGTAATCGAGAAGTCATAAATCGTCAAGGGTAATCCATGTTCGGCGGCGGTAATTTGACCCGATACAACAGCTGTACCATCGGCTAGAGTTCCTTCTTCGGAGTGTACTGTGTAAGTTATGCCGTCCGCTTCACAGGTTTTGTCTCCGTGGCCGTGACCTTTGAAGGCACTACTCATGAAGATTTTCAACCCTTGTTCTTTCACGTAGAGAATAACCGGAAGGGGAATGTGAATATCCCCAAATAAGTGGATGTCGTGAGCATCCGCAATGTGGTGAATGATGTACGTGCCCGCTACAAACTCATCATCGTGGCTGTGGTCGCCGTGAAGGTTGTCGGTATGTGATTCGTGGTCGACTCCGTCTGCGAAATCCGCGTCTTCTGCGCCACTTTGACCACCGTGATTGTGTTCGTCATGTGCCGCCTGCTCCGAGTGCTCATCATGCCCATTCTCGTGACCGTGGCTTTGAGCGAGGGACGCTATTCCCGGTAAGAGAAGCCCGGCGATAATCAGGAGCTTAAATGAACTAAGAAAGCGATTCATTTCTTGCGGTAATGCTCAATTCCGCGCAAAAGTAATTCACAGGGCACAGGCAGCATCGAAGTTTTGCGAATTTCTTTGCCCGTGACTGTGGAAATCTTCAATTGAGGTCCTGAGGGGCATGATTTTGCGATTCAATGACGAGTAAAACCGTATTCACGGCAAAAACGACGAACAATCCCAAAACGAAATGAATCCGAAAAGATCCATCGAACAAAACCAGATAAGCCAATACCATTGCCAAACTCGAAAACATCTTAATAGCTGTGGAGCCGTTCACTGCCGTTATGAATTGCATAGAGGAGCGATGCATAGCAGATTGTATCCATCGGTTGAGCAATAAAGTCAAACCAAAGTACCAACACACCACCGCTAACCACACCCATGATGAGGCCAAAGGAGCAAAAGGCGGAATGACCAAGCCAACCCCCAAAATCATCGCATTAGCAAGCGCTAGTTTTATTGTAAATCGCCTCATGACATGAGTTATTTGGAAAGCTCCTTAACTACCATCCAAATCGCCAATAATGTGCCGGCAATCCCGCCTAACATCGTACCCACAGGCAGCTCATGGCCACAGCGCTGATCCCAAGTTCGCCCCAACCATACGGCAATGCCTATAGAGCCTGCCATCGTAAAGGCCATCCCAGAAAATCGCAAAAATGAACCGGATTGCGAGTTTCGACGCGGATCGAATGATGCCAAATGATGCAAGCTTAGACTGCAGCTGGCTGCTGAGCACTCGTCTTCGACACTATTTGTTGCTTGTCACGGCCAGCATCTTTAATATCCTTGACCTTGGATGTAAGGTGCAAGTTACCTGTGGCTTGTGCCCCGCTCTCAATAGAAAGCTGACCATATTGAATGTCACCATGAACCTTGGAAGAAGCCTTCAGAACGAATAGTTCTTGAACAAGAATATTCCCCTCCATCTCTCCTTCCGTTTCACAATGAATACAAGAAACCGAGCCTTTTATTCGACCTGAGCTACCAATCACCAAACGGCCTTTGGTAACAAGTTCTCCCTCAAACGCACCGTCGATTCTGACATTGTTCTCACTACGCAACACGCCCTCAAAAGTGGTGCCTTTCGCGATTCTATTGACCGCATTTTCAGATGATCTTTCTGGTTTCATTGGTTTTTTCGTGGATCCAAGCATGGTCCAAAGGTAGTTCGAAACCCGTTAGACGTCACTCTCTTCCTTCCAAGTAAACCTTTTCAAACCAACGCTGGTAACTATCCGTCTCCTTGTTCTTGAATAGCTCAATATAATTCTCTGTTGAAATAGTGAAAACCGCATACCCTGACGTATTAATCGTTCCCAGTTGATTGGTATTTGTGGTGAATACTTCGTAATAATCAAGGCTGTAGTCCTGACGTTTAAAGTCTTTTACGAGTACGATTTGGAAATTTCGATTGATGAGGTTGGCCGTAACCCGGAGCTCATTTGACGCAAAGTATTCACTATTAAAATCCGCAATCGTGGCACGCAACTCTTCTACATTACCGCGGCCAACCGGCACCAACATCCCAAAATAATGGGTGAGATATGGTTTACTTTCCCAGACCACAACCTCTTCTTCCACTTCCTCTGTTTCTTCGGCTCCACCTGTATTTCGAACGGGGCCGTTAAGAGCTGTAAGCAAATCCTGAGCAAAGGTCGCCTCTTCAGTATCGGGGCATTCTCCAACCACCAGCTGAAGCGCTTCAAAGTACGCTCTGCGATCCCCTCCGGTCCGCCCACTAAGGCCGCCGATGCTTTGAGCCCGAAGCAAGCGGTACTTGCATACGAAGTTGTTGTTAGGTTGGTCATTGATAACCTCATCAGCGAAAAGGAGCACCTCTTGGTAAGCTTTTGCATAATAACGTTGAAGCAGCTCTTCATACACCAGCCGCTCTTCTTCTCTTCGCACCTCTTCTTGGTCTGCAAAATCGGGGTTTTCAATCAAAATGGCCCACTCTGAATTAGGGTAACGCTCCCGCACCTGCGCACTCCAGTAATCGGAATTGCATGTAGCGCAGAAAGGGCTCTGATAATTCTCTTCCACCTCACGCTGGAGGTAAGTTCTATAAAGTTGGTAATACGTCGTGGGGTGGAATTCACTTTCGATCATGCGCTCGGTTAACTCCGTCCAATTATCAATTGCGTTCTCGAGATCTGATAGTTTTTCCTTGTACACCAGCCCTGCATTGTAATAGGCTTCGGCAATCATCGCCACAGCATTTTCCCGCTCTGCACTGTCACACGGCAGTCCTGCCATGAGCTCTTCAAAACTTGGAATCTCTCCAGGAACTAGTCCGTCTTCTGCCGATTGAATGGCTTCTGAACCTTCCTCACCCACTCCAACTTCATTGGCAAATGCTACGTCCATTTTTATGGACCGACGCCAATTGTCTTCAAGTTGTCGGTCTCCCCAATAATCCCTAAAGTTTCTTCTTCCCGCAACCTTGAGTTGAGCGTTATAGGGCCAAAACATTCCAGCCCCATTATCACCTGCATTCGCAAGTTCCGCCTCAGCTGCGGCGGCAGCTGCGCGCTTTCTCGCTTCCTCCTCCTCTTCCAATTGCGTGATGATTTCCGCGATTCGATCGTTACGTTCATTTTCTGGCAAGTCACAGATTTCAAGCAGGCTGTCCTGCTCGGAAATGATGTTGAGATTGGTGACTAACTCTGTGAGGTTATCCGCCATTGCATCTACATCCTCAAATCGCTCGTTATCATCTTCCATAAATGTTCGCGCACTGTCATAATAGGCTTGTGCGTTAGTGTAGTCCAAGTCTTCCATGTAAAGATCTCCGAGCAATAGATAGCTCTTCATGCGTTGCCTTGTGTTCTCATCATTCACCAATAACGATTCTTTAAGAAGGCCCACTGCATCTTCTTTTCTTCTCTCTTCCAAGGCCAACGTCGCTAAGGCATAGAAAATCTGATCTTGGTAAATGTCGTTTTTATCGTCTTCCAACATCTCTTCCAGCAACTCAATAATGGGGTCACTGTCCGTCTCGAGGCGATCAAAAGCCATTGCTTGTTTGATCTTCGCATAAAACTCTAATTCATAAGGAGTGCGTAACCGTACCACTTCATTGTATCGCTCAATGGCTTTTTCCGATTGTCCCGCCTCCTCGTAACATTGAGCCAAAATGAAAATCATACGGGCGTGATTTTTTCTCTTTTCGACGTACCTCAAAGCTTTCTCAAGTTGCTCAATAGCGGCTTCTACCTCTCCATGTTTGAGATGAAATGCCGCGTATACCTCATGCACGTATACCATCACTTCTGAATCCTCTACACGATTGGTCTGCGCCGCCTTAATAAGCGTATTGCTCGCTCGCACTCGGTCATCCATGGCCATATATGTGCGCGCCATCCAAGCATTTGACCAGGCCTGTGCGTCAGGATAGTCCAAGGTTCGGACCAAGTACTGAAACACCTCCAAAGCCTTTTCCTTGTCTCCTTTAATCAGGTGCGCTCGTGCGATGATATCGTAGTTGTCATCAATCCATTTATTAAGCTCCGGACGCTTTAAGTCCTTCTGTTCTCTGCGTGAAGGGGTCATGGTGTGTTTGTCAACCACCTTCGTGCTCTTCTCAATCGCTCTCTCCATCAAAGGGTAAACCTGCTGTGCAGTAGACTCATCAACGGGTTGAAAAACAGGCAGAATTTCATCCCAATTTTCCTCGTACCCCTCGTACAAAACCAAATCCGCCTCAAGCATGGCTTCCTTGGCATAATAAAACCCATTGTAGCGCGCTGCGGTGTTATGGTAAGCCCGATATAAGAAACCATCACGAGTCCGCGAGCACCCCGATAATAATAAGAGGGTCATCACCCCCCAGCCCATCAAGTTCGTTATGCTGATATTCTTTGGTCCCATGGACAGGTGCTCAACGCAGAATCCGCTAAATTATTCCAAACGCATCGACCTAGCGATGCCTTTTTGTGTATTCAGCGATATTTGTTGCCAGTATGGCACAACCCAACAACTTTCGTAAACGTTGGTTACAACGATACCGTCTGGTCCTTCACGAGGAACAATCATACAGGGAACGGTGGCAGATAACGGGGGCCCGGTGGGGGTTAACCGCAGCCTCTGGGGGATTCCTTCTCTCCTTAATTGGCCTAACCTACTTCGTCATAGCATGGACTCCGTTGCGCGAATACGTGGTGCCGGGGTATGTCAGTGAGACCAGCCGAATGAGGGCAATCGAAACTGAATTAAGGGCCGACAGCGCTCTTGCCGCTCTAGCGGTTCAGGACCGTTACTTAAGTGACTTACGCAAGGTGCTTTCCGGTCAGGAAGTTGTAAATGACCTTGAGCCGGCTATCTTAGATAGCTCAGCCTTGTCGGAAACCGAAAAAGGACTGAACGAGTGGGGGCTAACAGATGAGGACTTGGCGTTGCGCGAGCGCTTGGAAGACGAAGACCGATTTGCATTGCAGCGTGCTCAGTCCGTTGAGCAGGTTTCAAAAAGTATTCCATTCGCTCCGATACAAGGAGAAATTTCCTCAGAATTTAATCCTGGAATTGGGCACTTCGGTGTGGATTTCGTAGCGCCTTTAGGTTCGATTATTCACGCTGTTGACGCCGGAACTGTGATCCTCGCTTCCTACACCTCAGATGGAGGTTATGTGGTGAATATCCAACACCTTGGAAACCGCATCTCCGTGTACAAACACAATCAAAGTTTACTCGTCGAAGTAGGTGACAGGGTTCAAGCCGGTGATGCCATCGCGGTTTTAGGAGGAACTGGGACGCTTTCCACTGGGCCCCACTCCCATTTTGAATGGTGGGTTGGTGGAACGGCACTTAATCCCGTTCAATGGCTCCCGGATTACGCACCAGAGCCTCTGAATTGAATGCGATTTTAGCCTTTTAAAACAATATCAAAATCAACAAGATCGACAAACCGCTGAATCCGCTGGTCCAACTCCTCCTGTGTGAGGCTTCGCAAACGCTCTGTGCCAAATTGCTCGCAGGTGAATGAGGCCAAAGCTGAACCCAGCACAACCGCTCGCTTCATATTAGCGAACGACGTATCATTTGTGTTTGCTAAATGACCGATGAATCCTCCCGCAAAAGAATCCCCCGCGCCGGTTGGGTCTAGTACTTCTTCCAACGGGAGTGCGGGCGCGAAAAAAACCTCGTCCTTGTTGAACAATAGTGCGCCGTGTTCACCTTTCTTGATGACTAAAGTCGAGGGGCCCATCGCGAGGATACTTTGGGCCGCCTTCACCAAGGAGTACTCACCCGAAAGCTGTCGCGCTTCTTCGTCGTTAATCGTCAAAACATCTACGCGTTTTAGCAGCGATTTTAGCGGTTCAAGAGCTATATCCATCCAAAAGTTCATGGTGTCTA
>DIHQ01000166.1:32835-33295 GCA_002420235.1 Flavobacteriales bacterium UBA5692
CCATCCAAAAGTTCATGGTGTCTAGTACGACCAGTTTCGGACGCTTCGCCATCTGATCCAATACGCTCGCCTGAACGTTCGGGTCGAGGTTGCCCAACATGACATAGTCAGCGCCCTTAGCGGATTTCGGAACCACCGGCTTAAAATCCGCTAGGACGTTGAGGTCTGTTGTCAATGTATCCCGAGCGTTCATATCCATGTGATACTTCCCTTCCCAGAAAAAGCTCTTCTCGCCTGTCCGACATTCAAGGCCTTCTGTGTTCACCCCACGCGACTCTAGTTCATCGATGAACGACTGCGGAAAGTCATCCCCAATGACTGAAATGATATGTTGCTCCTTCGCAAACTGGCTCGCGCTCAGGCTGATGTAAGAAGCAGCTCCCCCTACGATTTTGCCTGAAGAAGCGAAGGGGGTTTGGATAGCATCAAATGCCACTGTACCAACGGTTACTAAACTCAT
>DIHQ01000166.1:33621-33801 GCA_002420235.1 Flavobacteriales bacterium UBA5692
TTTCCAAAAATCTGCTGTAAAGGTACCGGTTCTTATTCGAGTCAGCCGGTCCAGCGCAACATTCTTGAAGGCGCCACCGTATAGGCTGCGGGCGCAAAAAATCTTCGCAATTCGTCCACTAACGAAAAGAAAGGATTAACTTTGCCGTCCGATTATTCCTCCATAGCTCAGTTGGTTAGA
>DIHQ01000187.1 GCA_002420235.1 Flavobacteriales bacterium UBA5692
ATGAATTTAAATTCATAAATGGCATGACGTGGGATTTTGTCGAAGACGTACCTCCTGCATGCCAAGTGGAGATTGCAGGAAATGACAACCGTTTTCTGACCTTAGGTGATGACGAAACCGAAGCGACCTATCATGTTTGTTATGGCAGTTGTGCTGCTTGTGGGATGACTACCATTCGCCTGCGTATTGATATGAGTGTTGAAAGTGCTATTTCGCCAAACGGTGTTCATGTGGCGGGTAATTTTCAAGGTTGGGATCCTGGTGCTTCACCTATGTCAGATCCTGATGGCGATTCAGTTTGGGAGTCGTGGGTGTCGTTTTACCCTGATTCATTGGTCGACACGTCAGGTGAGATTGAGCCTGCTATTTTTAAATTTATCAATGGCAATTCATGGAGCAATCCGAATGAGGCGCTCGCTGGCGAATTGTGCGCAGATGATTTCGGAAATCGCGTTTTAGAATTAACAAGTGAAAATATGGTCCTTATGGGCGATGAGTCCACCTTAGCCGCTCCCTGTTTTAATTCCTGCGGAACTTGCGTTTCTCCGACCCAAGTGACATTTCGCGTTGACATGACAACGCAAGAAATCGTCTCTGCCAACGGAGTTCACATTGCAGGATCTTTCCAAGGATGGTCTCCAGCTGCCAACCCCATGACTGATGACGATGGCGATGGAATTTGGGAAGCTACCATCGGTATTGTGCCAGGCGAAATCCAATTTAAATTTATCAATGGCAACGATTGGAGTGGCAATGGGGACGGTAACGTCGACAACGAATTAATTATTGGTGATTGTGCAGCTGCGGGTAGTGATAATCGCGCTTTGACTGTTGGTTCGGAAGAAATTGTTTATGAGGTTTGCTACAACTCGTGTGATGTAGGGTGTGCCGAAAATCCAAATCCTGCTGATGTGACGTTCCGTGTGGATATGTCTGCAGAGGATGTGAGCGCCTCCGGTGTTTGGATTATCGGCAATTTCACTTCACCTAACTGGCAATCTGGAGCGCTCCAAATGACAGATGTAAATATGGATGGAGTCTTTGAAATCACATCAAACATCAGTGGATCAGCTACAATTTTGTACAAATTCACCAATGGTGATCCAACAACGGGTGACAATGGAGTAGATTTTTTAGAAGAAACGGGAATCCTTTTGGATTCTGAAGGAAACGAACTGACCAACTTCGAAGCCGATGGATGCGGCCTACCCAATGGATTTGGGGCTTATAACCGTTTCCACGAGCGGAGCGGTGAGTCTGAAATCCTCGATGCGGTTTGCTTTAATAAATGCACCACTTGCGTCGTTTCTGTTGATGATGTTGAGGTCGATAGTTTCAATGCATACCCGAACCCTTTTGATGAAATACTGACTCTCGACATTGCACCTGATATTTTCGGCACTATTCTGGTTATTACCGATTTAAGTGGACGCGTTGTTTTCGAGGAGAATATTGTAGCCGGAGTAGAACGCATCGTTTTGAATACTGGGCATCTCAGAGCCGGAGGATATATGGCACATTTGTTCGGTGCTGAGAGTTCTCGTGCGATCATGATACTCAAGCACTGATTTTACACGGACTTTATGAAAAAGGGAGGATAGCCTCCCTTTTTCATTGTCAACATTATTGGATGAAAACTCCTCGGTTTTTTCATGTAAGGTGCTCCAAGTAAATGTTTCGCCCACTTATATTTACCGTTAAGATTCACACTAACTAAACTCTTATGAAACAATTTTTACTCCTTTCAATCTGTTTCTTGCTAGTCAGCAGTAGCTACGGGCAATTGGTGGAGATTGCTATTGAGCCGTTCGTAGTGCACGACGGTAGCATCGCGGAATTAGACAGTATGACCACGTACCATGTGTACGCAGTTTGCACGAACCCTTCAGACGAAGTTTCCGCTGTTTATGGTGATGCGACTGCTCCGCTCACATTGACCTCAACAAACGGTTTTTATCAAAACGCGCTCGGAAATAATACTGGTTGGAACATCAACCCGGCTTTTTTTGGCGCTTTCCCTGCAATTGAATACGACTCTTGGATCACATTGGGCGTATTAAACCAGGATGAGGTGGACGGTCAACCCAATACAGTGGGTATGGATGATGCATTTGCAGAATTTGCTATGGGCGGTGATTTGATTGTGAATTCCAATAATGGTGGTTCTTGGTTTACTCTTTATGGCGATGCTCAAGCGCAGGCTGGCGATGACCTTAAAGTTTTGTTAGCCCAGCTAACCGTTTCCAACGATGCAGTGATCACGGGCAACTTTAATGTGCAAATCTTTGTAGATGGTTTGCAATCAAACAATGAGCAGTTCGAGGGAAACCCTTTCAGTTCTGAAGTGGATGCCATTTTCGGTTGCACGGATCCTAATGCATTGAACTATAATCCCGATGCGACAGAATCAGGAGAAACATGCATTTATCCTTGCACTCTGGAGTTAACACTGTCTGAAGCTACATCTAATACATGTCCTGATGTCGCTAATGGTGTAATATCGGTAGCGGCTTCAGGAGGGCAGCTGGGTGTGTCCTTTGGCATTGATGGCAGCACTCCACAGCAGGCTATTGGTGTTTTTGATGAATTACTTGGTGGTACTTATGTGGTCACAGCATTAGACGGTGCGGGATGTGAAGCGAGTATCGAAGTTGAAGTAGTTGCTCCCGATCCCATTGTTATATCAGCCAGCATGACAGAGTCTGTTAGCTGCAATGGTGGTTCTGATGCAGTTATTTCCGGGTCCTCTTCTGGAGGTTCAGGAGCAGTAACCTATAGTTTGTCTGAGTCTTTTGCAGAGAGTTTTTCTGATTTATACTTTGAGAATTTGGGTCCCGATTTGTACACGGTTTATGCGATGGATGAAAACGGTTGCATGGTAGCCTCCGGTGCCATTTCAGTTGCGAATCCGCAAGCATTAACAGTTTCTGTATCTGGTGGCCAAGACGGAATACTGGATGCCACATGTTCTGACAGTGCGGACGGCGAGGTTGTCTTGATTACTATTGGCGGATCAGGAACTTCCGCTGGCATGGAATTTAGTACGGACGGAGAAAACTTCGCATCTGGAAATATCCTCAATTTGGGAGGCGGTACTTATACATTTTATGCGATGGATGTAAATGGGTGTATTAGTGCTACAGCAAACGAGTATACAGTAGGGGCTCCAGATCCTATTATTATTTCAGGCACTGCAAGTGGTATACTTTGTAATGGTGATACAAACGGCGCCATCTCTTTCAATGGTGAAGGAGGGAATGGTGGCTTAGTCTTCTCATTTAACGGGGAGGCGACCGGAGATACCACTTCTTTTGGTGACTTGGCTCCGGGCGATTACTTGGTTATCGCCACAGATGTTGAAGGTTGCATGATGGAAACAACGTTTACTGTTGAAGATATTGAAGAGGTGGCTCTAACGGCTACTGCCATCGCGGTTTCATGCAACGGTGACACTGACGGTTCAGTAGAATTAGCTGCCACGGGTGGTACCAACTTATTCGAATACAGTAGCGACGGCATTGATTTTGGATCATCTCCCTTGTTCGACGAGTTAGCTGTGGGAGCGTTTACTTATTACGTCCAAGATTCGAATGGTTGCTCTGCATCTGCTGAGGCGACCATCGAAGAACCGGATGTTATGAGTGTAACAGGAGTTATTACAAATGATAGCGGTACGGGAGACGGTGCTCTTGATATTACAGTAACAGGAGGAAATGGTGGTTATACTTTTGCTTGGAGTGGTCCTGACAATTTCACAAGTGCCAATGAAGATTTGACAGGTATTGTGGCGGGTGAATACACGGTGACTATTACCGATTTGAATGGTTGTGAGGTTACCGGAACATTCGGCGTTCCTGTTGGAATTGGCGAGATAGCATTATTGGAATCCGTGAATGTAAGTCCAAACCCCAGTTTTGGTTTATACAACCTAATTTTAGAAGGTGCTTCAGGAGAAGATGTGATTCTTAATGTATATGACGCTCAAGCTCGTGTGATTTGGTCCAGTACGCTGAATCAAGCGTGGGGATCCGTACAATCTACCATTGATTTGGTCGGAAAGTCAGCAGGCATGTACCAACTTGAAGTAATGGCCGATGGAAACCGAAAAATGCTTCAATTATTGAAGCAGTGATAGGTCTAAAATTATCAATGAATTGAAAAAGGGAGCTTCGGCTCCCTTTTTTAATTCCATTTTTCTGGGATGTAACCGAATACCGAAATAATACGTAAGGACCTGTATCTCTCAATTTTCCAGTTTGGTCATGGGTCTATCTTACCGACTTTTACGCGTGATTCACGCTTTATTGATTTGTATTTTTGTAGGTCTCTCCTCAGCCTTTTCGCAAGGGACCACTTTCCTTATCGAGGAATATATGGTTCATGATGGTGTAAACGGGGTGGCTCAACTGGCTGGGCAAACGACTTATCGGTTTTACTTGCAGCTCAGTGATCCGGAGGATTTTGTCTCCGCCATTTACGGAGGCGACGAAGCACCATTGGAGCTGCATTTAGATGAACCAATGTTTAATTCCATATTCGCCACTGGGCCAACGGCTGGAGGGATTATTCCCAATATCGAAAGTTACTTTCCCGAAGTGGCTTATGACAGTTGGGTTACTATTGGTCTTGAAAATGCCCCGAATGGAGGGGGCGAGGTGGACGTGTCAGCCTTACAAAGCGATACACAGCCGTTTTTGCAAAGTTTTGTTGCAGGATCTCCTTTGGACGGGGAGGGTTTTGTTGTTAATAATGAATTGGGAGGAGCATGGTATTTGCTGACTGGAGCAACGAATGGCTACGCCGGTGACGATTTGAAGGTGCTTGTCATGCAGGTTACCACGTCGGGTTTACCATCAGGTATCCTCAATGCACAGATTATTCCCGCTTCAGGGGAAAGTGAAGCTGTTCAGATTCAGCAAGGATTTGAAGGGACTGAAGTTTGGAATTTATTACCTCTAGTAGCATTCGCAGGCTGCACTGATCCATTGGCCTGCAATTACGATGAGACAGCTACTGAGGACGATGGCAGTTGCCTATACGAATGCGTCGGATGCACAGATGATTCAGCTTGTAATTACGAACCACAGGCAATTATGGACGATGGATCTTGTGAGTACGTGAGTTGCAGTGGTTGTATGAACCCGGAAGCCTGCAACTTTGACCCGGCCAGTACCTTGCCTGATCCATCCAGTTGCACCTTTCCGGCAGAAGGTTATAACTGTGACGACACTTGTATTCAGGACGTTGATTCCGATGGGATTTGCGATGAATTTGAAGTGGCTGGTTGTACAGATCAAACTGCCGAGAATTATAACAATGAGGCTACGGATGATGACGAGTCTTGTATCTACGCAATCTTAGGTTGTACAGATCCTATGGCATGCAATTTCAATCCATATGCCGCGGAATCGGATGCCAGTTGTGATTTTATTTCTTGTGCAGGATGCACCATTGAAGAAGCTTGTAATTATGACCCGGCGAGCACCATAGCTGATGACGCGACCTGTGTTTTTGCTCAGGAGTATTATTCATGCGCTGGAGATTGTCTCGGAGATCACGACGGCGACGGCATTTGCAATGAATTGGAAATCCCAGGTTGCATGGATTCACAGGCGCTCAATTACGATTCAAATGTCACTGATTTAGACGGTTCATGCATTTACCCGGCGGTCTGTAACGCCCCATCCGCTTGCAACTATACTCCTTACGAAGCTTATTGTATAGAAATTGAATCCTACGTGGAACACAGTGGTCTTGTAGGTATGACGGATTTGTCGGGCTACACAACATACCGCATCTACGCGCTGTGCGAAAATGAAGATGACTTCGTAAGTGCAGTTGCAGGTGATGACGAGTTTCCAACCTACATACATAGTACCACCGATTTTTTCCAACATGAGGCAGGCGGTGTGTTAGGCGAAAGTTCGAACCCGTTAATATTCCCATTTATACCTGAGGCTGCCTATGATTCATGGGTGACAATTGGATTGGAAGGAGAAGTTGAAAGCGCCAGCGGCGAAGCTAGTGTGAGCATTTTGGAAGGATTGGAACCTTGGGTAGAGCCGTTTGAAGCTGGTGGATCTTTGAACATAGCAGATGCTCTCGGGGGCTTATGGTACGTATTGAATGGAGCTTCGAATGGAATTGCGGGGGAGGATAAAAAAGTACTCCTCGGACAGTTTACCACCGACGGCAATATGGATGGTCAATTGTACATCCAGTTTTTTGAGCATGGTGACGGCATAAACGGAGGTTTTAACAAGTTAATTGGTTTGCATGATGCGTGTGGTCTTCCTGCGTACGATGCGTGTGAATTCGCTGAGGAGCATTATGATTGTGAAGGGATTTGCTTGGTAGATACTGATGCAGATGGCATTTGTGATGCTTTGGAAATTCCAGGGTGCACTGACGCTGAAGCTAACAACTATGATGTATACGCAACCGACGACAATGGCACGTGCGATTATTTCATCGATCCCTGCATTGAGGACACCATTGCTCCACATTTCACCTTTGTTCCAGCCGATTCTACCATTCAGTGTGATGAGCCTATGCCGGATGTTATGGCTATGGCCGAAGACGAATGCGATCCATCGGTACAAGTCATTTTCATTGACGGACCAATTGAATTTGTATTCGACTGTCCTCCGTACAATTACCTGTGCACACGAACCTTTTATGCCAGTGATGATGCTGGGAACACAGCACAGGCCATTCAGATGGTAACAGTCGCAGATACACTGGCCCCCGTCTTTTTGAATCAACCTGAGGCGTTGATTCAAGTAAATGAACAAGAAGGCGAGGAAATTCCCGAACCTTCTATGGCGATTCAAGACGCATGCGACGGCAATGCACAATGGAGTTCGGAAGATGTGCTGATTGAACTTGAAAGTGACACGGCGACTTATGTTCGGACCTACACAGCAATCGATGCGTGTGGCAATTCAGCTTACTTCAATCAAACGTTGATCGTCATCTTGGCAACCGAGGGTTGCGTCGATGCTTTGGCT
The DNA here is from genome assembly GCA_002420235.1 of Flavobacteriales bacterium UBA5692. Classification (GTDB taxonomy): domain Bacteria; phylum Bacteroidota; class Bacteroidia; order Flavobacteriales_D; family Sanyastnellaceae; genus UA16. Next base: position 7,011 of record DIHQ01000187.1, read on the forward strand.
TGTAATTTCAGCCCAGATGCAACGAATGATGATGGTTCTTGCATTTACCCTGAAGATTACGTGAATTGTTCTGGTGCGTGTTTGAACGATTTGGATGGAGACGGAATATGCGATGAATTAGAAGTTGACGGGTGTACGTTTGCCAATGCTTGCAACTTCAATCCCTTGGCCTCGGACGAGGATGGAAGTTGCGACTTTTGCTCGTGTGCTGACGACGAGATTATCGCTTATGGGTTTGAAATAGATACGCTCGCGGTCCATGAAGAAGGATTACTAGCTGGCATGACTAGCTACCGTTTGTATGTGAAAGCCGTATCGCCAGATGATTTTGTTTCTGCGGTGTATGGTAACGACGATGATACGCTAACATTGGCATCTGATTCCGGTTGGTACCAGCATCCATTTGGTTCTCACTTGGCTCAAGACAACGACCCGGCAATTTTTGAGGACTTCCCTGAATTGGCATACGATAGTTGGGTGACTATAGGTGCAGATGGACCGACGGAACCGGGGGAAAACGTCGTAAATACTGTCGGTGAACCTGGTGCTACGGGTTGGGTAAATCAGTTCGAGTCAGGAGAAGCTATCGTGATGGACGATGCAGTTGGCGGATCTTGGTTCATCCTGAATGGTGGGTCGAATGGTGTTGCGGGCGAGGACTTGCGGGTTTTGGTTGCACAAGTGACCACTGCGGGTGCGCTGTTTGGCCAATTGAATGTTCAGATATTTGAAGGAGGAGATAATAATAGCGCCTCCTTGCACACATTTCTATTCGAAGGCACAACTTGGATAAATGCCCCTGTTTTCCCGAATGCATGTGGTTGCGCAGATGATGAAGCATTTAATTACGATAGCGCAGCGGAATACGATGACGGCTCATGCGTGGCCATTGCATTGGGATGTATCGAAGAGGAGGCCTGTAATTTTGACCCATTGGCCAACACGGATGGAGGAAATTGCGTGTACCCAGCAGTTTTCTATGGTTGCGATGGCAATTGCCTAAATGACGCGGACGGTGATGGTGTCTGCGATGAATTGGAAATTGCGGGTTGTACAGATGAATTTTCTCTGAATTACTCGCCAGTTGCGACAGACGACGATGGATCATGCATTTACTGCGAACTGAGCGCATTTGTTGAGGTGACTAATGTCAGCTGTGCTGATGCAGACGACGGTTCTATTTTGGTCGTATCCTCGGGGTTTATTCCGGATTCAAGTGACCTGGTTTACACATTACTCCCGCTTGACATCCAACAGAGTGATTCTGTTTTCACCGATCTTTCCAGTGGCTTTTACGAAGTCGTAGTATATGATGAGTCGGGGTGTACGGATACGGTTGCTGTTGAAATTACGGAACCTGAACCTTTACTCGTGTTGCTTGATGATGTCGCTAATTCTGCTGAGAATGGACAAGCCGGAAGCATATCAATTTCGGTAATTGGAGGAAGTGAACCGTACAATTATTTCTGGACTTCGCTCGATGGGAACTACTCGTCCTCACAGGAAGACATTGAAGGCTTGAATCCGGGGACCTATCAAGTAGAGGTAACGGATTCTAACGGCTGTAGCGCATCGTCATTTGAAATTGTGGTGGAGACCATTGTCGGTGTTTCTGAATTCAGCGAAGCATTTCAACTCCGGGTGTACCCAAACCCTGTAATCGATTGGTTGACAGTAGAGGTACCGTTGATTGGTAAGGCATTGACCATAGAGGTGTTTGATGGAATGGGTCGACTGGTGTGGCAACAAACATCGTCGTCCTATACACAGCCAAACAAAATCTATGTTGGAAGTTTGGCACGAGGTAATTATGTGATACGCGTCTCTAGCGGATTGTCTGTGCGACAAGTGAAATTACAGGTCAAAGGGTGATTAAACCTTTGACAAATTGAGAGAGAGTCGGGCGGCAGCGTCCGATTTTTTCTGTTTAAATTGCAACTCACACAAAGTCTCCAGGAGCTATGAAGAAATTTTTATGTGCATTGCTATTACCAGTTCTTTATGGGTTTATTGCCACGACCACAGCACAGGAATACACACTGACACTAGAGGAATATGCGACGGATATCATCGCAGATCAAATCACCTACCGGATGTACATCGACATGGTCAATGCAGATGATTTTCTGTCATCGGTTTATGGCGGCGATCAGGCACCATTAAGCATTACAACGAGCACGGGCTCTTTTTACAATGATGCGCTAGGAGCCTCTGTAGCATCAGGTATCAACCCTGCGTTTATTGCATTCTTTCCAACTATTGCCGGTGATAGTTGGATTACGATTGGGATCGACTCGCAAAATGAGGGTGACGAAGTGGCTATTTCAACGGTGCAGGATCCAAATCAACCATTCGTTGGATCTTTCTCAGCAACAGATCCAATGAATGGTCAGAACGTCATCATGGATACGCCAACAGGCGGTGCTTGGTTTGTTTTAAATGGAACTCCTAACGGTTTGCCTGACGATAATATGCAGGTTCTTGTGATGCAAATGACGACTGCCGGTGAGATTTGTGGCACCATGAACTTTCAAATTTTTGAGAATGGTATCGGCCAAGGGGGAGAGATGCAGTTTACATATGAGTTTTGCGGCACGGGGACATTTAGCCCGTCTATTTTAGATGGAGGATGCACGGACGAGTTAGCCTGTAACTATGATTCAGAGGCGAACGAGGATGACGGTTCATGCACATACGCTGAGCAATATTACGATTGCGAGGGAAATTGTTTAAGTGACATCGATGGCGATGGTATCTGTGACGAACTGGAAATCCCTGGATGTACAGATTCGATTGCGTGTAATTACAGCACGGACGCGACGGATGATGACGGTACTTGCGATTACGGTTGCTATGCGGGCTGTACGAATCCAAGTGCCTGTAATTATAACCCCGAAGTCACTGAAGACGATGGATCTTGCGACTATACTTCCTGCGTGGGATGCACCGATGACACGGCTTGTAATTATGACCCCATTTTTACGGTGGATAATGGATCGTGCGATTACAGTTGCCTCGGATGCACGGATGCTGCAGCGTGTAACTATGATGCTGCCGCCACCGTTGATGATGGTTCATGCACGTTTGCTCAAGCTTATTACGACTGTGATGACAATTGCTTGATGGATATGGATGGAGACGGAATCTGTGATGAATTGGAGATTGTTGGGTGTACCGATGAACTGGCCTGTAATTATGATATGAATGCTACCAATGAAGATGGCTCATGCGAATTCCCGGCAGTGTTTTACGATTGCGACGGTAATTGTTTGATGGATGCGGATGGAGATGGGATATGTGATGAACTCGAAATTGCTGGCTGTACTGATGGCGCTGCTTGTAATTACAACATTGAGGCAACGGAGGACAATGGATCATGCGAATTTCCAGTAGCGGGATACGATTGTGAAGGTAACTGCCTCGCGGATATTGATGACGACGGCGTCTGTGATCCATTTGAAATAGGCGGATGTACAGATGTTATGGCTTGTAATTACGATTCCGCAGCAACGGATGACAACGGCACATGCGTTTATGCTGATCAATATTACGATTGTGATGGCAATTGTTTGAACGATGCGGATAGCGATGGTGTTTGCGATGAATTGGAGGTTGCCGGTTGTACAGACGTTACAGCCTGTAATTACGACGCAGCAGCAACAGATGACGACGGCATGTGTGAGTTTGCTGAGGAATACTACGATTGTGATGGCAATTGCCTTAACGATATTGACGGGGATGGAGTATGTGATGAATTGGAGATTACCGGTTGTACAGACGCTATTGCCTGCAATTACGATGAGGCTGCAACAGATGACGACGGAATGTGTGAGTATGCTGAGGAATACTACGATTGTGAAGGTAACTGCCTTAACGATAGTGACGGTGATGGAGTTTGCGACGAATTGGAGATTTCCGGTTGCACCGATCCAGAGGCCGAGAATTACAATGAAGAGGCTACTGATGACGACGGCAGCTGCTACTTCTGTGACATTGAATTGACACCTGATGCAACAGATGAAGTCGAGGGAGCTTCAAATGGTTCCATTCTCATCGTTGTTACCGGCGGTACGTTCCCTTACGAATTCGCTTGGACCGGCCCGAATGACTTCATAAGTGCCGATTCTAATCTTACCGATATTTCCGCAGGCACTTATGTACTTATTGTCACTGATGCTAATGGATGTACGGAAAATATCGAAGTCATTGTCGATAACGTTACTGGCATAGCCGAATTGACTGTAGTTGATTTTGACGTTTATCCGAATCCATCCACCGGTTCTTTCTGGATCCAGGGTTCTGGCTTGAATGGTAAAATGGTCTTGGAGGTTATTGATGCTTCCGGTCGATTGCTTGATCGTTTAGAGTGCACTTATCAGGGTCAACCCATACAATTTGATTTGAACCGCGTTGAATCAGGGCTATACCATATCATTCTACGCAACGGCGAGAAACTAGGAACGAGGCGAATGCTTCTTCAGTGATTTTGAAATAATCGAATGGGTAAGGAATTCCTACTGGGGAACTATTTCATTACGATACAGCCAAGAGCCTCATTTACTTGCCTTGAATCGGTTGATGGCATCGCGCGTAAAATCACTCAGAACCAATCGACCTGAAATGGCTGCGCGTTCAGGTAGTAGCGTTTTCCAATGCTCGGTTCCCGTCCATAGCGCTCTTTTTAACTCCGCCATAGCTTCAGGGTTAGATGCTGCCAAGCGCAGAGCCAACGCATCGGCGGCTTTATCAAGGGATTCAGCATCGTCGAATATCTGGATATAGAGCCCTTGTTCTTTTGCCCAGTTTGCGTCGTACCACGACGCGGCATCAATCGCCAATGCTGTGAATGCTGAAGTTCCTATTTTTCGCTCCACAGCAGGTCCGACGACGAAGGGTCCAATACCGATGGCGAGCTCGGATAACTTCACGCTTGCGAATGAAGTTGCCAATGCATAATCCGCTGCCGCAGCGATACCTACGCCGCCACCGACAGCCTTGCCTTGCACCCGACAAATAATTAGTTTAGTGCTGCGTCGCATGGCTAGTATGACCCTGCTGAACCCACTGAAGAATTCGAGGCCTTCCTTTTCATTTTGGATCGTCATTAACTCATCGAAACTCGCTCCCGCACAGAAGGTTCTGTCGCCCGATGATTTGAGTACTATGACAGTGCAGTTCGGATTATTTGATGCTTGATCAATGATTTGAGCTAGAACATCGAGGACGGCACCCGGTAAGGAATTACTAGCAGGATGGCCAAAAGTGATGGTGCCAACGCCATTATTATCGATGGTTAGTTCGACACTGCCGCCCTTTAAGTCGGCGCTCATATCATTTGCGATTTACCAAGGGCACAAAGTTGCGCGCTTTGGAGCCGGTGAATACTTGGCGGGGCCGGCCAATGGGCTCCCGGTTCTCGACCATCTCTTTCCATTGTGCAATCCAACCTGGTAAGCGGCCTAGGGCAAACATAACCGTGAACATATCCGTGGGGATGTTCAGTGCGCGGTATATAATACCTGAGTAGAAGTCCACGTTTGGATAAAGACCGCGTTGAACAAAGTATTCGTCACTCAAGGCGACCTGTTCTAATTTCTTTGCAATGTCCAACACAGGGTCGTCAATGCCAAGCTGCCCAAGCACTTCATCGGCTGCTTTTTTGATGATTCGCGCACGGGGATCGAAATTTTTGTACACCCGGTGTCCGAAACCCATCAGTCGGAACGAATCGTTCTTATCCTTGGCCTTATCAATCCACTTTTGCAAATCTCCACCGTCTTCTCGAATCGATTCGAGCATCTCGATGACGGCTTGATTGGCACCGCCGTGGAGGGGACCCCAAAGTGCTGCAATTCCTGCGGAGACGCTACTGTATAAATTGGCTTGCGATGATCCAACGACTCGAACCGTTGAGGTAGAGCAATTTTGTTCGTGATCGGCGTGCAAAATTAAAAGTTTGTTTATCGCGTTTTCAACGATAGGATCGACGTTGTATTCTTCAGAGGGAAGCGCGAACATCATCTGCAGGAAATTTCCGCAGTAGCTCAGATTATTCGACGGATAATTAGTCGGGTGTCCCATGTTGTGTTTGTACGCTTGAGCAGCGAGAGTTGGCAGCTTCGCGATTAATCGGTGGATGGTCAATTCAATGTCCACTACCGAACGGTTGGGATTCTGTGATTCCGGGTAAAAAGTGCTCAAGCTCGATATCATCGAGCTAAGCATGCCCATAGGATGTGCACCCGGAGGAAAGGCTTCAAAGAATCGCTTCATATTCTCGTGCACCAGGGTGTGGTGAGTGATGCCTTCTTGGAAATAATTGAGTTGTTCTCGGTTCGGTAAATCGCCGTATATGAGGAGATAAGTAACCTCAATAAAAGAGGCATTTTCAGCCAATTCTTCAATGGAGTATCCGCGGTATCTCAGGATTCCATTTTCTCCATCTAAATAGGTAATCCCGCTCTGGGTTGAACCCGTGTTTTTAAATCCATAATCTAGGGTAATGTATCCGGTTTGCGCGCGCAACCTCGATATGTCAATGGCTTTTTCCTGTTCGGAACCTTCAATTACTGGGAATTCGTATGATTCACCATTCAGAATTAGTTGTGCTGTCTCACTCATTTTGTGACGCGATTTGGGTTGGAAATCTCGCAGTTTAGCGTTAGAAAAGGGCGCTGTTTCAGGCTGCAAATATAAGCTACAAGCAATGGTTATGCACAGCTACAAAACCGCCAAAAGCCTTGGCATCAAAATTCTGATTATTCGAAACTAGGAGAAAATGAGTCCCTGAACTTCTCCCATTCTTCCTGTTGAACACCGCTGGTATATTTTTCAGCAAAGAACCTCAGATACAATTCCATCTGTCGTGGAGTTTTGTATCCGGGAATGGGTGTAATAACTGTAGCGCTTTCGTCAAAGAATACGAGCGTCGGATAGGCATTGACTCCTAGCGCGCGAGAGAGTTCATGGGTGCTATTCCTGCCGCGCGCATTCGGATCCCAACCGGGATTTTGGAACGTGCGTTCTTGGTAGGTGATGGGTGGACGCGATTCTGCATCAAATTTCACGGCGTAATAGTTCTCATTCATGTACGAAATGACATCACTGTTGGTAAACGTATTGCGCATCATCATTTTGCAAGGCCCACACCATTGAGTAAACACGTCCATCATGATTTTACGAGGCTCGTCTTGCTGAGCTTCAATGGCTTCTTCTAGGGACATCCAGTTGATGGAGTATTGTTGAGCAATGCTTGCCCATGGATTGGCGACCATGACAACGAGCAACAGAGAAGCGAAGGCAGAACGTAAGGCAGTCATCAGTGTACTATTTTTTGCAATATCGCAAAAGAAAAGCGCCCAGTGGCGCTTTTCGAAAAGGTTGTGAAGTCACAAAGGACATGGCTGCATGTTATGCAGGTTATCGAACCCCGTGCATGAGTTTGTTGAGCGGCTTATTACAGAGGGCAATAAGCACAGCAAAGGCAACCAGCACCATGCCCAGAGTGGAAAAAACGTCGATGTACTGACCCAATCCTGCAGTCTTGATTTCGAGGTCGGATAATCCGGCCTCAATTACTCCACTACCTCCGTGACCACCAGTTAAAGTTGCAATTAGTCCACCTGCATAATTGGCAATGGCAAAGCTTAAAAACCAGCCGCCCATAGCCGTTCCAGCCATATTTTTCGGAGCCAATTTAGTCACCATGGACAGTCCAATGGGTGACAAAAAAAGCTCTCCTGTTGTGTGCAGCATGTACAAGAACAACAAAGTCAACAGGGGTACCATTGCCGTAGCTTCATTTACAAACTGAAGTCCCACAATGGTCACCAAAAACCCTAGTCCCAGTTGGAGAATACCAAGAGAAAATTTCATCGGGATGGACGGATTTTTACCAATTCTATCTAGTTGGACCCACATCCATGTGAATATGGATCCAAAAAGCACGATAAAGAATGGATTGAAGAACTGTGTCATTGATGCTGGCATTTCCCACCCCATGATGACCCTGTCCACATTTCGATCGGCAAAGAGGGTCAAGGATGTCCCAGCTTGCTCAAAGCATGCCCAGAATATCACATTGATAACCATGAAAAGCACCAATGCCACCATGCGGTCACGCCACATTTCTCCTTCTGCGATGCCTGCTTTAATCAAGCTGTAGGCGACATAAACAAACAACAATGTGAGCAGCACCGTCATCAACGGGAACGTAAAGCCCTCTTCACCGCCTATCTGGAAGGAATTCTTCAGAATCAATACATAACAAAGGGGAATCAGAAGAAGCGAAGCCAAGGTGATGAGCTGATACATCTTCATTCCCCACTTCATCTGGAGACCCGCTTCTCGAAGCTCAAGGCCTGGAGCAGCTGAATAATTTTCACGCCCTAGCCAGAAAATCATCAAGCCGGATAGCATGCCCAGTCCAGCGAGACCAAAGCCATATTGAAATCCATAGGTTTCGCCTACATAAGCCACAACAGTGGTCGCGAGAAGGGCACCAATGTTGATGCCGATGTAGAAGATTGTAAAACCTGAATCCCTACGTGGGTCATCATCTTCGTAAAGCTTTCCGACAATTGTGGAAATATTGGCCTTGAAATAGCCATTGCCCACTATCAAAGCTCCCATTCCAATCAAAAGAAACATCTCATTTCCACCAAGAATCATGAACTCGCCGATGGCCATAAATACAGCGCCCAGTAAAATCGCATATCGATAGCCGAGGTACTGGTCGGCCAATTTTCCTCCTAGTACCGGTGCGGCATATATCAGGGCTGTGTAGGCTCCGTACATCAAACTCGCCTCTGAATCGCCTTTGAGCAGCGACTTTACCAAGTAAAGCGTGAGGAGCGTGCGCATACCATAGTAACAAAAGCGCTCCCACATTTCGGAAAAAAATAGGGTATATAGCCCTTTTGGATGGCCCGAAGGCACGGTGTTAGAATCAGTCATAGGGTTAGAATTTTCCGTGAATCTAATGCATTAGAGGTTTTCGCGCACAAAGTCGAGCATCATGTTGAACAGATGCAGACGTGTGTTGCCGCCGTAGATGCCGTGATTTCGATTGGGGTAAGCAAAAAAGTCAAAGTGCTTTCCTTCGGATACGAGGGCATCTACCATTTCTACGGAATTTTGAAAGTGCACGTTGTCATCCGCTGATCCGTGCACCAAGAGCAAGGCACCTTGTAGTTTTCCAGCATGGTTCACGGGGCTATTGTCGTCGTATCCACTTTCGTTTTCAGCAGGCGTCTGCATGAAGCGTTCGGTGTATATGGTATCGTAATATCGCCAATTCGTGACTGGCGCAACGGAAATCCCGGCCGTGTACACTTTGGCACCTTTGGTCATACAAAGCAGTGTCATGAATCCTCCGTATGACCATCCCTGTATGCCAATACGTTCTGAATCAACGTAGGATTGGGATCCCAGGTATTCTCCAAAATCGATAAAATCTTCTGTCTCCAACTTGCCAAGTTCTTTGTAGGTGGCATGTTCGAATTCCCGGCCGCGTTTTGGGGTGCCGCGAGGATCGACACTTGCAACAATATAGCCCTGCTGGGCAAGTAATTGATGCCAATAGTAGTTAGCGCCGCCCCAACTGTCGGAGACGGTATTTACACCAGGTCCACCATAAATCGCAACGTAAACGGGGTATAATAGACTTGAATCAAAATCGGGAGGCTTAATCATCCATGCATTGAGATCATCCCCGGCATCGTTTTTAAACGTGAAGAATTCTTTTGGCTGTAAATTATATTTTGCGAGGGTGGCATTGAGGATAGCGTTGTCTTTTAGCGCACGGACCATTCGACCGGATCGAGCTTTCAGCGTGTATACTGGCGGGGTATTCGCGGTTTGATGAGTATGGATATAGTAATCAAACGAATTTGAATAATCAGCTGTATGGCTGCCTGATTCTTCGTGCAGAATGGACATATTGCCAGTAAGATTGACACGAGCGAGGTGGGTTTGTGTCGCGCCGTAGTATGAGCAAGAGAAATATACTTGTTTTCGTTTTGCATCATACCCTTGAACGGAGAGGACATCCCAATTGCCCGATGTTAATTGGACAGGTTCGATTTGTCGGTCTAGATTGAACTGGTAAAGGTGGTTGAACTCGTCCCGCTTGCTGGTCATGATAAATGACTGACCATCAGGTAAAAAAGTAATATCGTCCGTGATGTCGATGTAGGTGCTCGCTTGTTCAGACCAGATTTTTCTAGTAATCAATTGTTTTACTCCACGAGAGCAATTTCCCAAATGGATGTTCAAAATACTCTGGTGACGATTCATCGTAAACACCAACAATTGCTCACTGGAAACACCCCATTTCACACGGGGAATATATTCTGTCTTCGGGTGTAGAACCGTTCCTGTTTCGTTGCGCTCCAGATCAAACACCTTGACTTCGACGGCAGCGTTTTCTTCTCCTGCCTTCGGATACTTAAATTCGTATGGGTCTGGATACAGTCCCCCGTACATGGGCATGCTGAACTCTCTAACGTTACTCTCGTCAAAGCGCAAAAAAGCTAAGTAGCGTCCGTCAGGTGACCAAAACATGCCATTGTCATCACCAAACTCTTCTTCATAAACCCAATCGGTGGCACCGTTAATGATGGTATTTACTTCACCATCTTGGGTCACTTGGGTTTCTTTCATGGAAGCAAGCTCGACGATGAACACGTTATTATCACGCATGAAGGAAACGTGCGCAGCACATGGGGAAAATGAAGCGAGTCGCTGTCCTCCCAAATCGAAATTCGTAAGTGGGTTACAGGTTAGGGTCCTTGTATCGAACACGTAAAAGTTTGCCGCGAACGAATGACGATAAATCGGCTCCACATTTGTGGTAAGCAGCACATGCCTCTCGTCTGCTGAAAATGAATATCCGCTGAACCTTAGGTCTGCGGTTCCGAAAGCACGCATGCTAGTGGCTATTGTATCCACTGCTTCGCCTGTCTTGTACGAATACTTGACAATTGCACTTCCGATATCGGCACGCTCCAAGCTGGTGTAGTGTTTGCCGTCATTCATCGATCGGACGCCTCCAACGCGCTCTTCTTGGAATTCGCCGCTGTACCAAATTAGCTCATTGGTCAACGAATCGAAGGATTCATTCTGAGCGCTTAATGGCGACGTAACGATAAAGAGAACAGAGCACCCGAAGGCCCCAACGCAGTGAAAAAGGTGTTGCATGGCTGATACGTGTTTCTTTTTTGAGAACAGCAAGATAAGAAGTCCATCCTGCTGCAGGTTTATTGAATGCACGTAGTTATGTTTGATGGCATGTCCGATTTGTGGAAAAAAAAGTTCGAGACTGAATTTGAGGGGCAGCTAAAATTTTCGGATAAAGACGAAATCCTTCGAAAATTGGCCTCAGATTACACGGAAGACCTTGTTTTTATGCCGGGCTTGGTTGTCGAGCCGGCAAATTCACAAGAAGTTCAAAAAGTGCTTCGTTGGGCTCATGCAAATGAGGTTCCCGTGACTCCGGCCGGAGCCATGACAGGATTGAGTGGGGGAGCGCTGCCGGTAGCGGGAGGGATATCTTTATCAACCCGGCGGTTGAATCGCATAGTACATATTGACGAATGCAATCACCAAGTTGTTGTCGAACCAGGAGTCATTGTGCAGGAATTGCAGGAGGCGGTGCAGTCGTTTGGGCTTTATTATGCAGTGGATCCAGCATCTCGTGGTAGCTGCACCATAGGTGGCAATTTGGCTGAAAACAGCGGAGGGCCTCGTGCAGTAAAGTATGGCGTAACTAAGGACTGGGTCCTAAACTTGGAAGTCGTAATGATGGATGGCTCAATTATTGAGACGGGGGCCAATACCTTAAAGAACAGCACGGGCTACAATTTGACAGCATTGATGGTGGGTAGCGAAGGAACCCTCGGTGTGATTACGCGCGCTACACTTAAGCTTTTGCCTTGGCCACGCCACACAGCCCTTATTTTGGCGCCTTTTACGGATGCAAATTCAGCATGCCGCGCGGTCTCTAAAATTTTTCAACAAGGCAACCAGCCTTCTGCTTTGGAATTCATGGAACGTTCGGCTATTGAATTGGCCGCGGACTTTGCAGGCGTCACACCGCCTGCAATGGACGTAACCACACAGGCACATTTGCTGATTGAGGTCGATGGTTTTGACCCCTCAGAAATGATGCCGCAATTGGAACGAATTTATGCCGCTCTTAAGGTTTGTGGGGCTGGTGAGCCATTGTTGGCAGAAGACGAAGCGGCGAAAAATCAGTTGTGGAAACTACGCAGGGTTGTTGGTGAGGCAGTAAAAGCTGCTAGTATCTACAAAGAAGAAGATACGGTCGTGCCTCGTGGCACTTTACCTGAGTTGCTCGAAACCGTCAAAGCCATAGGTTCAAAATACGGCTTTGAAAGCATTTGCTACGGACACGCAGGGGATGGGAACCTTCACGTCAACATCTTAAAGCGGGGCGTTTCTGAAACCGCTTGGGAACATCAGCTTCCACTTGCCATCAGGTCGATTTTCGAAAAGGTGATTGAATTAGGAGGAACCATCAGCGGTGAGCACGGCATCGGATGGGTACAGCGTCCTTATATCGATTTGGCCTTCAGTCCAACCGAATTGCAATTACAACAAGCTATCAAAGCCCAATTTGACCCGAAAGGTCTGTTGAATCCCGGTAAGATTTGGCCGATGGAGGTCTCGTAAATCTGAAGTACGTTTGCTGTATTATTCACCCCCATTATGGCAGAGAATCTATTGAAAGGTAAAAAGGGCATCATTTTCGGCGCCTTAAACGACCAGTCCATCGCATGGCAAACAGCGATTCAAGCACATGCTCAAGGTGCCGAGTTGGTTTTGACCAATGCACCCGTAGCGATGCGGATGGGCGAAATTCATCAGCTCGCAGAACAAGTTGGGGAGGCTCCAGTGGTGCCAGCAGATGCGACAAACGTGGAGGACTTAACCAACTTGTTTGAACAGGCCGTGAAGCATTTTGGCGGTCCAGTAGACTTTATCCTGCACTCCATTGGCATGAGCCCGAATGTGCGCAAGGGCAAGCACTATACTGATATTAATTACAATTGGCTTCAAACAACACTCGACGTCTCTGCTATCAGTTTGCACAAGACATTGGCGGTCGCCAAAAGCCTGGATGCCATAAGTGAGTGGGGAAGTGTTGTCGCGTTGACTTATATCGCCGCCCAGCGCATATTCCCGGACTACGGGGATATGGCGGATGCAAAGAGCTTGCTTGAGAGCATAACCCGAAGCTTTGGTTATCACTATGGGGTCGAGAAAAAGGTGCGGATCAATACTGTTAGTCAAAGTCCAACAATTACGACAGCTGGAAGCGGCGTCAAGGGCTTTAATGAGTTCATTGCATACAGCGAGTCCATGAGTCCACTGGGCAATGCAGATGGGATGGCTTGCGCGGATTATTGCATTTCACTCTTTAGCGATCTTACGCGGTTTGTCACCATGCAAAATTTGTTCCATGATGGAGGCTTCTCGAACACCGGGGTTAGTCAAAAGGTCATTGGAAAATTTGGTCCTGATGCCGATAATTGATTGGGTTTCTTACAACCCGAAAGTTTCCCCCTGAGCAAAAAAATTCTAGGCGACGCCCCGATAATTTCCGAATGCACATTCGCTTGCTCGAAGGACAAAGCGCTCGGAGAATCTGCCAAGTGTTATAATTTGGCGAACGCCACATCTATGCGACTGTGCGTACATTTTGGCCAAACCCAATAGGGTGAAAGTTTGCCGGTGGATAAAGCCGTCTTTCTATCATTTTTCCGGCAAGATTAAATTGAGGCCCGCAAGCAAGCGGACATTTGCTGCACAGCCTCCTTTCGTAAGTAGGGATCCAGCTGTTCCGGCGGTCCCCAAGGCGTGGGGTTGACATCTACAACATAGAGTTTGTTAGAATTTCGATCGCGTAGGGCGTCGAATTCGGCATAGTCGACACGCATTCCGAAGGCTAGATTCTGCATGCATTGTTCTTCCGCTGGCGTGAAGGGCGAATCCCTCAATAGCTCCACACGAATCGTTTCATTGGTAAAACGCGTGCTGCGCGCTTTGAATTTTTTGTAGACCACTGGTATGGCTCCACTGATATACACCACCCGATAATCGAAGTG
>DIHQ01000008.1 GCA_002420235.1 Flavobacteriales bacterium UBA5692
AATATATGATACAGGAATCGTCTGATCTTCACCTGCAAGATTCTGATGGAAAGACGGCCATGCATCATGCTCTTGAAGAAGGATCCGTAGGTTGCATTGAGGAGTTGATGAATTCGGGATGGAGTATGGAAGGGGCCAAATTCAAAACGGGTAGCCTAATAAATTCCTTGTCTGAAGGCTATAGTCCCAGAAACCATGATGTTTTTGACGAGAAGTTGACTCTTTTGCGTTCAGCGGGAATTTCAGCCAAACAACTGCTTGATGACGGCGAAACGTGGTTTCATGTCGGGGCAAGAAGTCAATCACTCGAGATGCTGAAATTTGCCGCTGTTTTGGGCCTCGATGTTAACCACCAAGATGAAGAAGGCTGTACTGCACTGCACGAAGCATGTATGACGGCTCAGGACATTGATTTATTGAAGTGGCTCGTTTCCATTGGAGCAAGTAAAGATGTGCGTACTTTTTTTGAAGAAACTCCGTACGATTTGGCAAGTGAAAATGAAATGCTTGTTGGAAATGATCTTCAATTTTTGAAAATTAGCCCATGAAATTCTGGCTAAGTGCAATCCTGACATCGGTACTATTCTTTCAGGCAGGAGAGGCTCCCAAGGACAAGCGGGTGCGTTGCATGATTCAAATGAAGAATTACGATGGCGAAGGAGCATACATTGCGGTTGGTCTTGTTGATGAAAATGGCAAGTATCTGAAGACCCTTCACATCGTTGGTGACGACGATGAGTGGTATTATGAGCTGGAAGAGTGGTGGAAGTTTCACGGAAGAAAAAGAACGTCAGTCGACGGCATAACCGGCCCTACAATTGCTGGCGGAGAACGCACCACATTTGTCTTTGATCTTGAATCAGAGGTTCTCAATAAAGGCTACGGGATACGTTTTGAGTCCGGAGTTGAAAACGAAGGGTACTACCCTCGTGAGATTGTAGTGCCGCTTGACACAGATATACCGAACGAAAAATTAGAATGTGACGGTTTCATTCGTTACGTGAGACTGCTTGCGATTTGATGTTTCAGTCGGTCTGGCTTCGAAGGATACATAGGTTTTTAGCTGTTTGGGTGTCCGTCGCATTCGTTTTGGTCATCGTAACTGGAACGATTCTGGCTTGGTATGCAACGGGCTGCAACATCGGAGCCCAAGGAAATGCTTCCTTGATGAACTCGACGAGCATTTCAGATCTGATGACTTCGTTTCAAGATCAGTTCGATTTTATCGATGCGATTGAATTTGATGAATGTGGTCATGTATTTGTCAGAGGTGAACACGTCGATTACGCTTATGGCACGTGGGAATGGGATATCCAATTAGAAAATGTGATTGGCGAGCGTCAACGTGCTGCGAGTGTCGTGCAATGGGCTTCTATCTTACATCGATCATTTTTCTTGGGAACCTTGGGTCGAGTTTGGGCAGCTGTTAGTACTGTGCTCTTCTTAATACTGACGCTTACGGGACTATTGCTTTGGTTGAAGACTCACGGGTTTAAGCTTAAATCATCGAACATTTTGCATGTGGATACTGGACTGGTCCTTTTTATCCCATTGTGCATTCTGAGCCTGACAGGATTAAGTATGTCGGCCACGCATTTCGGTTTGTGGAAGTTCAAAAGTACGGAGTCTACTTCGCAGGTTCCAGATGAAATTGAGGTGAAAGACTTTAAAGAATTTGAAATCTTTCAAGCGCATGCACTTGCAGAAATCCAGTCCATTGATTTTCCGTTTGCATTTGATGAGGAGGAATGGTTCCAGGTGCGTTTTCGAAATGGAATAGAGGTGAGTATTGATGCATTAAAAGGAATTGAAATGGGAGAAATTCGTCCTAATGCGAAATCTTCTCTGTTGAAGTGGATGGCAGATGTTCACACGGGTTATAAGAGCTTGGGTTGGTCTCTATTGTGGCTATTCAGTGGACTAGCATCGTGTCTCGCGATTTGGACAGGGCTTCAAATTTGGTATCGGAAAAAGTCCCAAATCCGAGCTGCAAGTTTCGAGGAGATTTCAAGTTTTGATGTCGCATTAGTTGTTGCTTCACAGGGCGGAACAACATGGAAATTTGCGGATGAATTCAAAGAGGCCTTAGGTCTGGCCGGATATAATGCTCGAGTTTTCGAATTTGAAAAGTTTTCACCTGATGCCATTCAGGGCAATGTTGTTTTCATGGTCGCTACCTATGGTCGAGGTGCTGCCCCTGAACACTTATGGAACTGGCGAAATCAAATTGAAGGCTGGATAAGTTTTCCTGAAAATTCGAAAGTATCTGTAATAGGTTTTGGAGATCGCAAATACGAGCGATTTGCTCAATTCGGAAAAGACTTGGCAGAGGCACTGGTTGCCAAAATAGATAAGGAAGCTTTGGTTACATCTCATAGTGTGAATTCTCAAAATTGGGCGGAGTTTCAAATTTGTGTCGACCGCGTTTGCAAGGAATTTGCCTTACCAAAGTGTTCAGTGAATTCGCAAGTCTTGGCTGACGAAAAATCCTTCCCACTTACGCTCCAAGTGCACAATGTAAGCGGAACAGATTCCCTGTTTTGGATTCAATTTGTACAGGTGGGGAACCCTTCCAAAAAGGCTAAGTCCGGCGATTTAATCGCGTTGGAGTCTCCGGGGTCGAATTCTGAACGATATTATTCTTTATCTGTTCAGCCTGATGGAACTTATGGAATTTGTGTTCGATTAGTTGAGGGCGGTAAATGCTCGACTTGGCTGTCCAAACTTCAAATTGGAAGCATCGTTTACGGGAGGGTTCAAATCAACTCCCATTTCCATTTAATGGACACAGACGAAAATTTGATTTTCGTTGCCAATGGATCCGGAATTGGCCCATTATTTGGTATGATTGCTTCTTTACCAGATAACCAAAATGCCACGATACTGTGGGGTGTACGAGACGAAAATGAGGCTTTATTTGCTGAAACCATGTTCCATGATGCCAGAAATCGAGGAGCACTTAAAAGCACCTGTCTGGCATTTTCGACGCGGCCGCGAGATGGTATAAAATATGTTCAAGATTTCTTTACTTCGAAGGATAAGCAGCTCGAATCATGGACTGATTCAACAACAAGATTCATTATTTGTGGAAGTGATGATATGCTCCAGGGTTTGGAATCAAAGTTGAGGATATGTGATGCGGATGCATACCAAATCATGCGTCAACAGAAAAGATGGCAGTCCGATTGTTATTGACTAGTATTTATAAGAATTCCAAACTGTGAAATCAGGAAAGTCAGTTGACCCGACCACAAATCGAATGATTTTTGTTGCAGCTCGCGAACTAGCCTGGAGAGATTGAAGCTTTTAAATTTTGTCTAATTTTTCGATTAATACCTCAAAACGGTTATTGGACGGCGCTCGACTTTTCCTCCACCTTTGTGGCACTTAGAATATACAGTTAGTGGATTTTTACAGCACATATGCGAACCTTACCGATGAACAGAATCTCATCATGAGGTCTACTCGAGATTGGGTCAATCAGGTAATCCGACCGGACATCAATAAGTATTTTCAGGAAGGAGTGGTGCACCCTGAAGCCTTTATGGGCCTTGCTGAGATAGGTGCCTTTGGACTTATAATTCCAGAGAATTACGGTGGCTGCGGTATGGACTTTGTGTCATTCGGTCTGATGATGCAAGAATTGGAGCGGTGCGATAGTTCAATTCGCGTTGTTAGTTCGATACAAACTTCTTTAGTGATGTATGCCATTCATGAGTTTGGATCAGAAGCTCAAAAGGAATACTACTTACCGCGTTTGGCTAGTGGAGAATTGATGGGAGCTTTTGGTCTTACAGAACCCGATTTTGGCTCCAATCCATCAGGAATGATTTGCCGTTTTGATGTTTCCAATGAGCACATCTTGCTTCAAGGAAGTAAGATGTGGATTGGTAATTCTGAAAATGCTGATCTCTCTATTGTCTGGGCAAAGAATAGTGAAAATGAAGTATGCGGTATAATCATTGAAAAAGGGAAAGTATCGAACTTTACGTCAAATACGTTTCAGGATAAATGGTCGTTCAGGTCATCAAAAACCGGAGAATTGATTTTTAATGAATCGAAAGTTCCGATTCAAAATCTATTACCGAATACGAAGGGCATCCAGAGTGCATACAAATGTTTGAATATTGGTCGTTTCGCAGTTGCTTGGGGTAGTTTGGGAATAGCTATGGAGTGTTTCGATACTGCCTTAAAGTACTCTCAGGAGCGCCTGCAATTTGGCAAGCCGATTGGAAGCAAACAGCTCATCCAGAAAAAGCTTGCCAGTATGGCAACAGAAATAACCAAGGCTCAGTTATTGTGTATGCAATTGGCAAGGTTAATGGATCAAGGTGAGTCTCATTACGCACAGGTATCAATGGCGAAAAGGAATAACGTGAAAATGGCTCAAGCTGTGGCAATGGAGTCAAGGCAGATATTAGGAGGTATGGGCATCAGTACTGAATACCCAATCATGAGACATATGATTAATTTGGAGACCCTAATTACTTATCAGGGTACAAACGAAATTCACGAACTGATAATTGGCCGTGAATTGACAGGGTTTGATGCTTTTTGAGAAATAACGAACCTAGAACAAATGAATACCACGAGACAAAGGATGAGATCACTCATCGTCATTACCATTATTTTATTTCAGTCCTTGGTAATTGCCCCGGTGGCGAATATGTCCCTTGCCATTGAATCTGCAGCCATTTTTTTAAGAAGTATATGGCCCATCTTTTTTGTCTTGGTCGGTGCAATAAGTGCAACAGGAGTCATTAATACGGATCAAACACGGGCTAGAAATGTAAACTTGATAACGGTTGTTTGTATGATAGCTTGTATCATCCTCGTCCCGAGGATAAATCTTGCCATGGACGTTGGCAATATGAACCTTTGGAAGATTTTACATATGTCCACCGTGGCACTCACCCTTGCAAGCCTGATCTTGCATATCTTTTATTTTGTTCGATGGCATCGAATTAAAAATGGATGATGAAGTAGCCGACTCCGGTACAAATGCAAACCCCAAAATCTACTTCTATTGGCCTAATATCATGAAGGCCGGTTGTTTCGAGATTTCCGGATTTCTTTTTCACGAATTTGGGCAAGAACTGTGGTCAATGATAAAATGGAAGGAACCCAAATCCCCACGAAAATCCCTTCCAATTGGTGGTCTGTGAACCAGAGCGATACTGAGAAAAGAAAGGAGAGGAAGGCTAGGATTATCGGATAATAGGCGAAAATGAATTTTTTCATGTTTTCGATTTGTTTTTTCCTAGTCGATTGTAGTTCCCATGGCCGTCATGATCTACATTATCTTGCAAATTGGGTTCATAATTATCCGATTTCTCCTCTTCTTTGACCGAAAAAAAGAGAGATACGTAGGTCACGAAAACCAGTAAGCCGATGATTCCGATGATATTTTGAATCATGAATTTCTAACTATTTTCGCGTGCTTTTGTTTAAATAAAGCTGTAGTTGAGGATTACTCAAACCTTCTCAGTAGGATAGGTGCCTACTCATCATGAAATTTTCAGAGAATTGTTGTGCTGTATTTTCTAGAAGTTAATTCAGAAGGGAGGAGTTTCTCAAGTTGAGTTTTTTGTTTTCGGATATTTGAACGAAAACAATGTTGGGGAGTTCGATTAAATTTTCGTTCCTTCGAACTCTACTAAGATTCGAACCTTCCAAAACTTAAACTTGTCATGCCTGCACCGCATATTGTCAGCTTAGTCCACGCACTTAGCCTCATTCTCCTAGGATCTTATGGCTACTATACATCGGATAACCCTTCAATGACGGCCTTGATTCCAGTAATCTTTGGTGTAATCCTCATCGTTTGCAACCGCGGTGTGAAAAACCAGAATAAAGCCATTGCTCACATTGCTGTTTTGCTTACGTTGTTGATTGTAATCAGTTTATTTATGCCACTTCGGAGTTCTATCGGACGTGGAGATACGGGAGCTGTTGTTCGCGTTTCAGTTATGCTCATTACAGGCGTAATCGCTATGGTGTCGTTCATCCAAAGTTTTCGAGCAGCGAGGAAGGCGAAATAGTCACGCCAGCAAAATCCAGGCTATCGAATGGAGAAACGGTCACCCTTGCAGTGGTTTGTTGCCGCCAGTCAGTTCATTTCCGTCCCTGTGATGAGTTTGTTTTATGGCTACATTGGATGGAAGCACCTTGCAGAACCTAAGTTTTTTCTGGATATCATGCCGTCTTATATCCCTCTTCCTGAGGCTGCAGTGTGGTGGTCGGGATTGTGGGAGATGTCAATCGCTGTTTTCTTGCTTCACCCACGAACTCGGCGATTTTCAGCATGGTCAACTTTTGTTCTTCTTCTTGTAGTTTCTCCTGTGAATATCAATATGTGTTTTGACTCTGAAGTTTGTGAAACACTCGGTTTTACAAAGGAAGATGCCATTTTGCGATTATTTTTTCAAATTCCACTGCTTTGTATAGCCCTTTGGCATGCGTCCAGCAAAAAGCGCAGTTGGCAGGGATTGATTTGCTCATTGCTCTTTTATCCAACGATCTTCTACTTTCTGACGCTTTGATTCAATTCGCGAGCGTCATAGTTACATTGATTTAAATCATTCCGATACGATGCTCAGAGTTCATGGAAATGTTCAAAACGAAACCATGAATACTCTATCCATATGGGATTACCGTAGTTGAAGATTTTCAATGTTTTTTCTTATTCGATGCTTACAATTTGAGCGAGAAAAATGCCCCGAACTCAATGGTCGAAAACAATAAGGCCCGCATTGCAGGCCTTATTGTTTCTTAACGTAAAAAGGGTGTCATTCACAGATGTTTCCAAAACTGCCGAGTAGAAGCAGAAGATCTGAAACAGTCACTTGATTATCTCCGTTGATGTCTGTGGAGCATGAATTATCGTAAATACATGTCCCATCGTCGTCAGTTGCAAGGGGGTAGTAATTTACTGCATCGTCATCTGTACACCCTGGAAGTTCATCTTGATCGCACACACCATCTCCGTCTCCATCAGAAACGCAAGTGCCGTCGCAATTATAGCCTTGCTCAGGATAGTCGCAATATCCCTCTTCAGTAGCACCCTGCACAAAGTTGCACGCATTCTCATCTTGGCACCCTACTTGCTCCCATTGGTCGCAAACACCGTCATTATCTGAATCAAATAAGCACCCTCCGCTGCAGTCGTATCCTGTTTCTGGGTAGTTACATGATCCATCGTCTTGCGTTGCGGACTGGTCATAATTGCAAGCTGTTGTATCGGTGCATCCTTGTATGGGGTCGACGACTGGGGTTCCGTCGATGCACAGGTCATCGATCCAGTATTCCTGTCCTCCTATAACAAGTTCATTTACATCGCCTATGAGTCGGAATAGGATTTTGGCTCCTCCCGGGAACGTCATTTTAGAAGCTGACACGAATACACCTCCGAGGAACGTTCCATTAAGCACTTCTTGTCCTCCGTAGAACGGTGTGTCCATGATACCGTCACCGTTGAGGTCAGCTGATGTAATTATAATTGTGCTTCCGTTGATTGCGATGTTATCCACTCCACCGAGGTCGAGGATTTCAAAGCATACTTCATCCACGTTTGGCATGACTGCATCGATGTCGAACTTGACGACAGCATTTGCTGTCCGGAGTACATTTCCGTTGCCAAAAATCATCGGCATTGGCGATGGTACGACTTCAACATACTCCACACTTGGAGAGTCATCGAAGTCGACATCTCCGTCGCCGTCGTTATCGGCGAGTGGGCCTAGGATGTCCACACTGACTTCAACGCCGGCATCGGTAAACAGCACATCACCTTGAACCATCGGCGGTGCAGACCAGTATGCTCCGGCGAGCATTTCATAGGTCACCATGAGGTCGCAAACGCTGTCGCAGGGCTCGGGGTTTTGATCGGGATAGATACAGCTGCCATCATCGATAGTGGCCATTGGGTCAAAATTCAGCGCGTTTGGATCGGTGCAGCCAGGGATTTCCTCTACTTCACAAATTGGAGGGATGAAATCGGGAAAATCAATGATTCCAACAAACCAATCTCCGTATGATATACTCAAGGATAATGCCTGAATATTCGAAGCATTCGCAATAGAGATATAGAACGTGGAACCATTATTTGCATTAGACATGAGATCCAAGGGATATATGGCTACCTGTGGTTGTTGATTTGCTTGTGCAAGTATGTCACATGACGTTACGTATGCTGAAAAAACAGCGTCATTCGCATCAAAGTCTCCAATGTCAAAAGTATCCTCGAAAGCAAGACTCATTTCTGAGAGAATATCAGACACTTCAATCTCTATAGTACAAAGCTCCAAGTCATATATCAAGGTTGGCGTAAGTGTTGGACCGCAATAAAACTCTTGAGGTTCAGATTCGGTAAAACGAGAAGGGTCATCGTTGCAAGTAGCACGCAGCGAGACTGAATGTGACCCCCATCCGAAACAATGTAATTCTGAAACCATTGGGTCATCTTCGAAAACCTCACCATCAATAATCCAATCCAACGTCATGCACGAGGGCACGGCTAATCCCGCATTTAAATATTTCCCACATGCAAAAGGGCCGCTACAGAACATCGTTGCATCGACTAACGAGAAAGGTAAATATTCAGGAGGAGTGCATGCTTCAAGTGTAAGAGTCCTATGCAAAGTATCGGCGCAAATAGTTTCCGAACAATCGGTCAAAATTGCTGTTACTTCGTATTCTCCAAAAGGTTTTAGTCCTGAATAATCACTGGGTAATCCGCATCCAAATGACGCAACAGTCGCACCATCAATTTGCCATTCAACCGTTCGATCGTCAAGACAGTTACTAAATGGCATGTAAGGCGAGAAGAAGGACCAAAAACTCAATTCATATTCAGCTACAAATCCCGGCGTACACCCCGGTTCTTGATCAAAGAGAGATAATGGTATTGTGGGAGTCGGACTAAATGATCCGTCAGAGAAGTAGGTTACTGATTCTTGATGATTTTGCTCGGCTCTGACGAATGGAGCGCATGTTCCACAATCGCATCCCTCAGGCAGTTCAAAAGATGTGTTGACAGGGATTCCCGTCATTGCCGGCTCATTGCAACAATATGAGTTTAGAGAAAATGTCAAATTGGTCGTTCCAGGAGTCCACGGTTTCTCAATTATTGTCGTATCTGTCCCTGAAGCTGAAGTGCCATCGCTCCATATGATGTCATAGCAGACATCATCGGCATTTTCACCAATCGGATTAATAAGAACACGAATGAAATCGCAGGTCACTTCGTCCGTAACTACCTGCACCTCAGGGAAACAAATGTCGCAGGGTAATATATCAACTACCGGTTCAAGCACATTCGGCGCGAATGGGAATAAAGCATACTCTTTTGGTGTGAACGAGAGTTCAGGAGAAATTACTGGAGCTCGCTCGAGTTCAATTAAGTTTGCTTGTAATGTTGGACATTCGGTAACTCCTTCCAAATTCGTTCCTATAAACTCCATATCAAACTCATTCGATGCGGCGTAGTCGTCCTTGTAACCGATGAGCTTTGGATTTGTCTCCGGTTCTACCAAGAGCATTTCAGGATGGAATATTTCAGGTTGATCGCCCATGTTGCTAAAGACATCATATCGGTTCCATGATGGGCTCACGCCAAAAAATGAAGCCGGAACATCATAAACTTCGTGCCACTCGATGCAGCTTAAACCAGGTTGAATAATACCTGGGTTTATTTCCATGAGAAACGGTGGACGATCTCCAGCTGATATGTCGTAAAATGATTGCGGATCATTTGGATCGTATGGCAAATTAGTTGCATCCAATTCCAAGAATCCTGCAAGAAGTAAGTGCTCTGGATTTTCAGGGTGAGGATGAGCTGACATAACTTTTATCGGATGTTCCTGAATATGGATATGTCGGACATTGAAAGGAGCAATTCCATTCAAAATATCTACTTCGTAGATGGAGAATCCGTTCTCTATGTAGGTTGGATCACCTCTTCCATTTACAATTTGATAGTACT
>DIHQ01000185.1 GCA_002420235.1 Flavobacteriales bacterium UBA5692
GCCACGGAGGCAAAAATACGGCTACTTGGGCTGACGATGTAATCCAATCCAAGTTTGGGATTAATGAAAGTCATTGAAGTATCGACCTGTAGCGTGCGCAAATCATTGTCGGTGCCTTCAACGCTATAGCCCACCTGGCGCGCCTGAATTTCTCCTCGAACGTTGACCTTACCCTCAGCTAGGCGCTGGTCACCGCTGACGAACGCGTATCGATCCGATTTCTGTCCAAGATTATCGTAGTAGCGATGCTGCGGCGAGAGCGATTGTCCCCCTGCTTCCATCCAAATTGGGTTGCCGAAGTGTTCACCCTCGTACTGAAAAGCTCCTAGGCCAAATTGTACACCGCCGTTCTCTAAAGATCGGCTACCCTGAAGGATGCCTCCGAAAAAATCATTATCCAACCAGCGCCGGCGAATGACATTGGAAGTGGTAACGGTGTCCTCGGAAGTGATTACGGAAGTTCCTCCGTACAATGCAATATCGTCCATCTCCCTGAATTGCTCCCAGTATCCAGCGCCAGCAGTATAGTGCAAAGTTGCACCAAAATCCCAGCTCCCGAGGCGCTGGCTTACATGGACCTGATGGTGATCCTGCCGGTAATCGTCTACCTGGTCAGCATAGTCATAATAATTGTGTTGGCGTCCTCGATCAATTAAATCTTCAATACGCGCCGAGTCAGCACCATATCCGTACTCGTAAGAATTAGCCGCCCAAGCCCAAATGGAATCGGCATCGGCATCCAATCCGATGCGTGGCACACCGTACCATGCTTGCTCTGTCCTCTCATGGCCCAGCATCGCTGAATACGCAATTTGTCCTGAATCCCATCGGTAACCAAGGCCCAACTGCATGCTTGACAGGTCACTGGCTGATCGATCCATGTAACCGTTGGATAAAATACGAGATGCACGTCCTTCCATATAAAATCCCGAACCGATTTCACCCGTACTCCACTGCGCCATGCTGCGAAGCGTTCCGAAGGAGCCACCTGAAAGCAAAACCCGACCACCGGCCTTTTCATTGAACTCCATGGTTTGGATGGCCACGGTGGCGCCAAATGCACCGGCGCCATTGGATGAACTACCGACCCCACGCTGAATGGTCAAGTTATCCACGCTGCTCGCCAAATCGGGTAAATCCACCCAGTAAACTTGGTGCGATTCAGCATCGTTGAGGGCAACCCCGTTAATGGTCACGTTGATGTGTGTCTGATCCGATCCCCGGATGCGCATGGACGTATACCCAATGCCAGCGCCGGCATCAGAGGTCACGACGAGTGAAGGTGTAAATCGCAAAAGAAATGGCATGTCCATGGATGCATCTCTTTTTGCCAGCTCCACAGCCTCGACTGTTTGCGTTGGAAATGGAGACCGTTCAGGTGCCTGAATAGCGGAAATCGTCGCCGGAAGCAATTGAACAGTTTTTAAAATGGAGTCTGCTTCTGCAGAGGCAGTAGCTTGTGCGGTGCCGGACACGTTCCAGGCCAGAGCACAAAGCAAGATGATGGTGAATCGATTCATCGTTTTTAAGGTTTATTCAAGAAAACGGCGCAAGGAGGCACAACCCCAATGTAGGCCTGGTGGCCTAGCTCAGCTCCCCTACCGAGATTATTCGGTCAGGTTATGAGGGTATATTCTCAGCACTCGGAATCGAGGCACCCCTGCGACGGTTCAAATATACATCAAATCTGTATATTGTTGCCATGGAAACCGCACGACTGAACCGGCTTTTGCAAACTGCTCTAAAAGCCGCAGCCGAAGGCTCAGCCGTACTCCTCCGTCACCTTTCCCACCAGAACAATCGCCTCGTAATCCGATCCAAACGCGATGGAAGTCCAGTTTCCGCTGTAGACCTTGAAAGCCACGAAGTCATCCAGGGCATACTGGCCCCGCACAGCATCCCCATTATTAGCGAAGAAGGAACTCTTCCCCCTTTCATTGAACGGGCGAATTGGCCATTATTTTGGCTGGTAGACCCGCTCGACGGAACACAATCTTAT
This sequence comes from Flavobacteriales bacterium UBA5692, assembly GCA_002420235.1. Classification (GTDB taxonomy): domain Bacteria; phylum Bacteroidota; class Bacteroidia; order Flavobacteriales_D; family Sanyastnellaceae; genus UA16. Next base: position 2,000 of record DIHQ01000185.1, read on the forward strand.
ATTGATCACCGGAAGGGATTCGCCATTAACATCGCTTTGTGCGATAAGACGGGGCCCATCCTGGGCATTGTTGCCGATCCATTATCAGACAGGATTTTTGCAGGAACGAAAATAAAAAGCCCGTTTACGGTGTCACTATCCAATTTAAATGAGTCGCAGCCAATTGTACCGCTGGCCGCAACCCGCCCTTACCGACTGGTTACGAGTTGGAATGAAACACTATCCAAAGAGGAATTACTTCCTCCATCATTAAATGCCGATGCGTTTCGAATGGAAGCGGTGAGTGGCGCGTTGAAATTCTGCCTCCTGGCAACTGGAGAAGCTGATGTTCATGCCCGGAGCGCTTCTTACATGGAATGGGATTGTGCAGCAGGCGATGGCATCTTGCGCAGTATGGGTATCGCTGTTCGAAACCGGACAACCGGACAACCGCTCCGCTATAACTCAATGAGCCTGCGCGTGGGCGACCTCTACGCTTCGCGCCTTCAAGACCCATCTATATGAAACCTATCGATAAGAGGTATTAGCCTCGAAGTTTTCATACAAATCAAGGTAGTTGAGGTAACGGCTCTCGGCAATTTCTTCTTTCTGAACCGCCTCGCGCACGGCGCACTTAGGCTCATTTCGATGAAGGCAGTTATGAAATTTACATGCCGGAAGTTTGGCAAACAATTCTGGGAAGTAGTGATGCAACTTTCCCCGTTCAAGTTCAACCAATCCAAAACCCTTAATACCCGGTGTGTCCACTATATAGCCCCCTGATGGCAATGCAAACATTTCGGCGAACGTCGTTGTGTGCTTGCCTTTCTGATGTACGCTGGACACACCACCCGTTTTTAATTCAAGACCAGGCACCAACCGGTTGATCAAGGTGCTTTTACCAACGCCACTGTGGCCGGAGAGTAAATTGATCCCCGCCGAAGCGAGAGACGATTTTAACTTCCCTAGGCCTTCTCCAGTTTCTGCGGAGGTACGGAGACTCGAATATCCTGCCTTAGAGTACACCTCTTCGAGGTAATCCAAGCGAGCGATTGCATCGAGTTGACCTTTGTAGAGGTCGCATTTATTGAAGACCAACGTAGTCGGCACCCCGTAAGCCTCAGCAGTAACGAGGAAACGATCTATAAATCCCGTGCTCGTCTCCGGACTAGCTACGGTGACGACAAGAAAGGCTCTGTCCAAGTTAGCTGCGACGATTTGGCGTTGCTTGGATAGGTTAACAGAACGACGCACAATTGCATTCCGCCTTTTCTCACGTTTTATGATCAAGGGTGATTCATCCTGTCCATGAAATTCAATTACGACGCCGTCTCCTACGGCGAATGGATTTGTTGAGCGGTCTCCATGCAATCGCAAACGACCACCCGCCCGACACGAATAAACTCCACCCGTTTTTGAGTCACGGACTCGGTACCAAGAACCTGTGGTGCGCAAAACCACGCCACGTGTTTGACGAATTTCCATCAAACGGACTTGCTCAAAGATTGAAAAGCCGCATCCAAACCACCGGGTTGACTGCACAAATTGGCGACTGTATCATCGGCGACCAATTGGCCACGATGAATAATGACCACACGCTCACACATCGCCTCTACCTCTTGCATGATGTGTGTAGAAAGGATTACGATACGTTTCTTACCGACCTCCTTAATAAGGTTGCGAATGTCGGCCAATTGGATGGGGTCCAAACCAGAAGTCGGCTCGTCCAAAATCAAAACCGCTGGATCGTGAATGAGTGCTTGGGCTAAACCGACGCGCTGGCGGTATCCCTTGGACAATGTTCCTATAAGCTTGTGCGCTTCTGGGGACAGACCAACGCGATCAATGACCTCCTCAACCTTCACCTTTCGATTCGACAGATGGTACAATTGCGCTACATAATTGAGATACTCGCGCACGTACATTTCCAAGTGAATTGGATTATGTTCTGGTAGATAACCGATATTTCTTTTGGTATCAATTGGATGCTTTTGAACGTTCTTCCCACACACATGAACCCATCCTTCACTTGGATGCAAATACCCCGCGACAAGTCGCATCAAAGTAGATTTTCCCGCTCCATTTGGCCCGAGCAGGCCGAGAACTTGCGGACTCGGTACTTCTAAGCTCACTCCGTCTAAGGCAGCTTGTTTACCGAACATGTGCTTTACGTTTTTTACCGATACCGACACTGGCCACGAAGTTACGATGATTCAGAAGGGAACAAAAAAGCCACTCCAATTGGAGTGGCTTTTCATATTCTTATCTAGTGGTTTACATCATGCCACCCATGCCGCCGCCCATACCGGCTGGAGGAGCAGCTGGTGCTTCCTCTTCTTCATCGGCAATGACACATTCAGTAATCAAGACCATTCCTGAGATGGATACAGCATTCTCCAGTGCAACACGAGTAACCTTCGTAGGGTCGATGACCCCTGCCTTGAACAAATTCTCGTACACTTCAGTCCGCGCATTGTATCCGAAATCGCCTTCACCCTCGCGGACGGCATTAGCAACGACCGCGCCTTCGCCACCAGCATTGGCAACAATCTGACGCAGAGGCTCCTCGACAGCTCGCAGAACAATCTCAACGCCGGTGGTCTCATCTTGGTTAACACCCGTGAGGCCTTCTATTTGGCCAGCTGCTCGGATGTAGGCTGTTCCACCTCCGGGGACTATACCCTCTTCAACCGCAGCGCGAGTAGCATGCAATGCATCGTCTACGCGATCCTTCTTCTCCTTCATCTCCACTTCTGTAGCCGCTCCTACATAAAGAACGGCGACTCCCCCAGCAAGTTTTGCGAGGCGCTCCTGCAATTTCTCTTTATCGTAATCCGATGTTGTAGTCTCGATTTGCGCCTTGATTTGTCCAATACGTGCCTCGATTTGCTCCTTCGCTCCACTTCCGTTTACAATGGTAGTGTTGTCCTTATCGATCGTCACTTTCTCAGCGGAACCGAGATCCGCGAGAGTTACATTTTCGAGCTTCAATCCAGTTTCTTCTGAAATCACCTGCCCACCGGTAAGGATTGCGATATCCTGCAACATAGCTTTGCGACGATCGCCAAAACCAGGAGCCTTTACCGCAGCCACTTTGAGAGAACCTCGAATCTTATTTACCACAAGGGTTGCTAAGGCCTCACCGTCGATATCTTCTGCGATAATGAGTAGCGGACGACCACCCTGGGCTGTTTGTTCCAAACATGGAAGCAAATCCTTCATGGTCGAAATTTTCTTGTCGTAAATCAGGATGCAGGGATTTTCTAGCTCGGCTTCCATCTTCTCACTATTGGTGACGAAGTAAGGCGACAGATAGCCTCGGTCAAACTGCATACCCTCGACTGTTTTTACTTCCGTCTCGGTACCTTTTGCCTCTTCAACCGTGATGACGCCTTCGTTGCCCACTACACGCATGGCTTCTGCGATGAGCGAACCAACGGTTTCGTCGTTATTCGACGAAATGGTGCCCACTTGCTCAATCTTAGAATTATCATCTCCAACCTCCCGGGATAGCTTTTGTAATTCTTCAATAATCGCCCTCGAAGCTTTATCCATGCCACGTTTTAAATCCATAGGATTCGCTCCTGCCGCGACGTTGCGCAAGCCTTCACTGATTAATGCCTGTGCTAGCACTGTAGCGGTTGTAGTTCCGTCACCTGCGACATCTGCCGTCTTAGAAGCAACTTCTTTTACCATTTGCGCTCCCATGTTCTCAAGGGCATCCTTCAATTCTACTTCACGCGCCACAGAAACACCATCCTTGGTGACCGAAGGTGCGCCGAATTTCTTTTCGATGACAACATTACGTCCCTTTGGACCTAGTGTCACTTTGACCGCATTGGCCAGTTGGTCCACGCCCGATTTCAAACCGTTGCGTGCATCCGTATTAAATTGAATTTCTTTTGCCATAATTCAGTTGATTTCGATTGGTTAAACAATTGCCAAGATGTCGCTTTCGCGCATCATCATGTAATCCACTCCTTCGACTTGGAGTTCTGTGCCGGCATACTTGCCGTACAAAACAACATCACCCACCTTGACGGTTGTTGGTTCCTCAGGCTTTCCGGGCCCTACCGCAACAACAGTGCCGCGCTGCGGCTTTTCTTTGGCGGTGTCGGGAATGATGATTCCACTTGCTGTCTTCTCTTCTGCAGCAGCGGGCTCAACAAGAACCCGGTCTGCAAGGGGTTGAATGTTAACTGACATGTGTCTGTATTTAGGGTATTTGGTTTTTCATTAGGGTTAGCGATTTCCATGCCAAGTACCTCTCGGTAGTTTTTCCATGACACCCCGTCAGGGTTTGGCACATTCCGCAGGCAAAGATGTCAGGTACTGACACGTCTCGACGCTCCATCTCGTGAAGTGAGCGTGCTGATTCATTTTCGTTGTTCGGTTATTCCGCGATTGGTGTTTCAACTCCTGATGGGGGAGCGATGCCACGGCTTTCGATGCCAGTATCTTGACGAGCATTACCGAAAAAAACTCCGGCTAGAATGCACAACACAAACAAAGCACCTGTTAAATACCAGGTCGCCTTTACCAAAAAATCAGTGGTTTTCTGTACACCACCCATTTGGCCTGCACCCTGAAAGCCTGTAGCTAATCCGCCACCTTTAGGATTTTGAACGAGGATAACTGCGCCAAGCAGGACGCAAACTATTAAAATCACGACCATCAAAAAGTATCCCATGGTTTCCTCTTATTCATTTAAACCAACCAGCCCTCATTGGCGGCGGCTCAGATTTTTCAATTGGCATGCAAAATAAGTGCTTTTTGCTGGATATTTCAACGCCAAATAGCGATAAGCTTTCCTCGCTTTTCCGATTTGGCCTTGCTTCACAAAAATTCGGGCCATGGTCTCAGTCACAAGTGTCGGGTCCTCCATGACACTGGTTTGTGCCCATTCCTCCACTGGCGCACCTACCTCGCGCAACTTACCGATGCTAGGTTGCTGCTCGATAAACCGATCTATCAAATCGCTAACGCCTAGTCCTTCGTTTGTCGCGGAGGGGTGAGATAGTGACAACGCATCATCAGATTCTCCGAAACCTACCTCAGCAGCACGCTGCACAAGCCAAGCAGAGAAGGGTGACACAGTCGCTGCGCGAATTCGATCCATATCCTGCGTCTCTTGAGAAGAAGGCGCATCGCCGGCAGGGCTCACTTCTCGCTCAATTGTTCGACCAATCGCTGCGATGAGCGCATCCCGTTCCATCGGTGCTTCGGGATTCAAATGGGGTGCTGTATCATCAACCGCACCATGAAGAACAATTTCCTCGGTTGTATCCTGTTCTTCACTCACCATTTGATTCACCACTTCGGCCTCTGCCTTGAGGCGTTTCAGTATGAGTAAATCGAACAACGGACGACGATACGTAACATGTGTTGCAGCTTTCAATAAGTCTGCCTCTTGTTCCATGTGTCCCCCAACTGCGCTAGCCCGAGCCAGAAGCATTGCAATAGCGCCAGCATAGGGAAACTTATCACTCCACGCCTTCAGTCCATCGCGGTCGGATGGTTCTACTCGATCTGGGAATTCAATGAGCTCTTGTAAGCGTTGCAGTTGCATGACAATGGTGCGTTTAGTAAAAGTACATCACCAATTTCCCAAAGAAGCATTGAAAATATCCTGCGAGAGTTGAGCACCAATATCATCCACTAACGCATCTTCCACTTCCAAAAGATCCAATTCACTACTGTAATCAGCGAAACGCGAGAAGCTACGGTCAAATCCCAGCTCGGAATCCTTCGTATTCTCGTAATGAATTGAGAGCCCTATTGTCAAGCGGTTGGAAGCTGCTGTTTCGTCACCTTGAACATTGACGGGTGTCACTTCCCATGTGACGATTTCGCCAGCAAACTGAAGTTCTCCCGATTCATCCACCAAGCGAAGCGTGGATTGACGTTGGATGCGGTCTCGCAATGCTTCAGTAAGCGTCAAAGCACTTGATGCCGTCGCCAACGGTGTAAGCATTTCAAAAGCCGCAACGGAATACGTTGAAGCGCCAGAAGTCTGGGCGCCGTATGGAGAATAAATACTGCATCTGCTCGTGAACAAGGCTATTACAATTAGCACCACTGACGCTTGCCTCTTAACCCTAATCATTTCAAACCGTATTCTTTGATCTTACGGTACAAGGTCCGCTCAGAAATGCCCAATTCAAGCGCAGCATACTTCCGGCGGTTGCGGTGCTTTGCGAGAGCCTTGCGGATCAATTCTCGCTCAGAGTCCTGTAATGAAAGTACTTCCTCCACTTCTTGCGCTTCCTCCAGCTCAGCATGGGAAACGGTTGGTGCGCGTTGCACTTCTGAAGTCCCTTGCCACTGCGCTGGTGACCAATCGGTCTCGAAGGAATCCCTCGACTCCTCCCGGGATTCCTCCCGGCCGACTGGTAATCCCTTCAGCGAAGGGGGCGGATTATTAAACACTTGTTGTGCTAGCTCTGAACTGACGTGTGACGTTTCGCTTTGCATCAGGTCATAGACTAACTTTTTTAGGTCCTGCATTTCCTGGCGCATGTCAAAAAGCACCTTGTACAAGATTTCCCGCTCATTCAAATTGGAATCCGAGTCGGAAGATTCCCGCATGGGAAGTCTACTCCGGTGAGATTCCGGCAGATAACTGAGCAATGTATCGGCATCAATACGGCGTTCGATTTCCAAAATGGACATCTGCTCCGTTGTGTTTTTCAATTGGCGAATGTTACCAGGCCAAGGATAGTTTTCAAGAACTTCGACAGCATCCTCCGCAAGTGATAGAGGCGGCATTTGATATTGCTCGGAAAAGTCAGTTGTGAATTTGCGGAAAAGCAAATGAATATCGCTCACGCGCGCACGCAACGGGGGTACATCTATTGGAACTTGGCTCAAACGATAATACAAATCTTCCCGAAACTGCCCACGCTGAATAGCATCCCCGAAGTCCACATTTGTCGCTGCAACCACCCGAACATCCGTTTTCTGCACTTTGGAAGACCCGACACGGATGAACTCGCCGGTTTCCAATACGCGTAACAAACGCACTTGCGTGGTCAATGGCAATTCCGCTACCTCATCTAAAAAAATAGTGCCGCTATTCGCCTCTTCGAAGTAACCTTTGCGGGATTCGGTGGCTCCAGTAAATGCCCCCTTTTCGTGTCCAAACAATTCGCTATCAATGGTGCCTTCTGGAATAGCTCCGCAGTTGACCGCGATGAAAGGCCCGTGTTTGCGTCGGGAAAAATGATGTATCACCCGAGGCATCGCCTCCTTTCCCACCCCACTTTCTCCGAGCACTAAGACAGATAAATCCGTCGGCGCCACCTGCGACGCAACAGTCACTGCCCGGTCCAAAGCCGGACTTGTTCCGATAATACCAAAACGCCGCTTTATTGAAAGTGCATCCATAATTTGGCGATTAAGCGACGGCTGGCTCCTCTGTGATATTGCCTAACAACGTCACAGCAGTGCAGTCGCGCACGTGAACGTTTACATACGTTCCGGGCTCTGCGTTTTCTTTAGGAAAAACAACCACTGTATTGTAAGTGGTCCGGCCGAAATATTCATCATCACTTTTTTTGGATGTGCCTTCAATGAGTACCCGGTAGGTTCTACCCGTGAGTGCTTTAGTTCGAGCCGCACCATGGCCCTTTTGAAGAGCAATGATTTCTTGTAATCGGCGGCTTTTAACCTCATCCGGAACATCGTTCTCATACTTGCGCTGAGCCAACGTCCTCGGCCGCTCACTGTACTGGAACATGTACGACATGTCATACTGCACAGCTTCCATTAGGCTAAGCGTGTCTTGATGCTCTTCTTCAGTCTCCCCACAAAACCCTGCGATGATATCCGTGGAAATTGCGCAATCGGGCATAATCCGGCGAATGGAATCAATACGCTCGAGGTACCATTCGCGAGTATAACCGCGGTTCATGCGCTTCAAATTATCGCTGTTCCCAGACTGCACTGGTAAGTGAATGTACTTGCAAATGTTTTCATGTCGGGCCATAGCGTGCAGGACATCGTCGGTCATATCCTTGGGATGACTAGTCGAAAAACGAACACGCAGGTCAGAATTCACCTCGGCAACGCGCTCAATCAATTCTGCGAAATACACGACAGGCGATTCTGTATCCTTAATTTCACCTTTATTATCGATGTTCCACTTGTAGCTATCAACATTTTGGCCCAGTAATGTGACTTCCCGGTAGCCCGCTTCGAACAACTCATTTGCCTCACGAACGATGGTTTCCGGATCCCGGCTTCGCTCGCGTCCTCGGGTAAAGGGAACCACACAAAAACTGCACATGTTATCGCAGCCTCGCATAATGCTGATAAATGCGGACACACCATTAGAATCCAAACGTACTGGGCTGATTTCCGCATAAGTCTCCTCCCGACTTAGCAGTACGTTAACCGCCTTTTGTCCTCCGTGCACTTGATCCACCAAGTTGGGAATATCCCGGTAAGCGTCTGGGCCGACCACCAAATCCACCAGCTTCTCCTGTTCAAGCAGTGACTCTTTTAATCGCTCTGCCATGCATCCAAGCACTCCAACCACTAATTCAGGACGGTGTTGCTTGGCCTTTTTGAATTGCTGCAGTCGTCTACGAACGCGCTGTTCGGCATTTTCGCGAATGGCGCACGTATTCAATAAAATAAGATCCGCCTCTTTTTCATCGCGTGTAGTTGCAAAGCCAGCTTCATTCAAAATGCTGGCGACAATCTCCGAATCGCTGAAGTTCATCTGGCAACCATAGCTTTCGAGGTAAAGCTTTCGTCCATTCGAAGGCGTACTTGAAATCACAGTGGGAGAACCCTGCAGCGATTCATGCATGAGTTCGTGATTGTGATCCTGCAATTGTGAGGGTTCTATGGACATGGATTCCGAAAAGTAGTTTGCAAATGTAAGGATTTCGTGTAAAACTGACAGTTTGTCAGTACTCATCCAACTGAAATCTAATTGCCGAACAACCCTTTGGCAATAAGGTACGGGATCAAGATGTATAAAATGGAATCGCGAATCAAGTAGAACATTATGACCGCAAGCACCAGTTTCCATCCGTACTCACTGACCAGACCTTTGAAGCCTTTCTCCTTAAGAACCTTTCGGTATTCTTTGCCTTTCTCCTTTGTAAAAATCGATTTAAGTCCCATGAGTTCTGCCTAGCACTACTGTTCATCAGTGGTGTTTTGCGGTTCTACGTAACCATCTGATTCAAACAAATTGAACACGCGGAAGTTTCCCATTTGCATCATTTGCTTCGACAGCCAGCGGCTATCCTTATTCGCTTCATACCAATCTGGATTATTGCAAACTAGGTATGATGCCCCTTTAGTGACATAAAAGGCAATGCGCTTTTCCCCTTGGTAGGCGTCATCGTACAAATTAGTAAAGCCCTTCTGGTCCATAAGGCTCAGCGAGATATTTGGGCTAGGATCAGTCACCGATATGATGAGGTCATCTCGTTTAATACCAATTGAACGCAGGACACCGTTCCACTCAAGAGCATTACCGAATCGTCTCTCTTGGTCCCAGTGAAACCATTCCCAAACGCCGCGCTCTCTCGAAGGAATAATCAACTCATTCAGCCACCCACGAACTGGCCGGTGCTTCATACGGGTTCTCAAGCCGGCATCCATCAATTGCAAAACCAAAGCCGCAAAAAACAAAGCCCACAACCAGCGCTTCACTGCTCGGCTTACGCTTGCCCAACACGATATCGCCCACACCGCGATAATAGGTACTCCTACCTGCAATTCGATCAGGTAATAATCATGCACATTCAGATTCTCAAACCACAGGACCATGTAACCAACCGAAGCAGACGCTGTTGTAGCTGCTGAAGCCGAGAGCCATCGAAGACTCAAATCCCGCATACGCACATACCGAATAATCGAGAAGAAGAGCACACTCACGGCCAAAATCCGAACATAACGATGATACCACTGAGGCAATATATCTTCACGAAAAGCGCGCCAGGTGGTTGCAATAGAATCTGCGTCCCACAGCGGCTTTGTAGACGTCAAGAAATAAACACTATCATTTTGAGTATTGACCCATTTGGCCCAAAGGACCCATAGCACGCTAACAAATACAGGTATACCTACGGCCACTGCCCATCTCCGCCAGTGCCTGACATCACAGGCAGCAAATGCGACAGGAATCAAACCAAGGGCCATTGTAGGGCGGAACAACAATGCCAGGGTAAAAGTAACTACCATAAACAACCGTGACCTCAGGTCAGTGCAATCGGAACGCCACCATTTGTAGGCCTGCCACCAGCCCACATAGATTAGCCCCAAGCTAGCTGCATTGACCAAATAATTCGGACCGTAAAAAGCTAAAAGTGATGATCCCATCGTCAACCATGTCACGGCCAGAGCGCTTCGAATCGATACAAATTGGTGCACGGTCTGTAACAGGCACCAACATCCGAATAGCAGAAGCGCCAAATGGGTCCACCGCAAGGTCCAAGGCTGAACACCGAAAACCTTCCAGAGTTTTCCATTTGCGTAGTACGAAAGCGGAAATTCACCAATCGCCTCCCCTCCTCCGGTACCGTGCTGAAAATGCATCGCTGGCCTGAACAATCCGCGCGGTTCCAGAGCATAGTTAATTGCCATCGAAAAGGCATCGCATTGTCGCCACTGATGCATACCGCATGGCATTTTACCGCCAACGTTTCCAAAATCGTACACCACGAAAATCAAAAGAAGAACACCAAGCCAAAAAATGACTTTGTCTTTGAATTCTAGGCTATTAACGGAACGATTTACGATATTATTCATCTC
>DIHQ01000176.1:0-7262 GCA_002420235.1 Flavobacteriales bacterium UBA5692
GCCGCAAGGTATCTCCATCGATAGCCAATAATTGCAGTTCGTTGGTCGGATCTGGGTCTAGATTTATCGGTAAAATCAATGAATCGACCTCGGGCGAAAATTCCGTCGCGTACAGAGAGAAAAATGGCAAAAAATCAAATGCCGTTATCAATCCGTCACAATCTGCGTCGGGATTGTAAGGAATGGAATCGCAGAAACTTGGCGATTCGGCTTGGGCTTGGAGCATGCTAAACTGTCCAGCACCCAGGGTAAGAAAAGTGAAAACTGCTAGAGTGATTCGCACGATGGAGAAATTGGTTACGAACTGCAATATAAGTATTTTAATTTTTGTCGATGGATATATGTCATAAACTACCTTTCATCTCCTTTATGTCGAACATTTTTGCTCGTTGTTTTGCGTTGTTGCGAATGTTTAGCCAAAACAAATTTATGTCGCCGATATGCCAATTTGTTCGTTGTAAAGCCTTTCCAAAAGGCACTGCTGGCTGGTGAATCTGGAGCACGCCACGCTCCACATGCGCTACAATCCCAGCGGGATGCGCGTAACGCATTTGACGCAGGACTACTCCTTGATGGTCTAAAATGTCATTGGTGCCGCTGAGAGCCCATGTAATGGGATGTGTACAAACCGGCGTTTTGCTCTTTGCTTCCAGCCAATTCGGGAAGTGGCCCTCCCCGAAAGACATCCACGAACAAACGCATCCAATTTGGTTCGGGTTTTCGCAAAACGTGATATGGTCAAAGTCAGTCGTGTAAAAATCAAAACCGGGTGCATAAGCGACAAGCAACTGGTTTTGCAGCTGCTTGCCGTCGAAGAATTCTTGCAGCAACCAACGGATGTGCCAGCTGCCTTGACTGTGTCCGGCGAGGATGATGGGCCGGCCATCGCTCCAATGCTCAAGATAATATTCGAATGCTGCCTTCACGTCGGCGTAGGCCAATTCTAGCGCTTTCCAACTGGTGCTATCCTGCCAGGTGAAAACGCCAATGTGGGCTTGTCGATAGGCGGGTGCATACAGTCTCCCACCGATATTGAAGGCACTCGCCTGCAGCCGCATGGGATATTTCTCATTCAAGGCATTGATTCTGTCATCATTGAGGTGAGCGTTCCAGAAGTCACCTTTGAATAGCTGTGTTGGATGAACAAAAAACACATCGGCGGTTAGGCTATCCAATATGCGCTCTGCGGCGGGTAATTTTTTCGGCTCGGCATCCGAAGCGTCCTCCCGTCCAGGGAGGGAGAGCCAATATGAATCCTGTGAATAATCAGGGGCATTGCCAACATCCCATATTAAGCTTTCACGATCTTGAAGGCTAGCGCAACTGGATGTGACGAGCACAAGTCCAACAGCGACGAACCAGATGGAGCGAAAATTTTGTTGCATAAGGCCGTAACAAAGTCGCATGAGGATTGTTAATTGAAAGTTGTTTAAGTGTGGCGTAAATTTCTGACGAACTGAAGAATCATGAAACCAATTTATCTGACTTTTTTGGCAGTCTGCATGCCATTTTTAATGTTTGCTCAGGGCGAAGCGCTGTATAATATCGACGTGGCTATTGATCCGCTTGAAGTGCGGATGTTGCCGCTCTGCGATGACCCAGACCCGGACGAGCAGCAAATCTTGCGAGAAACGTCGGGTTGGAAAAATTGGGCAGCCAATCATACCAATTGGCGCTGCATAATGAGCGAAGCCACGGGGCTACCGCACCGGGCCTTTGGTCCAGCCATCGACATTCCAGGCTTCACCATTGAAGACAAAGCCTCTTCATTTGCCGAGAATACATTGAATGATTTCGGCGTCGATACTCAGATCATTTGGGAAATTGAGTCCAAGATGGGACAGCACGTTTGGGCACATGCTTATCAGACTTGGCAAGGTATTCCAGTCAAAGGGGGTAAGCTGGTAACCAAATGGTTAAACGGCCAGTTAATTATGTGGGGTGCGGATTGGTACAGAGGTATTCCAGAAGAGGTATCAGAGGTTCTATCGCTTATGGCTCAGGAAGAAGCGGCAACGGCAGGTCTTACTTTCGATGAATGGGGAGATGTTGAAATTGGAGGTTTGGAATGGGTTCCCACCCGTGGCCAAGCAGATGATCTGGTCTGGCATTTGTGTCGAACATGGACTGTATCTGGCCGTCAAAGCACTATTCCCCGACGATATGAAACAGGGATTAATGTGCAGACGGGTGAAGTGATTTGGCGCCAAAACCAGGTGATGCATATCGATGGAAAATGGGGCATGCCCTCCATGAACGGCAAACCCGAGCGTGCAGTGCTGCGAATGGGTATTGATAATCCAATATCCACACCACCGTTGGTGATAAGCGGTGCCATCACATCCGATGTCCACGAATTTTACCCTTACCAAGGAGCGGTGCCCTTGGGTCTGCCTTCACTTGAACTGGCTTTTTCAGGTCAAACCATTTACACCGATAATGACGGGGGTTTCATTACCACCGTCAATGGACCAGAAACGATTGACGTCGAACTTCAGGGACGTTGGAGTACAGTCTTCACCGACGGTATAACACCTGAAGTTCCTGTTGATTTTTTGGATGGATACAACGCCCTCAATTTGTCAAATCTCGGAAACGTTAAAGAGCGATCAGCATACAGGTCCGCGACGCTTATTCATGATCACATGAAGTCGTTGATGCCCAACTTCACCGGATTGGATTGGTCCATACCAACGAATATTGATATTGAAGGTGAATGTAACGCCTTTTATGACGGACAAAGCATTAACTTCTATGATGCGGGTGGCGGTTGTAACCCTACTTCACTAATCGCAGATGTTGTGTGGCATGAATACGGCCACGGCATCAATGGTTATTTCTACAATAGCTTGAATGCTAACTTCAACAATGGAGCCATGAATGAAGGTTATGCAGATTTGTGGGCCATGAGTTTGGGCGACATCGCGGAGATAGGCAAAGGTTTCTACACAAACAGCGAAGACGGGATTCGCGTTTATGATGAAGATCCGAAAGTGTACCCTGAAGATCTTGTAGGTCAAGTGCACGCGGATGGTGAAATCATTTGCGGTGCATGGTATGATACACATCTCCTGATGGGAGGTGATTGGGATGCAACCATGGCGCTGTTCATTGATGCTTACCCCGGATTACAAGCTACAGCCCCAAACGGAAGCGAAGGCCAGGCATATACCGATGTGTTGCTTGATGTGTTGCAAGCCGACGATGACGATGGGGATTTGTCTAATGGGACTCCCAATGATCTAGCCATTGTTGAGGGCTTCGATATTCATGGAATCTCGATTTTCAGTTACGCCGAAATCGATCACGACTCACAAGAGTTTGTCGAGGCCGCTTCTTCTATCGAAATCGAAGCCGAGACGTTCATCGTGTTTCCATACAATTTGTATTTTGATGCGGTGTACTTGTGGTATCGCACGGAATCCGGGGGACCTTGGACACAAGTGGCCATGAACAACCCCGATGATAATGCCTTGTACACGGCTGAAATTCCAGCTCAGGAACCAGGTACAGTTGTATCTTACTACATGGGAATCTCGGACGAATTTGGCGGTTTGTCCGCGGTAACCCCTTTCGCAGCTGCAAATGACATTCACCCTAATCTGCCCTTCAACTTGCTGGTCGGTGTTGAACCTGTTTTGATTAATGATTCGGATGAATATTCTGATTTTGGAGGCTGGACTACCGGCTTACCTGGGCAGGATAATGCCACTACGGGTATTTGGGAAGAGGCAATTCCCGTCGGTTCTTATGCTGAATTGAACGATCCCAGTACTATGGTAGCGCCAACGCAGGATCACACCCTTGGAATGGCTGGCTATGCATTTGTTACTGGACAGAATCCGGGTGTTAACGATGGGATTGGTGCAAATGACGTGGACGCGGGCCGAACCACCTTAGTTTCACCGGTCATCGACTTGACGCCATACGAGAATCCGGTTATGGCATATTGGCGTTGGTACGTGAATGCTCCGCCATCCGGAGCAAATCCGGCCTCAGACTGGTGGCAGGTTGAGGTTTCAAACGATGGCGGCGATAGTTGGGAATTCCTCGAGAATACCGTGCAGCAGGACGTCTCTTGGAGACGTAACGCTTTTCGAGTGGCAGATGTCATTGAGCTCACTGATGAATTCCAAATGCGCTTTATCGCCTCTGACAGCACCACCATCGGAGAATACTTGGACGGGGGTTCCCTCATCGAGGCAGCAGTAGATGATATCATTTTGTACGATGTAGCAAGCGGCGAATCCATTGCTGAATCGGGAGTATCTTCAGTTATTGGATATCCAAATCCTACAAGCGAACGTGTCGTGATGGAGGGCTGGATGCCGGGAACGACTCTTCGTTGTTACCAGGTAGCTAGCGGTAAGCTTGTAAGAGAGCAACGCGCCAGCGGTGCTTTGACAGAATTTACGGTCAAGGGCTGGTCTCCTGGTCTTTACGAAATTGTTGGAGCCGACTCTAATGGGCGGAAAGCCTGCTGGACTCTCAACGTCACCGAGTAAAAGCTGGCTAAATCTCGGTCAGATCTGCTGCGGCAATCCATCCGATGTTACCGTTGGAAAGCTGGATTTTCCAGTGTGTTGAAGTGCGATCGATGACTTTTACTTTAGTTCCCTCGTGAAGCATGAAGAGGGTCATGGCATTGGATTCAGGCTCGTTTCGCACTGCCGATTCAATGGCCATAACGATGGCTGATTTACTCGATTCAATGCGAAGTAAGACGCTACGCGTCAATACCATGGCAGCAAATCCAATCAAAATGAAGAACACGGCACCAGATCCAAGTAACCTTCGATTTTCGATGCCAAGGACCCAAATTCGCCATGCCAGTAAACTGAATCCTAACGTCCATGTAAGCAACATGATACGGGACCAGAGTTGGAAGCGTCCCGGAGCAGTAATGCGCTCCCAAACATTCAAGATACCGTTGGAAGGAAGCGATTCAATGCGATCCTTTATTCGGGAATTGGCCAAGGTGAGGTTGGCCTTGACATCCGAATTGGAGGGCGACATCAATGCGGCCCTTTCATAGTGCAGAATGGCAGGTCCCCAGTGCTCCATTTTGTAGTGGGCGTTGCCGATGTTATACTCACTCTCGAAGTGCATGTTTTGTGCGAGTATGGATTCGTACCCATCAATTGCGCTTTCGTAATCACCAGTGGCGTACGCTGAATTAGCTGCCTCGAAAGTCTCTCTAGGATCCAGTTGGCCCCATACTACCGTTAGGAAAGCCATAGTCAAAAGGAACGATAAGAGAAGGTTTTTCATCATGTAATCCAGGTTTTTTCAGTGGCATTGACTAGGGCCTCTGCTTTAGCAATCATGACTTCAGGCGATGACACTTGACCTGGCGCATACCTTGCCATATCTAAATCGTCTAAAAGGACATTCCATTTCTCCTGAAGTTCAGGTGTGTGCTTTTTTAACGCCTCGTTCAGCGATGCTCGGGTCAATTGGCTTGCATTCCATTGGAGCTTGGCCATGAGGTAGGATTCCAATCCGGCGCCCAATGCAGGGTAAAACAAGGGTGCTTGGCTAGTATATTTTTTGGCTTCTCTCAACTCTTTGCGTACGATACTCCTGGCCCGTCGTTTCCGCGCGGTGAGCGGATTTTTTTCATCCTCATCGCGTCGCCGCCTCAAAGCAAACGATAGTCCCAAAAAAAGAGGACCGACAGCCAACAATCCTCCGGCTAGTTGTCCGTGTTTGTCCCACCGGTTTCGTGGCAAACATGGGGTTTTCCAATTACTTTGAATGAAGTTGATGTCCTGATTAAGGACCTGGACATCTGTTTTGGAATTGTAATTCACTTGACCGCCACCATCTTCTGTATTAATCTCTACAGTTAGTTCCGGGGAAGTGGTATTTAATGCGGTATAATTCCGAATCTTCGTATTGAACCAAGAACCACCCGGAACCGGTAGCAAATATTGGCCGGGGGCCCTAGGAATAACGACATACCGAAAGGTGCGACTGCCTGATTCTCCGTTTGCGTTAACGCTGATGCGGTCGATGATCTCTGGATCGAACACTTCGAATTCTCCGGGCCATACTAGCGTAGGCTCTTGGATGAATTTTATGTTGCCCTCGCCGCTGAATGTGAGGTCGTACGTGATTGCTTCATTGGTTCCACAAGCCCGCTCCGTCTGTCTTGTTTTGACCTGCAGCTGTCCAAATGCACCTATAAAAGCCGATGGGATGGGCTCCGGAAGTGGGTTGACTTTTATGCTGACCGGGTCCGCAGAGGCTGTAACATTTTGCCCATCGAAAAAGCTTGTCCGCATGTATCCGACTAAATCAAATCCATCGATCACCAAGGTACCCGTTTGCTGGGGAAAGAGAACCAGCTTTTTGACCGTGGCCACGTTGTAGCGTTGGCCGGACATAATCTGAGTCACCCACCGGGGTTCAGAAATGTCGATGTCTTCCTTCCAGAATCCAGGTGTTTCAGGGATATTAAATTTCCGAACGTCGAGGTTTGTGACGCGATTGAAGATTTTGAATTCAACTACTACTGGTTCGCCGATGTACACGCTTCGTTTTGAAATTTCAATAACACAGGCCACTTTGCCTAGGCTCTCTGACTTAGAAACCGAGGATTCGGACCCGCGGGCGGCTACTCGCAGGACAAAGGGTTTGCTTTTGAGCTTACCCTGCGAACCCTGGACTTCAAAGACCGGAACCTGTACATTCGCTTTGGTCAGCACTTGGTAAGTGAATGTGTAGCTCACTTCACTTGTTCTGCTGCCATTGTAAATACTGGTGCTGTTGGAGGTGCTAGGGCCATAGAGCAGCTTGAGTCCTTCGATTTTTGGGCCATCAATGCGACGGGAGATGTTTTTAAGGGTAAAGGTCAGTTGCACTTGTTCGCCAATCCGAACGGGATTGCGATTTGCACTAACTTCAAACGCTTCTTGGCCCAAGGCAGTTCCAATGGTCAGTATGCTCAGACAGTACAGCATTAGCCATTGAACACTGGATATGAAGGTGATTTTACTCATTACCAGTCTTTTTCGATCTTTTTCTTTTTGCCTTGGCTCTTGGCCTTCATTAATTTGGCCTGGACCTCTTCTTCGCTTCGTTCGAGGCTTTCTAATATACGCTCCATATCCTCTTTCGAAATTTGACCTTCGACCTGTTGAGGCTGTGGTTGGTCCTGCTCTTCCTTTTGGTCTTGTTGGTCTTGCTGGTCTTGCTGGTCTTGCTGGTCCTGTTGGTCCTGTTGGTCCTGTTGCTCCTGTTGGTCCTGTTGGTCCTGT
>DIHQ01000176.1:7611-30004 GCA_002420235.1 Flavobacteriales bacterium UBA5692
TTGGTCCTGTTGGTCCTGTTGGTCTTGTTGGTCCTGTTGGTCCTGTTGGTCCTGTTGCTCCTGTTGCTCCTGTTGGTCCTGTTGGTCCTGTTGCTCCTGTTGGTCTTCCTGATCCTCCTGCTGCTGTCGTAACGCATAGGATAGGTTGTACCGCGCAGCTTCGTTTTGAGGATTGGCCCGCAATGCAGACTTAAACGCATCGATTGCGTTTTCCACGTCTTGCTCCATCAAGAGTGAATTACCGATGTTGTGCCATGCGTCTGAAGTCAGCTGTTGATCTGTATCCGACTTTATAGCTCGTTGAAATGCCTGTCTTGCTTGTTGGCCTGACTCAGTCTTTTCGAGCAAGGACCGTCCAGCATTATAGGCTGACAAGGCTGCAAGTTCAGAATGGCTTTCCCCTATGATGAAGAGGCTGTCGGCGCGAGAATCGCCTGCTTCGAAGGCTTGAATCCCTTTAATGATGTTTGCTTTTGCGGTATAGTTTTCCGCTTGGCTCCAACTGCTAATGGGTGAGATGGAAAGAACTATGGCACTTAAAACAAGGTAGAATTTGGTTTTGAATTTGATCATGCCAATCGTGGTTTGAAGGTGAAGCTAAATGCGCCTTCCACCATGATGAAGAATAAGGCCATCAAGAAAAACCAGTGAAAGTAGTGTGTGAAATCAGTGTAGGCAACTGTAGAAGTTTCTGTCTGATTGAGTGCATTCATCGCTCCAAGAATGGGGGCAATATTCACGATGCCACGGCCCGATTGAACATACGTGCCATTCCCAGCCTCGGCTACTTGAATCAAGGTAGCATCGTCCAATGCAGTGACTATGGGATTGCCGTCGACATCTGTTTTGAAGCCACGGCTTTTCCCAAAACGATCATAGAGCGGAATTGGGGCTCCCGAAGTGCTTCCCATGCCAACGGTGTGCACCTCAATTCCCATAGCTAAGGCTTCTTCTGCTGCGGAAATGGCGTCGTCTTCATGGTTTTCTCCATCTGTGAAGACCACGACCATTTTGGATGCTGGCGATTCCGGATCAAATCCTTGGGTGCAAACCTCGATGGCCCGTCCAACCGCTGTTCCTTGAACGGGGACAAGATTCGTAGTTACCCCATCTAGGAAAAGTTTGAGTGCGCTATAATCTGTGGTGATGGGGCATTGCACAAATGCATCTCCAGCAAAGATCACGAGTCCAACGCGGTCTCCATCGAGAGCGTTAACGAGACGCTGGACGCTCTGTTTTGCTAAATCAATGCGGCTGCCTCCAGTATCCTCTGCTTCCATACTCGTGGAAATGTCGATGGCCACCATCAAATCAACACCTTCGCTTTTGACCTCTTTTAAACGTGCACCAACTTTTAAATCTAGAATACCGATTAACATGGCAGCGAAGGCCATGCGCCAACAAAAGAACCGCCACCCATGCAATTGGGGACGCCAATGGAGGAGCAATCCGGACCACAACTTTTCGTCGGCTAAGGTTTTCGCCCACCGTTGCTTCTGATGTAGGCCCCATAAAAAGATGACCACAGATAGGGGTAGGACGAGGAGAATCGCCCACCACCCTTCGTTTTCCAGCTGGACATTGGGCGCAACACGCTTGATTGTATAGTATCCCACGAAAAGGACCAACCAAAAGATGACCTCTGCCAGTGCCAGCGCAACGCCGTTCGCAAACACTTTGAATTTCCCTTTATTTGGCGGGTTCATATCAGCGTGCGTATTGCGAATTGACGAAGAAGAAATTCGAGGAAGAAAACCAAAACAGCAGCAATACCAAACGGTAAGAATTCCTCGGTTTTTTGATTGTATCGCAGAACGTTAAAACGGGTTTTCTCCAATTCGTCGATTTCAGTATATATGCTCGCTAGTTTTTCTTCATTGGTGGCACGGAAATAGCGACCTCCGGTCACCTTAGCAATTCCGCGAAGGACCGTTTCATCGATTTCGACTTCTACCCAGTCGTATTGAAATTGATTTCCCACTTTCGCCACGGGGCTGCGAGCCTTTCCGATGGTACCAACCCCGATGGTGTAAACTCGAATGTCATTGAGCTTGGCTAACTGGGCCGCATCGAGCGGTTCAATTTTTCCGGCGTTGTTAACGCCATCTGTCAGCAAAATGATCACCTTACTTTCTGCTTCTGAAGTTTTAAGTCGATTAACCGCGGTGGCGAGTCCCATGCCGATGGCCGTTCCGCCTTCGAGTAATCCGGTTCGGAGCTCACTAATGCCGTTCATCACAATGCGCTGGTCAGTAGTTAATGGTATTTGGGTAAATGCCTCACCTTCGTACGCAACCACTCCAATTCGATCGTTGGGTCGGTCGTCTACAAAATTCGTGGCTACTACTTTGGATGCTTCTAGGCGGTTCGGATCGAAATCTTTGCTCAACATTGAAGCCGATAAGTCCATGCTCAGTACAATGTCAATACCCTCACGTGTCAAGTCTTCAACCGATGAAGACGATTGGGGACGGGCTGCGGCTATCGTCAGCATTCCAATCGTCAACGTGCGCAGTGCATAGGGTATTTCAGGAATGCACTGGAAGCCCATGTTTTTCCAGGTAAGCCTACTCTCTGGGGATTCCCAGCTCCAGACCAACCCGGTAAACCCTTTGTTGGACTGCCCGTAAAAACGAAGCCCAATATTCAAAACGATTAGGGCACCAAGCCAAAGCAGCGACGGCGATTCAAATTCAAAGTGTTGAGCCGCATGAGAGAGCCCAATCAAGTAAATCAAGATTGCAAGGAGATGCGGTATGAGGGTAGCCAAGCCGCGCATTATTCTTCATTGTTTTCTGGAACCACAGTGGTGACTTCTACAAAACGAATTCCTTGTTTTACCACGCGCTGGTGATCTGCCTCTTGGGGATTCCACTTCGCAAATTTGACCAAGTCAGTTATGCTGAGTAACTCCAAGATCAGCTCTTTCTCTTTCGCCCGGATGGGCAAATTTACCAACCCCTTCCGGAGTTCATCTGTCGAACGCTCCATTGCCGGGTAGTTGAACCGCCGTTCGAAATAAATACGCAGTACCTGACTTACAGCACCATGGTGGATCTTGACTTGACCTTTTTTCCAAGCTGCTTCCTTTTCAATGCGTTCTAATTCACGGAGAGCAACAATGTGTGCGGGTTCGACAATTTCGGCAGAGGAGGCCTGCTCCGCCTCCAAACGAGGACGATTGCGCCACTTCCGTATTAGAAATATCGCCAAACCAAGAGCCGCAGTACAGATTAATAACCAAGGAATCCAGCGCTGAAGGCGCTCTTTCCAGGTCCATTGCACGCGACGGATGTCCGCGTGGCCAGCGATTTGTCCTGGCTCACCAGGAGGGGCCAGTAACACGTTGAGCAAAAGAGGATTAGAGGTGAGGGTGTCAGCACCCCATACCAACACAACGGGCGGCACGGCTAAATATCCGCTGTCCCAAGCGGTAATTTCATAGGTGCGCTCGATGCGTATAATGTTGTTTCCAATTTCATTTTCAACGGCTGCCGTATCGGCACCAAGCACCTTGAGAATTTCCAAGCCCCCGGGAATGGTATCCTGCCACTCTGGCCAAAGAAATGTTCCAGATCCTGCAGTGATATCACGGTCGGCTTGAATGCGTAAAACTGTTGGCTCACCAATGGCTATTGCTGACGTATCCAACATCATCAAAACCTGCTGACCTTCAATTGAAAGCGGACCTGCGCAGGTTACAATGCCCAAGATCAAGGTCCGTATGGAAACCCTCTTATCCACGGCGATCAAACAATTGCATCAGCGGTTGGACATAGGGACGATCAGTGCAGAGCACTGCTTGGTCAACGCCCGACCGGGCGAACATAGCTTTCAACTGGGCCTCTCGAATCTTTTCGCGTTTGGCGTGAGTGCTGCGTGTTGATTTTCGTCCGGTGTAGACCCATTTGGTATGGCCTGATTCAGGATCCTGAACGGGAATCCAGCCGATGGAGGGAAGTTTCCGATCGAGTGGATCGGTTACGCGCAGGGCTACGAGGTCGTGCCTACGGCCCGCTTGCCGCAATGTTTGATCAAAACCTTCGTCCCGGAAATCGGATATAAGGAATGCTATGGTTCGCTTTTTCATGGCGGAAAGAAAATGCTCTAAGGCTGAATTGATGTCAGTGCCCTTGCCTTCGGGTTCCACTTCGATAATTTCCCGGATGATGCGAAGAATATGCGAGCGGCCTTTTTTGGGCGGTATGAACCGCTCAATGCGATTACTGAAGAGGACAGCGCCAATTTTATCGTTATTCCCCATGGCGCTGAATGCCAATATGGCGCTGAGCTCGGTGATTAGGTCGCGCTTGGTCCGATTGCGTGTTCCTGTTGCATTCGACCCGCTTACATCTAAAAGTAAGAAGACAGTGAGTTCTCGTTCTTCTTCAAACACCTTTACATAAGGGTGACCCATTCGCGCAGTAACGTTCCAATCGATGGTGCGAATTTCATCACCGTGCTGATATTCGCGGTTTTCCGAAAACGCCATGCCGCGGCCCTTAAACGCACTGTGGTATTCACCAGAGAAAATCCGGTCGCTCAATCCGCGGGTTTTCAGTTCAACCCGTCGTACCCGTTTGATCAATTCTGACGTATCCATGCATCAAGGCACCTGCACATTGTCCATGATCTCGGTGACAATCTGTTCAGCACTGATGTTTTCAGCTTCAGCTTCAAATGTCAAACCGATGCGATGGCGCAGAACGTCCAACGCAATTGCGCGCACGTCTTCCGGCGTGACGTAGCCCCGGTGATTTAGGAACGCATGGGCTTTTGAAGCCACTCCCAAGCCGATGCTGGCCCTCGGGGACGCTCCGAAATTGATCAGTTGTGTGAGATGCCCCATCTCGTATTGTGCCGGTTCGCGGGTAGCGAAAACGAGGTCCACGATGTAGCGTTCAATTTTCTCGTCGAGGTAGATTTCGTTGACTAATTTCCGGGCTTCCACGATATCCTCCGGATTAATTACTTGGGAGGGTTTTGGTAATCCGCCCGGTGTCAAATTCGCTCGGACAATTTGTTGTTCTTCGGATTTACTTGGATAACCAATAACTACCTTGAGCAGAAAGCGGTCGACTTGAGCTTCAGGAAGTGGATATGTACCTTCTTGCTCAACTGGATTTTGGGTTGCCAACACTAAAAAAGGCTCAGGCAATGGATACGAATCCGGACCGATTGTTACCTGGCGCTCTTGCATTGCTTCAAGAAGAGCACTTTGAACCTTGGCTGGTGCGCGGTTGATTTCGTCAGCCAAAACAAAATTGGCAAATATCGGACCTTTTTTTACCGAGAATGACTCAGACTTTTGATTGTAAATCATGGTGCCTATTAGATCGGCAGGCAATAGGTCCGGCGTAAATTGGATACGGCTGAAGTCGGCTGAAATCGATTCAGACAGGCTTTTTATGGCGAGCGTTTTCGCCAATCCTGGCACTCCTTCTAAAAGCACGTGCCCATTGCCAAGTAGGCCTATGAGCAGCCTGTCCACCATGCCGGATTGGCCAACGATAACTTTGCCCAATTCCATGCGCAGGAGATCTACGAATTGGCTCGCATGGCCAATGCGCTCGTTCAAGGCACGGATGTCTGGGGCTACAGATGTTTCGATCGCCGAGTCAGGCGATTTTACCGGCACTGTGTCCGGGCTGATTTCGGGTGTGGATTCTTGGTCCATAAGATTCAAGCCATTGCGTTTGACGAAGACGTCTGGCGAATATACCTTTCGGCTAAGCCTTCGATGGGGAAAACTTCATAAAATCATGTTAAAGAGCCAATGAATACGAAAAAACACAACTTTGCCACAATGGTCGATTGCGTGCGAGAATTTCATGATGCCTTTGGAATTACAAACGGCGATTCGCCACACGGTCATTTGGATTCGGCCACCGTTCGCTTGCGCCACCGATTGATGGCGGAGGAGACCGAAGAGTACCTCGAAGCGGCCTTGTCCGGAGATACGGTTGAGGTTGCGGATGCCCTCGGCGATCAATTGTACATTCTTTTCGGCACCATTTTGAGCCACGGCATGCAGCACGTTATAGAGGAGGTCTTTATGGAAATTCAGTCATCCAACATGAGTAAGCTTGGTGCAGACGGTCAGCCCATTTACCGTGAAGATGGCAAGGTCATGAAAGGACCAAATTACTTCCGGCCCAACATTGCAGCCATTCTTGAATCGGTAAAAGTATGATGTTGGAGCGTTTTTTTTACCATTCGCTCCAAGAAGCGAGGCAGGGCAGGGTGTTCTGGCTCAATGCAGTGTTCAAGTGGATTGTGCCATTCAATGCACCGCATGGCATTCGGGTGCTTTCATTTAGTAATGAAGAGGTCCGTGTGAACTTGCCAGACAGACGTGTCAACAGGAATCACTTGAAGGGAACGCACGCTTGCGCCATGGCGACTGCTTGTGAGTTCTGTTCGGGTTTGGCGGTTCTCGCTCAATTCGAAATGAAGGATTACCGTTTGATTATGAACCGATTGGAGGTGGACTACATGCGGAGGCCAGTAAAAGGAGATTGTGTGGCTAAAGCCGATATTTCACCAAACCTACGGGAAGAATTGCAGCATTTAATTTCGAAGTCTGCAGACGATGCAGCGCGTTTTGTTATTCCTTCCGTCCTATTCGACGCTTCCGGTAGCGAGGTCGCACGTGCTCAAGTTCATTGGCATATAAAGGCGTGGAATGATGTGAAGTACAAGCCCACGGCCTGAGGTTGGAAACTCAATAACTACAGGACTTTATGAGTTTTTCCGGTCGTATCTTTACGCTTGATATTAATTAGGAGGGCGATATGATTAACATCACCTTACCGGATGGAACGGTAAAGCAAGTAGATAGCGGCACGACCGCATTGGACGTGGCTATGGGCATCAGTGAGGGCTTGGCGCGAAACGTTTTGGCAGCGGAAGTCAATGGTGAAGTTTGGGACCCACAGCGCCGTATACACGAAGACGCTACGCTCAATTTGTTGACATGGCGCGACGATGAGGGAAAACGAACGATGTGGCACAGTTCTGCACACCTGATGGCCGAAGCTATCGAGGCACTGTATTCCGGGGTGAAATTTTGGGTCGGACCACCGATTGAAAACGGGTTTTACTACGACGTGGATTTTGGTGAGCATAACATAACGGATAAGGATTTCTCGGCCATCGAGTCCAAGATGATGGAATTGGCCAAACAAAAGAATCCATTCGTCCGCCGGGAAATGAGTAAAGCCGAAGCGATGATTTTTTTTCGGGAAAAGGGGGACGAGTATAAATTAGATCTTCTGGAGGGACTCGAGGACGGCACCATTACCTTCTACGACCAAGGTAACTTCACCGATTTATGCCGTGGTCCGCACATGCCGCACACCGGTTTTGTCAAAGCCTGCAAGGTGATGTCAATCGCTGGTGCGTATTGGAAAGGTGATGAATCGCAAAAGCAGCTGACCCGTGTGTACGGCATCACGTTCCCAAAAAAGCAGGAGCTAAAGGAGTACCTCGAATTACTGGAACAAGCCAAAGCTCGGGATCACCGTAAGCTTGGTAAGGAAATGGACCTGTTCCACTTTTCGGAGAAAGTTGGTCAGGGTTTGCCATTGTGGTTACCAAAAGGCGCGGATTTGCGCATGCGATTGGAGGCGTTTCTTAAGGAGGCACAAAAAAAAGCCGGATACGAAGGAGTTATTACTCCACACATCGGTAACAAGGAGTTGTACATAACCAGCGGCCATTACGCCAAGTACGGCGAAGACAGCTTCCAACCCATCAGCACGCCAGCGGAAGGCGAGGAGTACTTGCTCAAGCCAATGAATTGCCCACACCACTGCGAAATCTTCAAGTCCCGGCCGCGAAGTTACCGAGACCTGCCGGTGCGATTTGCGGAGTTTGGGACAGTTTACCGATATGAGCAATCCGGTGAGTTGCATGGTTTGACGCGCGTACGTGGATTTACCCAGGACGACGCGCACATTTTTTGTACGGTAGATCAGGTGAAGGATGAAGTAAGTAATGTCATCGATTTGGTGTTGTACATATTTCGAACACTGCAGTTTGACGATTTTATTGTTCAAGTCAGTTTGCGGGACTCCGAAAACCCAAGCAAGTACATTGGAGAAGACGCAAACTGGGAAAAGGCCGAACGTGCCATTCAAGAGGTGGCTAGTGAAAAAGGATTGACGACAGTGGTTGAGCTTGGAGAAGCCGCATTCTACGGCCCAAAACTCGATTTTATGGTACGAGATGCTATTGGCCGAAAGTGGCAGTTGGGCACCGTCCAGATTGACTACAATCTACCCGAACGTTTTGAACTTGAATACGTCGGTGCTGATAACGCGAAGCATCGTCCTGTCATGATTCACCGAGCACCTTTTGGATCGATGGAACGGTTTGTTGCAATTCTCATCGAACATTGCGCCGGTAAGTTTCCCTTGTGGTTGACACCGGAACAGGTCAAAATCCTGCCGATTTCCGACCGATTCAATGAATATGCCGAAAGGGTTTCAAAAGTCCTTGAAAATCACGATATTCGCGCCCTCGTTGACGATAGGTCTGAAAAAGTGGGAAAAAAGATTCGGGATGCCGAATTGGAGAAAATTCCCTACATGCTCATCCTAGGGGAAAACGAGGCTCTCGAAGGAACCGTCTCCGTGCGAAGGCAAGGAGTAGGAGACTTGGGAGGCATGAGCGTCGAAGCTTTTGCCGAGCATATCCGCTCGGAGATTGCTGAGATGTTGAAATGACAGAAGTATCACAAAAATTTAAGCGTTATAGCGATTAGAAGAAAAAGGACCCCATATCGGGGCCGAGTTCGAAGAGAAGATCTTCACCGTATCAATGACAAAATTGAAGCGGCGCAGGTGCGTGTTGTTGGCGACAACGTAGAACCTGCCGTTATGAGCACGGGCGATGCCATCCTTTTGGCGCGTGAATTGGAGTTGGATTTGGTAGAGATCTCTCCAAAAGCCGATCCGCCCGTCTGCAGAATCATTGAATACAAGAAGTTCTTATATGATCAGAAAAAGAAGCAGAAAGAAATCAAAGCGAAGCAGCAAAAGGTGGTTGTCAAAGAAATTCGTTTTGGACCAAATACAGATGATCACGACTTCCAATTCAAACTAAAGCATGCGAAGAAATTTTTGCAAGAGGGCTCAAAGCTTAAGGCTTACGTTTTCTTCCGTGGCCGAACCATTGTTTTTAAGGAACGTGGGGAAATATTGTTGCTCAAGTTTGCGCAAGAGCTCGAAGAATATGGAACGGTAGAACAGCTGCCAAAACTCGAAGGAAAGCGCATGACAGTCATGTTCAATCCGAAGAAAAACTAATAACCAAAAAATCTAAGGCCATGCCGAAGATGAAAACAAAAGGAAGCGCCAAGAAACGCTTCAAGTTCACGGGAACTGGTAAAATCAAGCGGAAGCACGCCTTTAAAAGTCACATCTTGACTAAAAAGGGCACGAAGCAGAAGCGTAACTTGACGCACTCTACCACGGTTGACAAAACCAACGTAGCGAGCGTGAAGCGCCAACTTTGTGCATAAGCGCCTCCAACCTTTATCACCCCTGGTACGTTTAACCCGGTAACCGGCCGACAAGTCTGGATTTCGCCAGCGCCGTCTACCAAAAAACACTTTAAAATGCCAAGAGCAACCAATTCAGTCGCATCGAGGGCGCGACGAAAAAAAATCCTCAAGATGGCCAAAGGGTACTACGGTGCCCGCAAGAATGTTTGGACCGTCGCCAAGAACGCCGTAGAAAAAGGTTTGCTTTACGCCTACTCAGGACGTAAGCAGCGCAAGCGTCAATTCCGTTCATTGTGGATTCAGCGCATCAACGCCGGAGCACGCCAGCACGGAATGTCCTATAGCGAATTCATGGGCAAGTGCTCGAAGAAAGGAATCGAACTTAACCGCAAGGTTTTGGCGGACCTCGCTATGAACCACCCGGACGCCTTCAAGGCCGTTGTAGATAAGGTTAAATAATGCTGGAATCCCAGCGCGAGAGAAGCCGGCGTTAGCCGGCTTTTTTGTTGCCATTGTATTTCAAATTTGGATAGCACTGAAATTAATTGTAACCTGCAATACAATCCCTTTCAAATGAAACACATCATAATTATCAGCGCCACAAGCGCTATTCTTTGGGGGTGCGCCGGAGGGGGTGCGCCGTTGACTCAAGACGAAGTGACTGCCTTTGTCACGAACCACATCGAGAGCCAAGTGGGCTACGATGCAGCTATTGAACCTTACATCGCTGGCTTGTCCGAGGAGACGAAGTACTTCCGGGCGGGCCAAGCTGACCCGATGAACGCCGACCTGTCAAATGTCGACGGCCAATGGTTTTATGAAGATTCCGTGACGTTAGAGGTCCTCGATGTTCAGTTGTACGGAGCAGCAGCCAGCGTCATGGGCGTGGTGCACTTCTATAACTTCGGCGAGGCGGGTCACCGTTCGTTCCACGGGACCGTCGTGCGCGACGGAGTCCGCGTCCGGTGGGACCGTTGGTTCCACCAAGATCACGGCCAGCTCGCACGCAGCTACATTCCAATCGACTCAGAAGTGGATGGGGCAGAAGCGCTGTGCAATTCTATGCTTTGGATGAGCCTCCAAGGCGACGGCAACGCAGCAGGTGCCTTGTCGGACTCATTGCTTGAGATTGATCCGACCATAGCGCTGGCCCACGTGGGCCAATTGTGGCGCGCTTGGTTCCAAAGCGACGCTGAAGCGTGGAATACCAATGTGACAGCAGCTGTAGCGAAAGCCACGGACCCCGCGACCAAGCATTATTTGATGTCGCACTCTAAAGATTTTGGAGACCAAGTCGAAAATGCACGCATCGCGCACAACCTCGCCCCAGATTCGCCGCTCAATCAGGTCAACCTCGCTTGGTTATTGATGGACGACGATGATGCAGCTGCGCGACTATTATTGGAGCGTGCAACGGAACGTTGGAGTTCATTGGGCGGGCCACATAATTTGCTTGGCTATTTGAACATGCGCCAAGGCGATATGGAAGCTGCTGAGCGGTGCTTTAAGATGTATGTTCGCTTGGCACCTGAAGTAGCCAATGCCCACGACAGCATGGGGGACTTTTACTCGAAGCAAGGTGATAACGAAAATGCCCGGGCGTGCTTCGAGAAAGCCTTGGAATTGGACCCTTCCTTCTCGGCATCTCAAAAGAAACTTGATGAGTTGGAATCGTAATTTGCGATTTTTTCGAATTGAAAACCCCGGTCATTTCCGGGGTTTTTTATCCGCTTAATTATAGGCCTAATCGGAGGTCAGTTCGCCTTCAATGCGCGGTCTTTCGCCAAGGCTGCGACGGTGTAGTCCGGTTTGATCCGGAGCGCCTCGGAATAATCAGCTATGGCCCCGGTTCGGTCGCCTAAGCTTTCTCTTGCTAACCCGCGATTGAAAAACGCTTGGTGGTAGTAAGGCAGGCGCTGGATGGCCTCCGTGAACCAGAATGAAGCGCTGTCGTACTGGGCGTAATACTCAAGGTGGATGTAACCCTGGTTAAAAGAAGCTGTGGCATTGCTGGAGTCCAGCGCCAGGATTTCTCGGTATTCAGCGAGGGCGTCATCCAAGCGCTGTTCTTCCTGCAGGAACATCGCCAAATTGTAGTGGGCTTCCACGGAGAATGGACGAAGCTCAATGGCCGACCGGTAGAATTCCTCTGCAATGGGGTCCCCCAGTTCAGCCATGAAAAGGCCCAAGGAAATGAAGCCGTCGAAGAAGGACGGATTGACTTCAATGGCCGTCTGGAGGGAGCTGATAGCTTTTTCGGTGTCGCCGTTGGAAGCATAGATTTTCCCTTTCATCCAATAGGCCTCGTGGAGTTGGTCGTTGATTCGAAGTGCTTGGTTCAGGTCGCCGAAGGCCCGTTCGAATTGATTCAAATGGATGTTGAATTCAGCTCGTCGCATCAGGCAAGGTGTGCTTTCGGGTGCGTACCGGATGCACGCATTGAGCTCTTCGAGACACGCCTCCATATTCTGCATGCGGTATAGCATATCGATCCGATTCTCCCAAGCAGGAGCGAAGGCGGAGTCAGCCTTTAAGGCCAGCCCCCAATCTTCAAAAGCACCCTGCGGATTGTTTTGGCTCGCCATGTATTGGGCGCGTGCGTGGTAGGGCTCGGGTGTGTTGGGAGCTTCCAAGATCGCCGCCTCCAAGGAGTCGATGGGGGAGGAGATGGACCCAGCCGTTTGGTCAGGGCCACGCTCACTGCACGATGTGAACCCAAAGCAAAGCAAAACCAGGGCCCCGAATTCGAGAGCCCTGGTTGTCGAATAGTTTCGAAAGAATCGGTTCATTCTCAACGGTTTTACACCGCTTCGACGGCTTCAATAGGTTCGGTTACTTGTGGAGCCGGTGCCATGGCTTCTTTGATTTTGGCTTCGAGTTCGTCCATCAATTCGGGGTTGTCCTCGATAAGGGCGCGCACGGCATCGCGGCCTTGTCCCAATTTGGTTTCGCCATAGCTAAACCAGGAACCCGACTTTTTGATGATGTTCATTTCTACACCGAGGTCGATAATTTCGCCTGATTTGGAAATTCCTTGGCCGTACAAGATGTCAAATTCTGCCCGTCTGAACGGTGGGGCGACCTTATTCTTGACGACTTTCACTTTTGTGCGATTACCCATGACCTTGTCCCCGTCTTTGATTTGAGATGACCTGCGAATGTCGAGACGGACAGAGGAGTAGAATTTCAGTGCATTGCCGCCAGTCGTGGTTTCGGGGTTTCCGAACATGATGCCGATTTTTTCACGCAGCTGGTTGATAAAAATGCAGCAGCAGCCTGTTTTGCTGATGGAACCCGTCAGCTTGCGCAGGGCCTTAGACATCAAACGCGCTTGCAAGCCCACAGAGGAGTCGGACATTTCGCCTTCGATTTCAGCACGGGGTGTAAGTGCTGCCACCGAATCAATTACAATGAGGTCAATGGCACCGGAGCGAATGAGGTTATCGGCTATTTCCAAGCCTTGTTCACCATTATCCGGCTGGGAGATAAGGAGGTTCTCAGTGTCAACTCCAAGATTTTCGGCATAAAATTTATCGAATGCATGTTCCGCATCGATGACCGCACAAATTCCACCTTGTTTTTGAGCTTGCGCGATTGCGTGAATGGCAAGGGTGGTTTTACCTGAACTTTCAGGCCCATAGATTTCGACTACGCGCCCTTTTGGGTAGCCTTGAATGCCTAAAGCCAAATCCAGAGTCAATGAACCGGATGGGATAGCTTCTACTTTTTCGACGACTTCATCGCCTAATTTCATAACCGTGCCTTTTCCGTAGGTCTTGTCCATGCGGTCCAAGGTCAATTGGAGTGCTTTGAGTTTTTGTGCTTCTGCAGACATTTTTTCGTGTTTTGAGCGAAGGTATTCTACCTACATCGTAATGAACTTACGGAGTGGGGTGTTTTTTGTCAACGAAGTACCCACGTTTGCCGTTGGGCTTGGTTTACAGCCCGAAACCAGCGCGGACTTCAGCGGCGTGATCCTTGGTTTTGGGTTTCAAGATAACCGAAGCGATGGAACCGCTTTCGTCGATCAGGAAGGTTGTGCGGTGTGTGCCCTCGTATTCCTTTCCCATAAACTTTTTCAGTCCCCACACTCCGAACGCTTTGTGAAGGGTTAAGTCTTCATCGCAGGCTAGGTCAAAGGCGATATCGTACTTTTCGATGAACTTCAGGTGCTTCGTGGCGGGATCGGGGCTCACGCCGAGCACTTCGATTCCCGCCTCACTGAGGACGTTGTAGTGTTCGGTCAAATTGCACGCTTGCGCGGTGCAACCGGGCGTCATATCTCGAGGATAGAAATAGAGCGCGAGTTTCTTGTCGGCATAATCAGCAAGAGAGCGCGTACTTCCGTCTTGGAGGGTTGTTTCAAAAGCGGGAGCAGGATTTCCTGCGGTCAAGGGGTTGGCGGTAATTGGCATATCCAAATAACAGTAGTTTTTCCTTCAAGTTCGTTAGTTCCTCTGCATAATTCTTCCCAATTTGCCAACCCATGATTCCGTTGCCGCCTTATGCCGATGTATTGGTGCCGCTTCCGTTGCCCAATCTCCTTACGTATGCGACGGAAGGTGTGGAGGACGCGCTGGAAGTTGGCATGCGTGTGGTGGTGCAGGTGGGTGCGCGCAAACGGTACACAGGAGTTGTGTGCCGCTTGCATCAGGATGCCCCTAAGGGCTACGCAGCTCGCGCCATGGATGCTGTGGTGGATGACCGTCCGGTAGTAACGTCCGGTCAATTGCGCATGTGGGAATGGATGGCGGGGTATTACATGTGCACCCGCGGCGAAGTCATGGCGGCGGCCCTGCCTAGTGGCTTGAAGCTTTCCAGTCAAACCAGGCTTGTGGTCCACCCGGAAGTCAACGTCGACGACTTGCGCGGAATGGCCCCTCAGGCCCAACTGCTTTTTGACGCCATCGAATTGCGCAAGGGCCTGCAGCTTTCCGAAGCGGCCGAAGTGCTAGACGTTAAGCACCCGCAGCGATGGGTCAATCAACTCGTACAAGCGCAATTGATTGTCTCTGAAGAGGAATGGAAGGAACGGTACAAACCCAAAACCCAACGCACCCTGAGATTGCCCGAAACGCTGCGTTCTGAAGCGGCACTGGGGGCGGTTTTGGATGAGTTGGACCGCCGGGCTCCGAAGCAAGCGCGTATTCTGAGTGCGTTTCTGCAGCTGGTAGAGGATCAGGGCGTGGAGCGCGATGCCATTGTGTCCGAGAAGGAAGTACTGGCGCGAGCGGATGCCGATGCCTCGGCGGTAAAACGTATGGAAGCGAAAGGGCTGTGGGAGCGGGGCGAACGTGCGGTGGATGCCAGCGAGCGGAAAGATGCCAATCGACCCGTTCCTTTGCCGGCGTTAAGTACGCATCAATCGGAGGCGTACACTACATTGCGGGCGAGCCAGCATGACGGGCGCATGGCGTTGCTACACGGCGTCACCGGATCCGGTAAGACCGAGGTGTACATCCACCTTATTGCGGATGCCCTCGAACGCGGCGAGACGGTGCTCTTTCTCGTTCCAGAAATCGCTCTGACCACTCAGCTTATCCAACGGCTTTCCCATCACTTCGCCGCATTCTTGCACGTCTACCACAGCCGATTCACGCGCCGAGAGCAAACGGAAATCTGGCTGGATGTGCTCGGCAAAGGCCGTCCTGCGCCCAAGCTTATCGTGGGTCCGCGGTCTGCCTTGTTTTTGCCTATCCAAGAACTGGGGTTAGTTATTGTCGATGAGGAACATGAACCGAGTTTCAAGCAATACGACCCGGCACCGCGCTACCAAGCTCGTGATGTAGCGATGTGGATGGCGGCACGCAACCAGGCGTTCTGTGTGTTGGGTTCGGCGACTCCTTCATTGGAGACGCATTGGCTAACAACCCAAGGGCGCATCGACCGAGTTGAGATGAATGAGCGCTACGGCGGTGTTATGCTGCCGGAAATTTGGTGCGCAGACCTGCGCAAGGCCCATCGTCAGCGCGCTATGTATGGACATTTTTCCCGCTTATTAAAATTGGAAATGGAGGCTAGCCTCGAATCCGGTAGGCAGGTTATTTTATTTCAAAACCGGCGTGGATACAGTCCCATGTGGCAGTGTGAGACCTGCGCATGGATTCCGGAATGTGAACGTTGCGACGTCCCGTTGACCGTCCATAAATGGAAGAATGAATTGAATTGTCACCATTGCGGGTATGTTGTGGATCCGCCACCTCAGGTGTGCGTTTCGTGTGGAAAATCTACCATGAAACCGAAAGGTCTCGGAACTGAGCGTATTGAAGAAGAGTTAGCCGAACATTTTCCTGCCGCCCGCGTAGCACGTATGGATGCAGATACCACTCGCAGCCGCCACGGTTATGAGCGGCTGGTTCATGCTTTTGCAAATCGCGAGTTTGATATTTTGGTGGGCACGCAAATGGTGACCAAAGGATTGGATTTTGCCCATGTTGGCCTTGTGGGAGTTTTGAGTGCAGACCGCATGCTAAATTTTCCTGATTTTCGCAGTTTCGAGCGTGCTTACCAAATATTGACCCAAGTGGCGGGTCGCTCGGGCCGTTCGGGTAAACGAGGTAAGGTCATCCTTCAAACGTACAATCCGGAGCACTGGGTGATGACGAAGGTCATGGCGAATGATTACATCGGGATGGTCAAGCAAGAATTGATAGAACGTAAAAACTACCGATATCCGCCTTTTGTACGTCTGGTTCGATTGACCGTGAAGCACACCGATGTGCAGCGTTTGGAGGCCGCAGCCGAGGTCCTGGCCGCGCGTTTAACCCAGCGATTCCTAGCACGGGTGATAGGTCCGGAAACGCCCATGATCAGTCGTATCAACGACTTGCACCACCGTATACTGCTCCTGAAGTTTGAACGTGAATTGCATCCAGATGAGTACAAAAAGTTGCTCCAGGCCGACCTCGATGCCTTTCAGGCTGATGAGCGCTTCAAGCGTATTCGCCTTATCGTTGACGTTGATCCGGCCTGAGGCTCACCCGGTGGCCCGATGGCGTGGTGATTTGCCAGATTTGCTGCAAAGAAGCGTCCCAATTCAGGCGCTCAATGGGAACAATCGTTGGCGAATTGGGCAAGTCGATGCGCCGGGAGTCGAGAAGTTGCCCAGCATAATTGAACGCCTGAATATGCCATGTGCCGGCGACGGGCGAGGATAGGGATAGGCCCTCGGCTGTCCAACGGACGAACTCCTCGGCTTCCAGCCGTTCAACTGCATTGGCGATTCCGAAAAAATGGAACGAAGGCGCACCGTTGCCGCTGTTGGCCACGCCAAGGCTATCCGTCTCGATTGCATAGCTGATATCGGCCGGATTGGCAAGTCCGGAGCTGGCCCCTTGGACCACAGTTTCCGATGTGGAGAAGTCGTTGGAGTAACGTGTAATGCGCGCAGGGGACCAAGAGCTAACGTAAAATTGCCCTTCGCCGTCGATGTCTATACCATCCAAGTTACCCAATCCCGTGTTCAAGGCGATGCTAAATTCACCTGTTGCGAGGTCAACATCGAGGATGGGTGCATTATTTCCCCAGTTGACTACAATGGCGCGGTTGTTGGCTTCATCAATTACCACTCCGTTCGGCGTGGTACCTGTCGCATTGACCAATACTTCCGTTGTCATATTTGCTGGATTGGAGATGTCCACACGGTGCAATTTGCCGTTGGCGAAGTCGCTGATGACCAATTCGCCACTTCGGCTGCCCATTCCGTTGAGGAATCCCGATCCAGGAATTGCGATAGTTCCAGCAAGTTCGGCTGTTTGTAGATCATAGGCACGAACGATGTTATTTCCGATTGCAAACAAGTATCCATCAATTACTTCCATACCATGGGTGGCCGATCCCGAGCCGAAGTACTCATAACTCACCCCACCATTGTCGGTTTCTAATATGCTCGAACCATTGGAAATGAACCAGCGGTTTGCTGTTGGTTCGTATTCAGCAGCTTCGATTAGGTTCGGGGTTTGCGCGCTAAGAGCGCTACAGGTTAGCAGGCAAGGAACGATGAGATGTGCGCGTATCATGGATTTATTTATTCTGGAGATTGAGATTTAACGTAAAGTTTCGACACGCCTACCCAGAAAATGGTGAAGAGGAGGGTTGCGCCGATAGCATAAAATACGAAGGACGTCGGTTCTGCGACATCTGGAACCGAAGGAGCGTCCCACACGCTGCCGGGATTACCATGCATGATGTCGCGGATTCTACGCCACGCATTCCTCATGAGGTAATAGCTACTGAGCCCGACGAGTGGGGCTAAAATCAGCCAAGCCCGAAACCACGGCTCATACAAGCGGCTCATCGACTTCCGAAAATTGCGCTGCCAATACGGACGAGCGTTGAACCTTCATCGACTGCAATGTGCCAGTCCCCGCTCATACCCATGGAACAGGTATTCCAATGACCTGGGTTGTAACGATCGAAAAATTTTCGCAGTGCTTTGAATTCTTGTGTCACCTGAGCAGAGTCATCTGTGAATGTGGCCATACCCATCAGACCACAAATCGCTGTGCTGCTCATCGGGTTGCTGACCAAGGTGTTAAGGGTTCTATCTAATTCCTCTTCTGTCATGCCGTGCTTTTGGGTCTCCTTTGCGATATGCATCTGCAGCAAGACACGAGATTGGATTCCTGAACTTTTGCTTCGCTTTTCGATTTCTGCGAGTAACCTATCGCTGTCTACTGCATGAATCATATGGGAACAGCGGATTGCCTGCTTCACTTTATTGGTCTGTAGGTGTCCGATGTGGTGCCAACGCACCGGTTGTTCGGCAAAATGTTCCGCCTTTGCATTCATTTCTTGGACGCGGTTCTCACCGAGGTCCAATTGGCCTGCATCTATCGCTTTTTGTAGAATCGCGACGGGTTTGGTTTTGCTCACCGCTACAAGCTCGACGTGCGGAGGCAAGGCGGCTTTCAACTGATGAAGTCGGTCTGAAATGGTTAAAGCGTCGTTCATTGTATTTCATGGATAAACAATCCACTTCGTAGCTTCGGCTCAATCCATGTGCTTTTCGGTGGTAAAAATCTACCTTCATCGGCCGTGTCCATCAATTGTCTTGAAGTAACAGCATGTAACTTGAATAAAACTTGGCCGGATTGTGATGTGTATTTGGCTTTAAGTGCGGCCGTATCCAGGAATCCCGGGGCGTAATTCAGACGAGGGTCGTTGCGGGGATCTTCAATACCAAGTAGTCGCTTGAAAACGTATTCTTGTAATAGCGCGGCATCCACTTGGCCATGTGCGTGAAGGCTTTCAGCCCATTTTAATTCCCACGATTGGTCAGACGTGTGCACCTGGACATTTCCAACGTCTGACGGCACAACTTCGTCGTCAGTAATTCGTCGCCAACTTAGGTAGTCTCTTAATGAGTCAAACGCAGACTCCCACTGGTCTGTATTCCAGCCGGGATGAAGCACAATGCGATGGTAGGGACAAATAGCCAAATGCGAGGCTGGAACAGCAAAAGCCAATACGTGCTGCTTTGACGGTTGATTCGGATATTTTTTGGCCAATCTCAAGCTCGAGGCGATTCGATGGTGACCGTCTGCTAAGTACATGGCAGGAATGGTATTTAGATAAGAGCTCAATGGCTGGGAATCCCCGGTACCGATGAGCCAAACCGTGTGGCGGATGCGGTCGGTTGTGGTGAAATCCATATCAGGGCGATGGGAGTCTATCCAAGTTGACATATATGCATTGGCACCTGCGCCGGTCGAATCATGATCCGGGTACACGCAAAGCACGGGCTCCGCATGACAGCCTACGGTTTCGAGGTATTTCGCGAAAAGCTTTTCTCGACTTTCAAGCGTTTGCTCGTGCAACTTTAATCGACCATTTTTGATTCCGTCAACGCTCAAGGTTCCGACGATTCCAGTGCACGTGTGGTGTTCTGAAGATTGACGATAAATCGCAAATGAAAGTTCATTGTTTGTAGTCAGCCAACCTTCGGAAAGGAAAAATTCAAATCGTTCGCGGACGAGACCATAAAATGATTCTGAACCGCGTTTGAAAGGAGCCTTTCCAGATCCGGACGGGTTGATTACGTGCAGAAATGAATACGGATTGCGGTCGAGCTTGTCTTGTAATTCTGCTTTGCCGTAGCTCACATAGGAACGGGAAGCCACCAAATGGGCTTTGTCCGATTGTGGGACAATTATGCGGAACGGGTTGAACCAGGTCAAGCGGATTGTTTTGCGCAAATTTCCTTCACAATCTTGGCAATTTCCAAACCGATGCGTTCTTGGGCTGCACTGGTGGCCGCGCCAACGTGCGGGGTCAATGAAATACGCTGGTGTCGGATTACGTCTAATCGGGGCTTCGGTTCGCCAACAAAGACGTCAATACCAGCACCGCCAAGTTGACCTGAGTCAAGGGCTTCTAGCATGGCGTCTTCATCAACGACGCCGCCACGAGCTGCATTAAGCAGTAGCGCTCCCGGCTTCATCTTGGCGATTGTCGCCGCGTCGATTACGGCTTGGCCATTGGCCGGAGCAGGGATATGTAAACTCAAGGCATCTGCTGCCTCCAAAGCTTCGTCCAACGTTACAATCGGAATGTCAACGTTTACCTGTTGCCCTGCGATATCAAATGCCAATTCATACTTGCCGATGAATTGATCTACACCAATCACCTTCATACCACATCCTAAGGCGTATTGGGCAAGTGATTGGCCGATACGGCCAAAGCCTAC
The DNA here is from genome assembly GCA_002420235.1 of Flavobacteriales bacterium UBA5692. GTDB lineage: Bacteria > Bacteroidota > Bacteroidia > Flavobacteriales_D > Sanyastnellaceae > UA16. The sequence continues at coordinate 27,807 of DIHQ01000176.1, forward strand.
AATAGCCAAAGTAGTGCCGCGCAATTCCCGTCCCTTACCATAGGCCTTCTTCAAGGTTTTGAATTGTTCGCCTCCCTCGACAGGCATACGGCGGTTACTGTCGTGTAGAAAACGGCTTAATGTGAAGAGGTGGCCCATAACGAGCTCTGCGACACTTTGTGAGCTCGCAGCTGGAGTGTTGTTCACCTGCACACCATTTGATCGCGCGTAAGCGACGTCGATGTTGTCCATTCCGACACCACCTCGGATTATAAACTTCAGATTTGGACAGGCATCGATGAGCGGTTCACGCACTTTGGTAGCGCTGCGCACGAGAAGTCCGTCCACATGCTCAGAATTGATGAAATCTACGAGCTCTTCAGCGGCTACGAAATCCGTCCAGACGCGGTGCCCTTCTTTTTCAAGTTCGGCAAGCCCAGCCGAGCTGATGCCGTCATTGGCCAAAATATTCATGGAGTGAGTTGTTCTTAAAGTGAGGTCTATCCTTCGTGTTCCAAGGCTTGCATCACGTCGACTAATGTCTGCACCGATTCAAGGGGAAGCGCGTTGTACATGGAAGCGCGGTAGCCACCTACGCTGCGGTGTCCTTTTAATCCACTAATTTTCGCGGACTTCCACATCGTGTCAAAGCGTTCAGTTTTACTTTCATCCAGTAAACGAAAGGTAGCATTCATATGCGAGCGACTGTCGACATGGGCGTGGCCTTCAAACAGCGGATTACGATCAATTTCAGTATAGATCAATGAAGATTTGGCTTCATTGCGCTTCTGCATAACAGCAACCCCTCCATTGGCTTTTATCCAGCGCAGGGTCAGCAACGTAACGAATACCGAAAATACTGGTGGGGTATTGAACATGCTGTCCTTACCAGCATGCACTGTCAGGTCTAAGTATGACGGTATGGCTCGGCCAGTTTGGCTCATAGCCTCTTTGTCAAAAGCATACATAACAGTACCTGCCGGACCCATATTTTTCTGTGCTCCTGCGTAAAAAAGGTGAAAAAGATTGGCATCAAATGTTCGTGAGAAAATGTCCGAACTCATATCTGCTACTAGCGGAACGCCTGCATCTGGCGTACTCGCGAATTGGGTGCCGAAAATGGTGTTATTCGACGTGTAGTGCATGAAAGATGTTTCTTTTGGGGGAGCACTAAATGTTGGGATACGGTCGTAATTGGAAGCTTTGGACGACCCGACTACATCAATTTTTCCAAGTAGCTCTGCCTCCTTTATGGCCTTTGCTGACCAAGTTCCGGAATCGACATACGCGGCTCTGCCTTCAGTAGGTAATAAATTTATTGCTGCTGTGTAAAATCCAAGGCTTGCTCCACCTTGAAGAAACAATACATCAAAACGATCGGGCAAGTGAAGTAACTCTTTGGTGAGTTCACGTGCTTCTTCCATGACAGCGACAAAGTCTTTACTTCGGTGAGAAATTTCAATCAATGAAAGGCCGAGCCCGTTAAATTCACCGACGGCTGCAGCTGCTTCGTTGAGCACTTCCGGGGGTAAAATGCATGGTCCCGCAGAGAAGTTGTGGATTTTCATATTGCAAAGTTCTATTGCACGGTTTGTAAAACCTTCAAATCCCGGTCGATTTTTCAACGCTTTGTGAACCTTTTCAACGCCTGTTCAAAGATGAAGTTCAATTGAAACATTTCATGCAATTCGAGTTCTGTCCATTTGGTGTCTAAGCGTGTAATGTGTTCCATGATTTCAAGCCTTCGATCTTCACTGGGAATTAGGCGAAGGGCCTGACTCATTTGATGGCGAGTCAAGCACAGTTCTGCGCTTGCCTCCTCAAGAACGAGGCATTTATCCGTTTCAAATACTGCGTTGTGCATTGCAAAGATCAAGCGCTCAAATTCTGCCTTTGAAGCAGGGGGGAAGCAGCTCGAAACTATGGGAATTCTTGGCATGACTGCCACATCACTCAGCACGATTGAAGCGTGTGCTGTCCAAGTTTGGGCAGCGTGGGAACTGGAGTTGGTTATTAGGGGGGAGTTGAGGTTGGATAGCTCAGCCCCCTCTGCCAAACATGGGAAATCGATGCAGCAGAAGGTGCTGTCTGGGAATTCAAATCGGAATGAGCGAATTGGCCCATCGCACGGTCCTATCCACACCCACAGTGAATCATGCAAGACCGAATCAACAAGGCTGACTTCAGCGAAACTGCGAATGCGGAGAGTTGGGTGGGCT
>DIHQ01000033.1:0-10148 GCA_002420235.1 Flavobacteriales bacterium UBA5692
GGTCAAACCCGTCGGTTATAGCTGATGCCCCTTGCTTGGCGAAGACCCCGACCACCTCGAGTGGCTGTCCCTCTATTTCAATAATCTCCCCAACCGCTGCAGCATTACCCGTTAATTCGACAGCCACGTCATGGCCAATGATTGCAACGGCTCGTCCCGATCCTATCTCGATTGGTGTGAAATATCGCCCTGCCGCGAATTCCAATGCAATAACATCTTCGTATCCCTTGGAGACGGCTACAATACCAACCCAATCTAATCGGCTGTTGTTGGCCTCGACGGGCAACATGGTTTTCGCTTGGAACACAACTCTTTTGGCATTGCTCAACCGCTCTTCCAAAAGGACGGCATCACTCAGACTGACCTCACGCCTTTGAATGTATTTCCACCAGGGATATTCGTCATCGAATGCCCAGGGCCACTTTTGAATAAACAGGACCTCATCGTCGAGGATATTAAAGGTGCTCTTCAAACCGTCTTCTAAGGAATCGACCACAGCAAAAACAGCGGTGATCATGAAAATGCCGACCATGACACCGAGCAACGACAATAAGGTCCGAAGCCGATTTGTTACAATTGCAGACCACGCGAGGGAAAAACTTTCAAAAAGCAGGCGGAGCCAAAGCATGGAACAAAGCTAATTCCTGCCTCCCAAGGGCACTCATATATCCATGATTAATTGTAGTTTTATCCCTTTCACTTGCAGTCCCCAAACCACTTGATATGAACGCACCACGCCGCATTCAATCCGCTCTTATTTCTGTCTTTCACAAAGAAGGACTAGAGCCTATTGTCCAGCAACTTCAGCGCCTCGGCATCACCATTTACTCCACTGGTGGGACACAAAAGGCCCTCGAGACCATGGGTGCAGAGGTTATTCCCGTCGAAGCGATTACGGATTACCCCTCTATTCTCGGAGGGCGCGTGAAGACGTTACACCCAAAAGTTTTCGGCGGCATTTTAAATCGACGTAATCTCCAGGAGGATGAGGCCCATATGAAGGAATACCGACTCCCATACATCGATCTCGTCATCGTCGACTTATACCCTTTCGAGGACACTGTGGAAAAAGGATGCACGCATGAACAAATCATCGAAAAAATCGATATCGGTGGGATTTCCCTCATCCGTGCAGCGGCTAAAAATTTTGAGGACGTGGTAATTGTCCCCAGCCAAGACAACTACAAAGCTTTATTGGACTTACTCGAAAACAGCGATGGGGTTACATCATGGGAAGAACGCCAAGCCATGGCGCTACACGCCTTTCGAATTAGTTCACATTACGACACCCAGATTCACAAATGGATGCAGGGAGGCGATAGTATTGAGCATTTGAATTTATCAGAAAACAATACTATCCCCTTGCGCTATGGTGAAAACCCTCACCAACCAGGCAGGTTTTTTGGCGACCTCGACGCGCTTTTCGAAAAGCTTAACGGTAAAGAACTTTCATACAATAACCTTCTAGATGTGGACGCTGCTGTGCAGCTGATGCAAGAATTTCAGTCCGACAATCCAACCTTTGCCGTTCTGAAGCACAACAATGCTTGTGGCATCGCCACGCGTTCAACGGTAATGGACGCGTGGACAGCCGCACTAGCGGGGGACCCGGTTTCGGCCTTCGGTGGGGTGCTCATCTGCAACAGTACAATCGACAAGCAGACTGCGGAGGCCATGCATGCATTGTTCTTCGAAGTGGCCATTGCTCCTGCGTTTGATGCAGCCGCCCTTGAGGTGTTAAAGCAAAAGAAAAACCGGATTCTGCTCGTGCAAAAACCGTGTAGCATGCCGGAAATAACCGTTCGAAGCGCATTGAATGGCTACCTTGTGCAATCGCCTGACAAAAAAATGGAAGGCGTTGAAGACTTGAATTTGGTGACAAAAACTACCGCCGAAGCGTCCCAGCAAGAAGACCTCGTCTTCGCTATGAAAATTGCCAAGCACACCCGCTCCAATACCATCGTTTTTGTAAAGGGTAAGCAACTTTTTGGAAGCGGCACCGGACAAACTAGCCGGGTGGATGCCTTAAAACAGGCGGTGGTAAAGGCCCGGACCTTCGGGTTCGATCTGAATGGTGCCGTCATGGCCTCGGACGCATTCTTCCCATTCCCTGACTGCGTAGAATTAGCAGATGAAGCCGGAATCAGAGCAATCGTACAACCCGGCGGATCGGTCAAAGACCAACTTAGTATCGACTACTGTAACGAACATGGCCTCGCCATGTATATGACAGGAGTGCGTCACTTTCGTCATTAGACATTGTTCCTGAAGGACTCAAGTTTCGACTCGAAAATCCGAAGAATTTGTGAAAAATTCGATGGGTTTTACAGGGGCTGATTCGTTATATTTGAGTGTTCACTATCTCCCGTTCTCCACACACTTGAAGCCCATGGGTTTGTTCAACTTTTTCATGCAGGAGATTGCAATAGATCTCGGCACTGCCAACACCATTATCTACTTTGAGGACAAGGTAGTCGTAGATGAACCCAGCATAGTAGCGAAAGACCGAGGGACAAACCGCGTCGTTGCCATCGGGCGGTTGGCACAACAAATGCATGGTAAGACCCATAAGAATATCGAGACGATTCGTCCTTTAAAGGATGGTGTCATTGCAGACTTCCAGGCTGCGGAAGAGATGATTAAAGGAATGATCAAAATGATCAACAACCGGAAGTCGTGGTTCAATCCCTCACTCAGAATGGTAATCTGTATACCGTCTGGCATCACCGAAGTGGAAAAACGAGCCGTCGGTGACAGCGCTGAACATGCCGGAGGTAAGGATGTGTATCTTATTCACGAGCCCATGGCCGCAGCCATTGGAATCGGCATTGATGTTGAAGAGCCGATGGGAAATATGATCATCGATATCGGAGGGGGAACTTCCGAAATTGCAGTCATTGCCTTAGGTGGCATTGTCACAGACAAAAATATCCGCGTCGCCGGTGACGAGTTCACATCCGACATCGAAGAATACATGCGCCGCCAGCACAATATTTTAATCGGCGAGCGCACAGCTGAACAAATCAAAATTGAAGTGGGTGCTGCGACGGCCGATCTGGATAATCCCCCGGAAGACTATCCGGTTCGTGGACGCGACCTTATGACAGGTATCCCAAAAGAAATCCTCGTCTCATATGTGGAAATCGTCCAGGCATTAGACAAGAGCATTTCCAAAATCGAAGAAGCGATTCATAGTGCTTTGGAACAAACGCCCCCTGAGCTTTCGGCAGACATTTACAAAACAGGAATATACCTTGCTGGAGGGGGCGCCTTGCTGCGCGGATTGGATAAGCGCATCTCCGCCAAAACTAAGCTGCCCGTGCACGTCGCCGATGACCCTTTGCATGCCGTTGCAAAAGGCACGGCGATTGCCCTCAAAAATATTGATCGCTTCACTTTCCTGATGCGCAACTAAATCCAGAGGGTAGCGGATGCGAAACCTCTGGAACCTCCTCGTTCGATACCACATCGCTGTGGTCTTCGTGATTCTCCAAGGCATTGCACTAACATGGTTTATCGGAAGCCACGGCTATCCTCGAGGCAGATGGGTGCAACTTTCATTGGAGTGGCAAGGGGAGTGGAACCAACGCTTAAGCCAATGGCAGAGACTATCTGACCTGGACGATCTAAACCGGGAGCTGTTAGCTGAGAATGCCGTTCTCCGGGCCGATCTCCACAGCGCCAGAGGTGACGCCATACAAAGCGCTTATCAAGGCGCTGAAGTAATTCGATGTACTTGGAAAAGCACATCCAATCAAATTATCCTCAATAAAGGAACAAAACACGGTGTAAGAACCGGACAAGGTATTTTGCAAGCCAACCGCATCGTAGGACGTGTAATTGAAGCATCAGAAAACTACGCTTTGGCCTTGCCATTAATCAATTCATCCATTGAGTGGAGCGTTCGAATTGGAGCAACGGGTCCTGTGGCACGATTGGTTTGGGAAGGGGGTGATGTGAGCCGAGCCATGATTTACGATGTGCCTAGAAGCACACTAATCAGTCCAGGCGATTCCATTCTGTCCTCCGGCTTTCAGGGATACTTTTCACCAGGATTACTGGTAGGCAGCGTCGCAAACGAAGCCCCTCTTTTTGATGGTCAATTTTTAAACGTTCCTATTAGCCTTGCCGTCGACTTCAGAGCCATTCGTTATGTTCAAATTACAGCCATTCAAGGGCAGGCAGAAATTGACACCCTCTCAAATAGAAGAGGCCATAATGCGCCATGAATAAACGATTACTCTCATATGTAAGGGTGCTGGTTCCATTGATGCTGCACGTACTATTCTTTCAATACGCAACGTTTGCATCGGGCTGGTGGTTTTTTGGGCTGCACCTGCTTGGATTGCTTCTCATGCCCCTTCAATCTCCGCCGATCATGCTACTGTTGATTGCAGCTGCATTTGGCAGCGTGGTTGACGCAGCCAACTATGAAGGGGGCTTGTTCATGTCGAGCTGCGTCTTCATGGCGCTGTTGATGCCTGCGATTAACCGTTTGCTCGCCCCCAGAGAGGGCTACGAAGTCACAGACCAGCCAACCGTTTCTTCTATGGGAGCCCAATGGTTTACCATTAGGTGTTTGCTCTTGTTGAGCATCCATCACCTTTGGATGTTTGGACTGGAAGCAGGCCGGTACGATTTAATTCCTCAGGCTATTGGCAAAGCATTGGCATCCTCTCTTTTGTCCACTGGAGCATTCTTGGTCATCCTATTGCTTACACGTCGCAATCCAAACACCCGATGAAACTGCGCGAACGCCAATGGATCATTGGAGCGATTTTTCTCCTCATCACCTTCATATACCAAGGACGACTAGTTCAAATGCAGGTGTTTGCACCTCAATGGAAAGCCTATGCATCTCGGCTAACGGAGGAAACGGAAACCCTAGAATCGGCTCGCGGCCTGATCCGCGACCGTCATGGAGAAATTATAGTCAACAACAAAGCCGGGTATGACGTTTGGTTTACTCCTCGGAAATGCAAAACCGCGGGAGGTCTCGATACCCTAGCCTTGGCTGACTTAATCGAGATGACGCCCGAAAGCCTTATCCGCGCCTTCAAGCGTGCCGAAAATTATGCGACTTACCGGCCGTCTCGTATTCAAAAGCAACTTATCACGGAAACATACGCTCGCATTTCAGGCGAGATATGGCGCTTTCCAGGCGTAGAGGTGCGGCGGCGGTCAATCCGAACAAACCCATTAGGACATGCGAGTCACCTCGTTGGCGAATTTAGAGAAGTAGACCAAAATGATTTGGAATCCAACCTCGGGTACCGCCTAGGTGACTACAAAGGAAAGTCTGGGTTAGAACTGCAGTGGGAGGCTACACTTCGAGGGAAACAGGGTACTCGACATCATATTGTCGACATCCGAAACGATTACCGGGAACCGGCGCGTTCGGGCATGCTCGACACCCTTCCTGAGCCAGGAATAGACATCCAATTGACCCTAGACCTTGATTTGCAAGCATATGGGGAACGTATAATGACCAACAAGCGGGGAGCCATCGTTGCCATTGAGCCAACCACTGGTGAGGTCCTCGCCATGGTGAGCGCCCCGAACTACGGAACCGACTTACTCACCGGCCGGGACCGAGGTTCAAATTACGATAGCCTCATCAACCACCCTGACAAACCCTTATTCAACCGAACACTGCGAGCGACATATAGACCGGGTAGCATCTTCAAAATGGTCCAAGGACTCATTGCCATGGATCGGGGAGTGCTCCGCCCGTCTCAGCGCATTGCATGCGACCGAAGCATTATCGGTTGCCACGGTCTACACCAGTTCGACAACTTTGAGGAAGCTATAGTTCACTCCTGCAATCCTTATTTTCACGAGGTCATGAAACGCATGATACAGGATGGGTCGACCAGAAGCATTTTCAGTGATGCACACCAAAACTTGGGAAATTGGTCAAAATCAGTGCGAAAGTTTGGTTTGGGAACTGACCTTGGCGGGCACTTCCCGGCCTTGCGTTCTGGCTCCGTGCCCGACACAGCAGATTACGATCGAATGTATGGACGTAAGCGATGGGCATACTCAACCATCTACTCCATTTCGATAGGTGAAGGGGAATTACTCACCACCCCCATGCACATGGCAAACCTTGCAGCGATCTTGGCCAATAAAGGGTATTACGTCACGCCCCATGCGGTTCGCGGCAGCGCAGGCATTCAACGTATCGAAACCGAAATCAGTTCCCGGCACTATGATGCGGTAATTCGTGCGATGTCAATGGTGATAAATACCACTGACGGAACCGGGACCAGAGCGGCCACGCCCGGTATAGAGGTGTGCGGCAAAACTGGCACCGTCCAAAACCCCCAAGGTAACCACTCGGTTTTCATCGCCTTTGCACCAGCAGAAAATCCTAAAATTGCGCTCAGCGTTTATATGGAAAATGCCGGAGCTGGCGGTGATTGGGCGGCACCCATAGCCAGCCTAATGATTGAAAAATATCTACATCGAGAGGTAACCCAGAGCGCAAAGGAGCAACGTATCATTGAAGCGACCTACCCCTTTCCAGACAAAGCATTGTGAGGAGAACAGCACCCATATCGAAACGCATTGATTGGCTCACGACAGGGTTGGTTGTTGCCTTGATGGTAATTGGGTTATTCAACGTGGCCAGTGCCACGGCGGGGGCAAACCCTGTCGAGTGGTTGGACTTCAATGAGAAACTTGGAAAGCAGTTTCTATGGGTGGGCGTATGTCTGATATTAGCCTTTCTCCTCTTAGTTATTGAAGGGGAATTTTTCATCCGCACTTCCGTCATTCACTACGTCGTAAATATCACGCTATTGATCGCGGTATTGGGAATAGGCAAACGCATCGGAGGTGCCAAATCCTGGTTCTCATTCGGCAGCTTAGGTATTCAACCCTCGGAATTTGCAAAAACCGGAACTTCATTGATGTTGGCTTGGATGCTTAGCAGGAGCCAAGATCGATTCAACCAAATAGGGTCACTATTCAAAGCGGTGGCCATAGTCTCCCTACCTGCCATATTAATCCTACTCCAGCCAGATGCCGGGACTGTTTTGGTGTTCACCGGACTAATCTTAGTCTTCTACCGTGAAGGACTTTCCGGTAACGTTTTGATTGCTGTTCTCTGCGCTTTGCTCGTGACCATCGCAACCATTTTGAGTGGGGCGAGTACTTTTCACTACCCCGGAGCAGGTGAAGCCGCGGGAGTATGGATTCTGTGGATGATTCTCGTTTGCATTTGTGGCTTTTTGTGGGCAACGGTTCCTCAGTGGTCCGTGCCACGTCGACGAAAACAAACCCGACGATCTATTTTGTTAAGTTTTGCAGCTGCCATAATCCTATCGGTCGGACTGCAATTCGGTCTGGAGGAGGTGCTCCGGCCACACCAAAAAGACCGCATTCACGTGCTTTTCGGTATAGATGTGGGAAATCCTGATGCCGATTACAATATCCGTCATGCCAAAGCCGCGATAAGTTCGGGTGGCATAACCGGGAAAGGATTTCTGAAAGGTCCCATGACGGCATATGGCTTCGTACCAGAGCAAGAAACTGATTTCATCTTTTGCACCATTGGGGAAGAATGGGGGTTAATGGGTACTTCGGTAACTTTATTCATATTCACGCTACTGCTCTTGCGCATCCTTTCACTTGCGGAACGACAACGCAGTGATTTTACAAGGATTTATGCTTACGCAGTGGCGAGTATTCTATTCATGCATTATGCCATTAATGTGGGAATGGTACTAGGACTCGCCCCTGTGATTGGTATACCCTTGCCCTTTATCAGCGCCGGGGGCTCGTCATTGATTGGCTTCACTCTGCTCATTTTTATTCTTTTGCGTTTAGATGCCGAGCGCTTTTCTGTTTTACGTTAAACAATTTATGCGTGGAACAGCTTGAACCAGCAAATTAATTGGTGGGGTTTTCGGTGTACATTCTTGAATGTCAGGTCTTGGCTACCGCCACGAACTGTCCTCTCTTCCATATGGGTTTCGTTTTTGCAAAAACCCCTCGAAAAAATCATTCCAATCCAGAATACCCAAAGACTACGCTGGGGGTTTTTGGCTACAAGCCGAGCAGAACTTCTTCAGGGCTTTTCCCATTAAAAAGCAACCGCTCAGGCTGTTCAATCATTTCTTTGATTGCATACAAGAAACCTACACTTTCCTTCCCATCGATAATGCGGTGGTCATAACTTATCGCTAGATACATAACAGGTCTTATTTCGACTTTTCCATTAACGGCCACGGGACGTTCCACGATGTTGTGCATACCCAATATTGCACTTTGCGGCGGATTAATAATCGGCGTTGAAAGCATGGATCCAAAGACTCCGCCGTTGGTGATAGTAAAGGTTCCGCCTTGCATTTCATCGATACCCAACTCACCGTCCCTCGCTCGGATGGCTAACCGTTTGATCTCCGCTTCAATCTGCGCCAAACTCATAGTCTCCGCATTGCGTACGACCGGAACCATTAGACCCTTCGGCGAACTGACGGCGACACCAATATCAGCGTATTCGGGCAGAATTATTTCCTTGCCGTCAATCGCACCATTCATAGCAGGAAATTGAGCAATGGCATGGGTGACTGCCTTGGTGAAAAAACTCATAAAGCCGAGGCCAACACCGTGCACTTCACGGAATGAATCCTTGTATTTCGCTCGTAAATCCATCACCCGCTTCATGTCTACCTCATTGAAAGTGGTGAGCATGGCCGTCTCGTTCTTCACGCCCACCAGGCGCTCTGCCACCTTGCGGCGCAGCATTGACATTTTCTCCCGGCGCACCTCACGTGATCCTCCCCATTGCACCGCAGATGAACTATCAAATCCTGAGGACAGCGCCGTTAACACATCCTGCTTCAAAATACGTCCATCCCGTCCCGTGCCCTGAATCTGAGCAGCTGAAACTCCTTTCTCCGCTAATATCTTCTTGGCAGCTGGCGATGGATGTCCAATCGCGTGCTTCGGCTTAGGAGATGGGACTGGGACTGTAGCCGCTGCTGAGACTGGAGCTGGGGCTGGTGGTTGTTCCACTTTAACACTGGATTTAGGCTCCTCTTTCTTAGCAGGAGACTTCGCAGAAGTGTCAATCAAGCAGCAAACCGCGCCCACTTCGATCGTGTCCCCCTCTTCGGCCTTCAAGGTGATAATACCAGCGGCTTCCGCGGGCAACTCAAGCGTAGCCTTATCAGAATCAACCTCGGCAATTGCCTGGTCCTTCTCTACGTAGTCGCCGTCTGCGACAAGCCACGTGGCAATTTCCACTTCGCTGATAGACTCTCCCGGACTCGGGACTTTCATTTCAAGTTGGGACATGGTTAGTCGTGTATTAGCATAAACGTTAGGATGCAATTAACAACGGAAGTAGACGGGAATGTGATTGTAATTGCACCTTTTCTTAACCGTTGGCATACGAAAAAACCTCATCAATGATGGCCCTCTGACGCTTGGCATGAAGCGTTGAACTTCCTGACGCAGGGCTTGCGCTCAAACTTCTGGAAATCACACTTAAGGCAACCGATGTATAGTGCTGCAGCATGAACGACCAAGCTCCCATATTTTGGGGTTCCTCTTGAACCCAAATGCAATTTAGATCCCCGCTGTATCGCTGGATTACTGCATCCAATTCTGATTGAGGAAGCGGATGTAACTGCTCAACCCGGACAAAAGCGATGTTCGGAGCGGATTGCACCTCTAGTCGTTCGATTAAGTCGTAATAGATTTTGCCAGAGCACATGACTACAACGTCCACCAATTCGCGCGCCGATGCGGTAGTCATCCGAGGATCATCCAGCACCTTCTGAAATCCACCTTTCGCCATGTCGGATAATCTGGAGACCGCCTTCGGGTAACGCAATAATTTTTTCGGTGTAAAAACTACCAAAGGCTTGCGGAATTTGAATTTTACTTGGCGGCGCAGAAGGTGAAAATAGTTCGCAGGCTCGGTGACATTGCAAACAAAAAAGTTATCGCCACTCCCAAGCTGTAAAAATCGCTCCATGCGACCTGAGCTATGCTCCGAACCCATACCTTCATAACCGTGTGGCAAAAGAAGTGTAATGCCATTCATGGTTCGCCATTTGTCCTCCGCTGCACTCAAAAATTGGTCGAACAGGATTTGAGCACCGTTATTGAAATCACCAAACTGCGCTTCCCAA
>DIHQ01000033.1:10448-10650 GCA_002420235.1 Flavobacteriales bacterium UBA5692
CACCAAACTGCGCTTCCCAAATAATCAATCCATTGGGCATTGCAAAGGCGTAACCATAGTCAAAACCAGAAACGGCGTATTCGCTCAATAGCGAATTAAAAATGGTCAATTTGGCTTGGCTCTTATCCAGTAGGTTCAGAGGAATCACCTCCTCCTCGCTGTCCTCCGTCTTCAGGACAGCATGGCGATGAGAAAAGGTGCC
>DIHQ01000033.1:10976-11468 GCA_002420235.1 Flavobacteriales bacterium UBA5692
CGTTCGACATCTTGGCCGCTGATACGCACAGGGTGGCCCTCCACCAGTAAAGTAGCATATGCAAGCAATTCACCCAAAGCCCAATCCAATCGATTCTCCTCAATCATCTTCAACCGGTCACGCATGAGGCGCTGAACCTTGCGGTAGAATTTCTTGCCTTCAGGCAGGGTCGACATGGCCACAGCCAGCGATTTCAACTTCTTTTCAGCAATGGCCGTCTTGGGGTTGCTCATGAGGGCTTTCTCATCAGCAGAACCATATGATTCCCAAAGGTCACCTAAGAAATTCACAACACTCGCCATCTCGCGCTTTCGAGACTTTGCGAAAGCCTCCTCCATTTGAGACTGCAAATCATCACGCACGCGCTCGACCTCCTTCTGTATCATACTGCCGTCGGCTACTAGTCGGTCTGCGTATAAATTGAAAGGATTATCATGCTTTGCAATGGCCTTGTACAATTGTGGCTGCGTAAACATCGGTTCGTCACCTTCG
>DIHQ01000033.1:11771-13841 GCA_002420235.1 Flavobacteriales bacterium UBA5692
CATCGGTTCGTCACCTTCGTTGTGCCCGTATTTTCGATAACCGAGCAAATCGATATACACATCCTGGTTCCAGCGCTGGCGGTACGCTAGAGCAATGCGCATGACTTGCACTACAGCCTCCGCCTCATCGGCATTGACATGAAAGACAAGCGACTGGGTCACCTTGCCTACATCCGTACAATAAATAGAACTCCGGCCGTCCAAGTAATTCGTGGTGAAGCCTACTTGGTTATTGACCACTATGTGAACAGTACCGCCAGTTCGGTACCCATCAAGTTGAGCCATTTGCGCCACCTCATAAACAACACCCTGACCGGAAATGGCAGCATCTCCATGAATTAATATTGGGAGAACCGCCAACTCTTCTCCGCCCAAAGCGTCAATTCGCGCCCGCGACAGGCCCTGAACGACGGGGCCAACCGCTTCAAGGTGCGAAGGGTTGGGTGCGAGTGAAATGGTCACTTCCTCTCCCGTGTCAGCCTCTAAGGTCCGGGAGTACCCAAGGTGGTATTTGACATCGCCATCGAACTGCCCTTCTTCATCGTAGGCCTTTCCTTCGAATTCACAAAATATCTCTTCGTACGGCTTACCTAAAATATGCGCCAACGTCGATAGACGGCCACGGTGCGCCATACCGATGAATACTTCCTTCACTCCTTGTTTTGTGCCCTCTTCGATCAAGGCGTCCAGTGCCGCAATCAAAGTTTCACCACCTTCGAGCGAGAATCGCTTTTGACCGACAAACTTTTTTTGCAAAAACTCCTCAAATAGGGTGGCCTGCGCAAGTTTTTTTAAAATTTGAACCCGATCTTCTACCCCAATGCGTGGACGATTTGCGAGCTCAATGTGCTCCCGCACCCAAGCCTGGCGTTCAACATGTTGAATAGACATATATTCAATGCCAATGGCATGGCAATAAGTCAATTCCAAGTGATCAATAATCTCACTCAACGTAGATGGCCCAATGCCAACCTCAGTTCCCGCCTGAAATACGGAGTCGAGATCGGCTGAGGACAAACCGAAGTTTTCCAATCTTAAATCTGGTCGGTACACGCGACGCGCACGGACCGGATTGGTTTTCGTAAAGAAATGACCCCTGACGCGGTAAGCATGAATCAAATTAATAACTTGAAATTCCTTAAGAGTCTTAGGAGATGCCGAATCGGCGTCGTAGGAATCGGTCGCTAGGTCAAAACCTTTAAAAAAAAGCTGCCAACTCGAATCAACGGAATCCGGATTTGAACGGTACTGCTGATACAGAGATTCAATCGCTTGCGGATCAGCTTGATTGATGAAATCTAAAGGGTCCATTCGGACTTGGAGTGTATTCAACAAAGATACACCGAGCCTACTAGAAGGAGAAGGAATAAAGCAGGAAGCTGAACACCCCATAAATTATGGAGTCAGCAGTACTAGCGATCCCGAGCAATTTCATTCTCCAAAACACAAGCACGAGAGAATTGGTCACAAACGCCCATGTTAATTAGGTTTCAAATGGCATGTACATTGAAATCCAAATTTTGGATACGTGCTTGGTGTCATCATAATAAGCCTAAGACAATTTCAATTGTCACACCTAGACAAGTATTGAATCGAATTCCCTTTACGGAAGCTGTGGTTGCCCTAACTATGGGTTAGAGCTATTCCGTGTCCCATACTCACGACGTTCGCCGGGTCACCATACCCCCAAGAAACTGGAACCACTCGAGGTGGCTGCCCTCCAAGCCGAGGGCTTCAACACTTACCATTGCCTGCGAAACTTGAGAGCTCATAAGTTGGCGTGCGGCGTCTGCTGCACCACTAGCTGACATGACCTCTCTTATTGCCCGGATTTTCGCATGGGGATCGTCTCGTTGGCCGTCCCATTTTGCCAAGGTTTCCCGGGCAGTTTCGCCCCCGTTTTCATGCGTATACAAACGCAAAAACGTTTTTTTATCGGACAATATGTCTCCGCCAATCTGTTTGCCAACTTCATTGTCCCCAAATGTGTCCAGAAGATCATCTTGCATTTGAAAAGCAAGCCCCAGCTGCTCACCAAGCGCATACCACAAATGGACACGTTCTTCCGAT
>DIHQ01000127.1:0-7552 GCA_002420235.1 Flavobacteriales bacterium UBA5692
CCCCTCTCTCAAAAAATCCAGTAAAGGAGTACTTTTTTCATTGTTGAGTAAAATATCAAGGGCATCGAACCCCAGTGCCCACGGCACAGAACTGTTTGTATTTGTCGCAATGAAAATCCCTAGTTTCTCTTCAGGAACAAGCATTTGTCGTGAAATCATACCGTCGTATCCTCCTGAATGGCCAATGGTTTTTCGTCCGTGTAGGGTTCCTAGTTCCCAACCGAGGCCGTATCCGCGAAAATGCATGGAAGGCAGTTGGCTGGAATAGAAGCTGGAAATTGGAATGGGCGTGTGCATGGTCCACATTGTGTTGGTTTGATTTTTAGACCAGAGCCTCGTATCCCCGACTCTTCCGCTATCAAGTTGGGCTATCATCCACTTTGCCATTTCATTTACACTCGTGATTAAGGCGCCGGCTGGTGCCATGTTATCCCAATTGACCCAATCGATTGAGGTCAGCTCACCATCGTCTAATTCATTGTGTGGGAGGGCGACATTACCTAGGTTCTGAATGTCGGTGGTTGACAGCGCTGAGCGCTCCATTCGCAATGGAATAAGCAGGGAATCTCGAACTGTCCTGGCCCATGCTTCTCCCGTGACAGTTTCGATGACTTTACCCGCGGCGATGAATAATATGTTTTGGTAGCCGAATTGGGTGCGAAATGGGCTAGTAGGTTGCAGGTAGCGGGCTCGTTGAAGTACTTCGTCGGCGCTCCAGGTGGAACCATACCACAACAAGTCACCTGAAAATGTTTCTAACCCACTGCGGTGGCAGAGCAGGTCTGCGATGCGCAATTCGGAAGTCACGTAGGGGTCATAAAGTTCAAAATCAGGTAAATAGTCCTGTACCCGGTCGTTCCATTTTATTTTACCGGCATCAACAAGTTGTGCCAAAGCGGCACTTGTAAAAGCCTTCGTATTCGAGGCAACGGCATACATGGATTCAGGATTTGCCTCTTGCCCGGCACTTGCATCGAGTTTGCCGTGGGATTGGGACCAAATCAATTCGCCCTCGTGAACTATCGCCACCGATAGGGAGGGAAGGTTCAACGTGATTAGGGCTTCTTCCATGGCCGCGTCGATACGGTTTATTTGGCTTTTGGAGATTTTCAATAATGCTTGGCCTTTCGCTGGTGCGAATGCGAAAAGAACAAATGCTGCCAGAATTGCCCTTAGCGGGTGTGTCTGGTATTTGAATTTCAAGGAAATTTGGACAATCATAATAGCTAATTTCGGTCACATGGGAGCGAATGCATTCAAAATAGGCGACAAAGTACGTTTCCTAAATGAAGTAGGGGAAGGTAAAGTAACAGCGGTGCAGGAGGATGGTCAAATCCTCGTTGAGGATAACAACGGATTTGAATACCCCCACTTTCCAAAAGATTTAATTCCCATAATTTCTCCGGCGGATATTGAACGAGCTTATGAGCGTGTGGTTCCTTCGGTGCTCGAAATCTTGCAGCAGGAGGTAACTCCCGCTCACCAACGCAAGTTCGAAGAGGACTTCAAATCAAAGTATAAAGAAGCAAAGGCCCGACCTAAAGGTGCGGTTGCGGAGGAAGTGGACCTTCACTTGCATGCCATTGTCGACTCCAAGGTTGGTCTTAGCCCGGGCGTGATGCTCGAACTTCAAATTGCGCATTTTGAGCGTATGCTACAGATTGGTATTCGTCAAAGGACCAAAAAAATAATTTTCATCCATGGCATCGGACAAGGTGTATTACGGCACCAAATCTGGTCCCGCGTAGAACAATATTATCCGAACTGTTACTGCCGATCAGCGGATCCCCGACGGTACGGTAACGGTGCAACTGAGGTGTGGATAGGAGAGGCTACTTTCCGGGATTAGTCGCTCCATTATTCCTGGCCTGACTTGGACTTTTGTTCATCAGCCCACTCTTTGGCAATTGTTCGCAAGTCACGCTCTGGATCCTTTATTGAAAGTTCACTCGCATCCACCTGAAGAGGTTCATTCAACTCCGACCAACCAGTTAACTCAAATCGGAACGCTGACCCATTCTTGTCAAAGCGTTCGAGGGACTGGATGGGATATTTCTTTGCGATATAAGGGAGGTCTATGCTCTCCAGGGGCTGCAACTTCATCCACTCGAATATTGCGCGTGCTTGGTCTGAATCCTTCTTTGCTCGCAACGTGAGTTCCAGGCGGCTGCTCTCATCAAACGTGGTCCAAACTTCAGTGGAATCGGTGGTTTCGGTTAACATCCAATCGCCGGACTTTTTAGAGAGGATTTGGGATTGGTTACCGGTCATACCTGCCTTTGCGGCTATGTTGGCAGGAATGAAATTGCCTTCCAGCGAGTTGAGGTCAAGTGTTGCTGCACGTCCTGACTCGGGATCGAGGAAGAATACGTCGTCCGAGGATTGGCTCACCACTTGCCATAGATGTGGGTTAGTCTCTTTTTTTGGATTGTTCCAGAACATCTGCTTTTGGAGCTTTCCTGCACGGAAAAGCTCGAATTGGTAAACGTGGGTCCAAGTGAATCGCTCGGCACCTAGGTTTGTTCGTGACAAAGCGGCGACTTCGCGAGCCAGTTCAGCCTGAATGGCCATTTTTGCCTGGCGGGAGGAGTCTCCAGGTACTGAATCTTGCAAGTAAAAAGTATCCAACGCAGTGGAGTCTTTTGCCATAAGTTGGCTTTCGGAGAATTCTGGCACATTGCTTTGACTAGTGGCGTTCGCATACACGAGTGCAATCAAAAGCGTGGTAACTACTGTAGATTTTGCAATGCATTTCATAATACCAAGATACGCCGTGAGTGCAACTGTTGCTTAATTGCGGTAACGCCGCTGCAGGCGTTTAGGATTATTCCAAGGGGTGCGTAGATCGGGGTCACGTACATCGACATCCTCTTCAAGAACCCAACGATTCTTTTTCCAGATGAATCCGTCATAAGACATATCAGGTCCGTAGAAGGAAGTTTGTCCTGCGAGATCTGGGTTTGGAGGACTTAGATGGTCCATTATGATCATATCGAGATCTTCACGCCACTGAAGGATGGCAGAGACTTGGTCAGAATACTCCAAGATGTAACGCTTTGTTGAGCCGAGACCGGCGGAAATGATGGGCACACCAAATTTGAGTTTGTTACCGCTGATGGTCAAGGTCTCGACCACTTTTCGCGTTTTGATGTTATCGGCACCATCCCAACCGAGAAGAGTGTAAACAGGGCGGTTACCTAGGTGCCGCAATAATACTTCATAGTATATGGCACCCGGCCATTCCTTGGACGTGTATCGGGATTGGTCATCTAGCGTTGAGCGCAAGGCTGTAGGTCGCTTAAATCGGAGCGATTGCGCTTGTTGTATTCCTTTTTTTCCATTGAAAACTACAACTGCACCGTATGCGTGGGTCTGGTTTTTCAATTCCACATTCCATGACACTATGGTGAGGCGTTCTTTTCCACTTCCCGCTTGAGCAAACCCCATAGCACTGCCCAACACATCGTGCGCATCTTCTTCTAACTGATTTTCGCTCCAATGGGAAACCATTACAGAAGAAATTTGCTCGCTGAGTGTCAAACGTTCGGTATCGTCAGAGCTTTCTTGGATTTGAGTGTAGAGGTCAATAAACGACGTCAACTCGCTTTGTGCAGTTGATGAGGATAATGCGCCTAGAAGCACTGCCAGCAATAGAATGACTTGCGTCACATAACGTTTCAATGGGCCGATTAGCTGCACTGAAGACAAACGCAGGGATTCCATGCTTAATTGTATTTAGAGGTGCATGAATGCTTTCTTCGCTAAAAGCAAATCCTCAGATTCTATGTGATCTGGATCGTCCACACAACAGTCTACCGGGCATACAGCAGCGCATTGGGGTTCGTCATGGAATCCTACACACTCAGTACACTTTTCGTGTGCGATATAGTAAACGTCCATGTTACGCGAGTCGTTTTCGAGGTCGGAGTTGACCATGCCCTCTGTTGGGTGTTCGCCGTCTCCTCTGAACCCTGTTCCATCTGAGAACTGCCAGCCGGCTCCACCTTCGTAAATGGCCTTGTTAGGACATTCAGGTTCACATGCACCGCAGTTGATACAATTGTCGGTAATCATGATGGCCATGCCGGTGTATGTTCTTGATTTCCAGAGTTAAATTTGATGCTAAGATACGCACCAATATGACGAACACATTCCTTTCTGCCCTTGTTCAACTGGGCAAATGGTTCCTCGGAGAAGTGGAGAACGAGGGCCCAAAGGATAAGGTGTTACTGAGTATGGCTGAGGCGCGAAACCGTTGGTTTACGCATGAATTTGTCAAAGATGCCATGCATGCAAATGGTGAAATGCTCAAGGTGGAGGTTTTAGAAACTTGGCTGGCTAATTATCCAAGTCTCAACAGCAAACATTCACCTCGACGGATTGCTCTGGTCCTCGCTGGTAATCTCCCAATGGTTGGTTGGCACGACGTTTTGTGTGTGCTGCTCTGTGGCCATCATGCCGTAGTGAAATGCAGTTCAGACGATAAGGTTCTAATTCCGGCGGCCATCAATGCCCTCGACTCATTTTGTGAAGAAGACGTTGCAGCCCGAATTCACTTTGTTGAAGGAAAACTAGAAGATGTAGATGCCGTTATTGCCACGGGAAGCGCTAACACGAACCGCTATTTTGAGTATTACTTCCGTGATTTACCAAGGGTGCTGCGCAGCCAGCGAACGAGTGTCGCTGTGTTGAGCGGTTCGGAAACGTTACTGCAATTGCAGTCTTTAGGAGCGGATGTCTTCAAATATTATGGTTTGGGCTGCAGAAGCGTTACTAAAATAATGCTACCACGTGGCTTTGATTTGAATCGTTTGTTCGCAGCTTGGGTCGGCTGGGGGTACATCGCTGATAATAGTAAGTATGCTAACAATTATGATTATCACAAGGCGGTGTGGTTATTAAATCGAGAAGACTTAGTCGAAAATGGATTCCTTCTTATGAAGGAGGACGCAGGGTGGGTAAGCCCGGTCGGAACTCTCTATTACAGCTGGTACGATGAAGTAGATTTGATGCGTTTGGAACTCGAGTCAGCTGCTAATGAGTTGCAGTGCATAGCCATAGAGGATCCAGATCTGTTAAATATATCCATGGTCCCCACCGTGCCTTTCGGACAGTCCCAAAAACCAAATCCTTGGGACTATGCAGACGGCGTTGATACGATGAACTTTTTATTGGCCTTATCTTCGTGACCAACCGTGAGAATTTTCTAATGAACCGTGTAAAATTTTGGGCTTGGACAGCAGTTGTATGCACGACTGTTTCGTTGGGTTGTTCTACGGATGTTGAATTGAATGCACCTTACAATCGCACACCGGTGGTATTCAGTTTATTGGATGCCGCACAAGACACGCAATGGGTGCGCATCAATCGGACCTGGCTCGGTGACGGTAACCAATTCGATGCGGCTTTGATTGCCGACAGTAGTGAGTATCCCGCTGATGAGTTAACTGTGAGGATAAATGAGCGAGTAGGCAGTGTCATGGAAACTGAGTGGGCTCTGATTGATACAGTTATTGAAAATAAGTCTGATGACGGAATCTTTTATGCCCCAGAGCATCAGATGTGGTACTTTGTTCCGCAGGATGGTTTAAATACCGACGCCGAATACGATCTGACCATAGGTATTGCCTCAGAGACTGAAGAAGTGAGCTCGACGACGAACATGATTGCCGAGCAAATCGGTAACATCACCCAACCACCCCCTGGCGTAAATTCTTTCAAACTTGGATTCGCAAGCCCCGGGTTTACGACGACTTACCCTGACATTACATTCAAGTGGTCCTCGACGGCCGGAGCAAGCCGCTATGATATCGCAGTATTGATACACGTGGTAGAGCGCATTTGGAATGATCTTGAGCATACTGATTTGCTTGAAGAGCGTGAGCGCATTGTCGAGTGGAATCTAGGTTCAAAAAGCACGGAAGATGATGGAGGTGGCGAACCCCTTCAAAAAGAAGTAAGCGGACAACGATTCTTCACGACTCTAGCAACACAATTAGAAGTTAGTCCATACATAACTAGGGTTCTAGGCACATGGGATGAGGAGGTACAAATCGCACGAGCTTTAGATTTCGTTTTGACTGTTGCCAATGATGAACTTTCCACGTATTTGGAAGTCAATGCCCCGGTCTCCGGTGTCATCCAGGAACGACCAGAGTACACGAACATCAATGGCGGAATTGGTCTGTTTGCGGCGCGGGCAACCCAGGGAGTTTATGGTATTGGATACACCACAGCCTCAATCGCACATTTGAAAGAGGATAGCGTGTATGCCCCTCTAAACTTTTGCACTCCCAATCCTTTTTCTGATTTCTACTGCGATTGATGGAACATACACTATCCACCCAAATCCACGACGCTCGAATCGAACTATCGATGGGCTTGTACACCATTCGATTTGCTGATGCGGCCGTGCTCGATGTGAATCAAATGAAACGCGTTGAGGCAGCCCGCCGGCAATTAATTGAAGGCGGGGTGGGACCTGTTCTGGTGCTTATACCTCGGAATGCTGCACTTGTTGAGCAAGAAGCTTTAGCATGGCTCGGATCTGAAGAAGCCATGATGGATATTCCGGCCCGTGCGGTTGTTGTGCCTTCATCCATTCAGGTGCTGCGCGACAGGATTCGGTGGGCATTGTTCAAGCCAACGGTTCGATTTCGCGTTTTTCGCAACCCCCAAGTCGCAAAAGGCTGGGTGCTTGATCAATGGTACGATTCCCAGATTGGAAAGGAAATCGATGCCTTTGAATCAGAAGGCTTAATTTGAATTACTGAACTAGAATGCGGGCAATTTTGCCTTCATCAGTCCTCAAGATGTAGAGCCCTGAGCCAATATCGATTGGTATAGTCATAGTATTGGATTGACTTGAGGCCAGCGTCCGGCCTGAACCGTCCGTGAGCGACCATTGTGTCGGCGTCGTCCACTGTATTTTTTGGCCACGTTGAACAGGGTTCGGGAACGGTCTGAATCCACCGGAAAGAGAACAATCGGCCACATTGTTCGATTCGCCCAAGTCTTGAAACGTTACAGTCAGTGGTAGACCGAAAACTTCAGTGATTTCGAGAAGTGGAAACCCCATTCCTGCACCCCACCATTGGAAGGTGACTTGTTCGCGGTCGATGGTGAACGGTTCCCCGATTTGGGCAATAAGCACGTCATCAGTTGCTGTCAATTCCGTCCGTGTTCGAAGAACATCATACGAACCCGTGGGAAGAATGAGGGTTCCCCATCCATCTGCTTCGACCTCGCGTGATTGGGTTAATGCATAAGTGAAGATGCCTGTTAAATCCAATTCGAAAGTGGCCGTGCTGCTCATGGTTTCACCATACGCCATAGGTAAGGGAAGGATTTCATCGATGTCATCGTAAGTAACTGGCAAATCGAATCCCATGGCGCTTAAGCCAATTCCTGCAATGGCATATGCATCGCCTTGCGTTTGGTAGAAGTTATTAAATCCGTCAATTGGGATGCCCAAGTCCGCACCAAGATCGGGAAGCCCTGTTGGCAAGAAGAAATCGCATTGGTAGGCAGAATTGAATGGGCTATTGAATAC
>DIHQ01000127.1:7922-13143 GCA_002420235.1 Flavobacteriales bacterium UBA5692
ATCAAAGCCATCAAATCGCTGGCATCCCAGACGACATTCGCACCAGAGATTTCACTAAGGTTCATGTCAGTCATTACGGCATTGACCATCGGATACGTAACATTGGGCTGGGGCATATCATCCCCTGTGATGGTGATTTGGCAACAGGTATCACCAATGGCGAAAAGGGCAGATAGAAGTAGAATTGCTATTCGCATGCATGCAGTTTGTATCGAAAGTACGGCGGTTTTTCACTTATTGGATTTTCCTTCCCCTCCATTCGTCAAAAGCCCATTTGAAACGTACTCCAACCCCTTGAACAGCATCCCCTTCTATGGCATTGGTGAGGGAGGTGCTTTGACGCGAATGTCCGGTAAGCTGAACGGCCCCATCGTCGGACAAATCAAAACTCACAGTGAGGTCCTGTAGCTGAAAATCTTCAGCGTTAACTGAACCCATGGACAGAGCACCTACTTCGCCTTCGATGTGGAGGCGGTTATTGAGTAACTGGGTGCTGAGTGCCAGCCCTACGGCCTGCTGACCACTTAAGGCATCTTGTGCGTAGTCCAACCCAACATCCATGGCCGGTGCAATTTGCGAAATCCAATGGCCAAGTTGATTCGCCAAGAGCTGCGCGCTCTGGGCAGGCTGAATGAATCCGCCAACAGCTGCCTCAGTTGGGTCGGTGGGGATGAATTGATTTAACGTGAGCAGGCCTAGCGCCTGACGCTGCACTTCTTCTTCGCTGACGAGAGCTCCTTCTACTAGAGCCTGAATCCGGGAGTCAGCATTTGGAACAACGACATCAAAGTCCAATGCGGGCCGCAGCAATGAACCGGCGAGTTGCAGTTGCAAGTTCACAGGCATGCGGCTTGGGAGATCTTCTACGTCTGGAAGTAGAGGCTCAAGTGTGGTCCGGGTAGTAAACGTTGTTGCGACGTTCAGTTTTGCGTCGTAAGGATTACCTTCCCAGGAAACTGTGCTTCCGGGCTGAATGTCAAAACGTTTATTCAACCAGTTTTTTAAAGTGAAATGATATGCGCCTTCAGTGATTTCTAGGCTACCTGTCATATCCAATTGTTCGAAATTATTAACCGCCAAGTCGAGGTGTCCAATGGCATTGCCTACGATTTCGTCACCTACTTTTCGGTCGAAAACTATTCGCGCTTGTGCTCCGTCATTGATGTCAACTCCCAAGTTGAGTCTTGCATTTGAGAAAGTACCGCGCGGAGCGACCGCAGCGTTAGAGTTTTCATTGTGTTTTTTGAATCGAACGAAGTCAGCATAATCCACATCGGATTGGCTGTCCATGGGCAGGGCAAAATCGGTTCCTAAGCCTGTTTTGATGTTCGCCTCGATTTCTAAGATTGGGCCATAACCTGAAATATTAATGTCCCCCGTCCCTCTTGCTGATCCATAAAATAAGGCATCATCGGTAATCGGTATATTCATGAGCTCGATGGGTTGCTCTTGGATTTCAATGCCAAAATCCAAGTCCCATTCCTTGAATGCGGAATGCAAAAGCGTTCCATTAAATCGGGATGTACGCTCTTCTCGGTCGCGTAGGAACCATTGATCCATGAAGAATCCTTCGGGTTCGACCTTAACAATCCCGTCTGCTCGATACCGTGTTCCGAGGTAAGGTATAGTCAGTAATAAGTCTCTTGGGACAATGCGTCCAGAAATTCGAGGAAACTGGTCAAAACCAAGGGCAGTCAAACGGCCTGAAACCTTGCCAAATAGTCCAATGCTTCCCGGGGGCATCTGCTGATTGATTGGCGCGAGGTCCAAGTCGGTAAAAGTAATGGTCGCTTTCCCTGAGCGCATGTCACCGATTGGGAGGTCAAGGATTACTTCAATGATTCCAGATGGGAATGCTTCGGCTCGGAGCTCGAGGTGAGGGGCGCTGATAGACCCCGAGGCTGTCACTTGTGCATTCATCGCGGCAAAGTCATTCCAAGATGCACTTTTGCAATGCAGAAATCCTTGGACTTCAGGTTGATCTTCATTTGATTGAAGAATAATGCTGCCATGCACTCCCTTGAAGCCATGTAGTCCATCATTCCAATGCAGGCTATCGTGAGAAATGCTAGCCTTCAGATCCCAGTCGTTTTGAGTCGTGAATTCTCCTGACAGTTCAAGTAGACCTCCGTTCGAGCGCAGAGGCATCGATAACGTGTGCAATCTCGCCGTTTTAGAATCGATGACGACAGATGAAGGTTCATCTAGAGAGAAAATCTGTCCGCCAGCTTCGCCCGTTAATGTTTGAATCTCCAATTGTAGTTCCTCGTTACGGGTTTCAATTCTCCCATCAGCCACCGCAATGATTGGGTTGCTTTTAAAACACAGGCCGCGTAGCTCCCAATCTAAAATCGATGGGCGGTATGAGCTAAGAACGCCTTCAATACTGATACTATTAACGTTTATATCTCTAAAAGAAAAAGATGGAACACTTGTGCTCACCTTACCGTCGTATCCATTCCACTGGGCTTCAAGAACGAAAGATTCAGAAGTAGTCAAAGGGAGATTAGTGAGCAGAGCGATGGGCTGAAAATTCATCACATTGATCCGAGCGTTTAGCTGAGGGAGGAGCAAACAACTATCATTTTTAGGCTCAAAAGCCATTCTTTGCAGATTAAATGACCAATCGGTAAGCAGGGTGGTGTTGCCTTCAATTTCTCCTGAGGTAAATCCTGAATCCCATGAAAGCGACCAAACATCGTGGATTCTTTTCTGAATAGCACTAAACGGTCCCAAAGCCTTGTGTGTGCTGTTCTGGATGAGAAAAAGATCCCGAACTTCCAAGACTTGTGTCCAGTTTTGCCAGTCCGTCCCGGATACTTGCCATCCGATTTTCGCTAATAATTTTCCCGGGTAGTTCGGTTCAAGTTGGGGGGCTAGTTGCTCTATGCGGGTCTCGGTGTCGATGGTCCAAGTTGATGGGTTGAATGCTACATTCCATACCGTTGTGATGGCATCGCCTCCTGGATGTGAAACGTTAACATTTCCCGACCAGCCATCATGAATAGCATAACCATTCACGGCTAATTCCCAGGAGCCTGTGCACAGATCTTGTTCTGAAATATCAAAAGCAAATCCATTGATTACTGCAGAAAATTTAGTTTGATCATTGGTATTATCCAGTATCACCTCGAATTTTTGGTTTGAATCGGCATGCGGTGTCAATCGTCCGATCGTTCTAAGTCCTTCTTGGTCAACCTCAAGAATCCACTGGTCATGGGAACTGAAGAAGGTAGGTAATCTTATGCCAGCGATATCCGCGAGGGTTTGAATTTGAAAGGAATTAATTTCGATAGGACCAGCTTGCCAGCTAGTATCCTTGTATGCCACTGGAACCTTAATGTCGAGTTGAGAAAAGAAGCCTGTAATCCCTGCTTGAGTGTCCCATGTGAAACACCCTGTAATGGTTGAATCGGAGGCAAAGTAGGGCAATTCACTCAGCCAATGGTCCGAGCGAACAGGCCATCGTTCCAAACGCGGTGCGACCTTGAAATCCATAGTGGATTGCTCTGTATTCGTATGCCAATCCATGGAGACAAGCCCCCAATTGGATGCCGTTTCTAAGCTAATCTGCTGGGTCGAATCAACAGACTGTATATCAAGGACAAACCCTTCGATAGTGGTCGGTGATTCCCAAGCGCCTGACCAAGGGACATCACTCAAGGGGAGCGGAGATACTTTGGCTTGAGGTAACTGCAAATAACCGCTCACAGCAGAACCGTCCAATTTCAGCTCGTCAATTGTCAATTTTTCCCATTCCAAGAGAACGGCTGCTCGCTGTGAGTGTATTTCCACGTGAACGTCGCTAAAGCTAGCTTCCTCCACAAAAAGTGATTCACGAGCATCCTCCGCCGATTTGTAAGGTGAATGGACATCCGATGTGAAGACCATCCCGTGAACCCCTTCAATTTGAATGTGGTCGATCTGCCGAGTCGGGCCGATAAGGCTAGTAATTTGAATTGTAGCTTGTTCGAAATGGAGGTTCGTGCCCATGGCGTTCGTAGCAGACAAATCCTTCAGTTCTATGGAGAACGGAAATAGCTTAAATGATGCTGAACCTACATTCCATTTGTAACCTTCTTCCAGTGTTGCTTTATTCAATGCGATTCGGCACGCGAACGTCTGGAAGTCAGGGTTCAGCCAAATTGCAACGAAAAATGCCAAGCCGATCGCTATAAAGTAGCGTTTTCGGAAGGGTCGATTTGCGATTGAGGATCTCATCTATTGCACGTGAAAGTATACTTTTGCAGTCAGAAACCATGCCAACTCTTCCCGTAATTCTAGCTTTCGAATCTTCCTGTGACGATACAGGAGTAGCTGTTATCCGTGGGTCCGAAGTGCTTTCCAACACAATTGCGAATCAGACGGTGCATGAAAAATACGGTGGAGTGGTGCCGGAATTGGCTAGTCGTGCTCATGTCCAGAATATTGTGCCCACCTTGGAATTAGCAATTAAGACCGCAGGAATCCAAATTGCCGAAATTGATGCTGTAGCGTATACACTAGGTCCAGGATTAATGGGAAGTTTGCACGTGGGAGCGGCTTTCGCCAAGTCATGGGCCTGGGCGCACGGCATCCCTATGGTGCCAGTCAATCACATGCAGGCTCATATCCTCGCACATTTTTTGGCTCCAGAGCCCTACCCAGCATTCCCTTTCCTTTGTTTGACGGTGAGCGGAGGACATACACAGTTGGTTCGGGTTGATGCTCCACTAGAAATGTCAGTTCTCGGAGAGACAAAGGATGACGCGGCTGGAGAAGCCTTCGATAAGGTCGCCAAATTAATGGGGCTTCCATACCCCGGAGGACCTGTGTTGGATAATATGGCTAGGGAGGGTGATAGCTCCGCCTTTTTATTTACCAAGCCAAAAGTACCGGCATTGGATATGAGCTTCAGTGGATTGAAAACTCAAATATGGCAATTGTTGCGTGAGCAAGTTCAGCTAGATCCATCTTTTATTGAAGAGCGAAAACATGACATCGCCGCGAGTGTTCAGCTCGCTATTATTGATATTCTGATGGGAAAATTGGAGAAGGCAGTCGCGCAAACAGGGATTGAACGAGTAGCCATCGCAGGTGGTGTTTCAGCAAATACTGGATTGCGTTCAAGGCTTCAAGGGAAGCAAGAGGAATGTGGCTGGCAGGTATTTATTCCGCCCATGGATTATTGCACGGACAATGCGGCAATGGTAGCCATTGCTGGCAATCTACTGTTTGAATC
>DIHQ01000173.1 GCA_002420235.1 Flavobacteriales bacterium UBA5692
CCACCGATTTGAATGTGGCACGTAACTACAACGAATTAGTAGACATCGGAAACTATACGCCAGACGCAGTCAGTGGTGGGACGAATGATTCCCGAGTCATTATCGGGCGGCCAGTCGGCTCCTTCTTTCTCGTTGAGCACAGCCACGTCGATCCGGAAAGCGGCTTGCCAGTCTACCTAGACCTCGAGGGCAACGAGACCTACGACTACAACAACGACATCCGCCAGTACGTCGGCGATGGCCTGCCGGATTTGATTGGCGGTATCAACAATACGTTCCGTCATGGAAACTGGGATTTGAGCGCTCTCGCCACGTTCAGTGTAGGTGCGAAAATATTTGACTCATCCGCCAAACGTCAACTTGGTGTCGTCACTGGATGGAACATGCGCGACGAAAAACTCGACCGCTGGAGACAACCGGGCGACATCGCCACATACCCTCGTTTGACGTTGGATGAAACCACATACAGCTTGCCTTCAGGTTTCCCCTGGTGGAATACAAGCTTGTTTATCTACGATGCCTCGTACCTGCGATTACGCAACTTGACCTTAGGCTACAACGTGCCACTTGGCAAAGACAGCGGATTGCAAAATTGCCGTATCGCGGTAAACGCAACGAATGTGTTTACCATTACAAACTTTCCCGGATTGGATCCAGAGGTTGTTCGTGACTTTGAAAATGCACAGGACCGCAACATGAGTCCTAATGTCACATACCTAACGCCGCCTCAGGAACGCGCCATTACCCTCTCAATTTCCACCAACTTCTAATCGGCAACCATGAATATCAAACACCTCCTTCTTTTTGGTGGATTGTCTGCTGGGTTGACGTCCTGCGATCACTTGCTTGAATTTGAACCCGGTGATGTCATCCTCGCGGAGGATGCCATTCAAGATGCGGAGGACCTCCAGCGCTTGTTGGTGAGTAACTACGATGTAGTGGCCAACCTTTACGGTGGAAGGGTCCAAATTGTTAATGAATTGCGCGGGCCCAATTTTGGGGAGCCGGACAATAGCTTGGATTTCACGGCTGTTTACAACCGCGAGACCACCTTCTTCACGGGCATCAATGGCGGCATCTACACGGATTTCTATTACGCGATTTATCGATCCAATGTGGTCATCAAGAATTTCGATATTGTCGAGAACTTGGACCCCGCTGAACGCACACGGCTCGAAGCCGAGGCACGCTTTATTCGCGCAATCTGCCACTGGGGTGCCGTCAAAATGTTTGCACGCCCCTACGGATACACAACTGACAACAGCCACCCAGGTGTGCCTTTGCGTACTGCACCTAGCCAAGATCCACTTCCGCGTGCAACGGTAGATGACGTGTATGATCAGATCGTCGATGATTTAAATTTCGCTGCCGACAACCTACCGGTGGAAAATGGCGTTTACGCAACTCAAGACGCGGCCCGCGCATACCTAGCTCAGGTTCATTTCCTCATGGGCAATTACACGGAAGCCGCCAACTTCGCGAGCGAAGTCATCAATTCAGGGCGCTACACTTTGGATGAAGACCTCGACCGTTTTGAGACGGATGTCATGAATACCGAAACGGTGTTTGGCATCGTTAGTATGCCAAATGACTTCCGCAGCTCGTGGTTCCGCGACAATCTCCGTTCGGATAACAACCCAAGCCCGCAACTGGCTTTCAGCGAAGACTTTGACTTATTCATGAGCCTTTCAGGCGGTGGCGACGGTCGGTCGGCATGGTTGACGGCCGGCACCCGTCCGCTGATCAACCGCTTCAACGAAAAGGAGTACTTCAACGTGCCGCTCGCTCACTTGACATTGATGCACCTAATTCGGGCGGAAGCCTTCGGTGAGTCGAATTCAGATTTAGCCACTGCCATTGCCGATATCAATGCGATTCGCGATCGCGCCTTCGGCACTGATAATAATGACTTGAGTGCGGCCTCCACAGCACAAGAAGTCATCAACGCAGCGCGCGACGAATTCCGTAAAGAGACCGCCTGCGAAGGACTGTGGACCGACCAATTGTTGCGACGCGGCGCTATGGGCGAAGACATCACAATCCGCGATGCCTTTTGGGATTGTCCCGGGATGAGCTTGCAGTTCTCCAACACGGAATCCACCGTACAAGGTTTTGAGTTGAACGAAGAAGGCGGTTGCCTTTGATTCAATTTCCGAATAAATATGAACACCACATACAATTCATTGAGCTCCATATTAATCCTAGCCTTTGTAGCCATTGCCTTCACTGCGTGCAAGCCGGAATCCTCAGGCGAATTGGGCGATCCATTCGACAAGATCGCTGGGATGGCTGGCACCTGGGAACTCGACAGTTTCACCCAAAAGGACTTGAACAGCCCGGTCAAGGAAACGCGTGACCTCAGCGCTTTCTATATCAACGGCATCGCAACGCCGCTTCAGTTGACCTTCAACGCCGACCGTACTTACTCAGTTTCGTTGGAGCTGGGCAAGAATTACTTCGGCGAAGGGGGCACGTGGGGATTTGACGATGACTTATACCCCACCTACCTCGAGCTATTCTCAATCACGGATACATTGGTTTACAACCTTGGCGGCATGGTCCGCGAGTTTGATCAAAACCTCGCCATCGAATACCGACGCGATTGCGGCGGGACGGCCACCAACATTTACACCTTTGAATTCAATCGTCTGAACTGATGAAGAAGATGCTATTCTCCCTGCTCGCCATTGCCTGCGCGCACGTAACTACCCATGCTCAAAAAGCATACGTTCTTCCATCTCCAACCGATGCCAATTCAGAGCTGACGTTGTTCATCGACATGAACCAAAGCGAGGACGGCATCCAAAACAATGGACTCTCCGCCATTCTCGACGCGTTTCCTGATACGACAGTTTATCTCTGGACATGGGACCCCTCCGGACCTGCAGCCGGAAACGGCGATTGGAACAGCAGCGCCGATCACCAAGAATTAACTAAGGTAGGCCCCAAATTGTACTCCAAGACCTTTGTTCCAACGGAATACTATGGAGTAGATGGGCCGCAATTATTCTCACGTGGTATTTCGTGCCTAGCAAAACTCAAAAACGGCAACCCCGTCGACGGATTCAGCT
>DIHQ01000035.1 GCA_002420235.1 Flavobacteriales bacterium UBA5692
GCTATTGTCGAGACCCACGGTGCCCTGCGCCAGTTGGCAGTTAGTTTAAACAAGATTGCCAATGATATAAGATTGATGGCTTCTGGACCTCGCTCGGGCATCGGTGAGTTGATTATTCCGGCAAATGAGCCGGGCTCGAGCATCATGCCCGGCAAGGTTAATCCCACCCAGTGCGAGGCGATGACCATGGTTTGTGCACAGGTCATGGGCAACGATGTGGCGGTCATGGTGGGAGGTACACAAGGCCATTACGAGCTGAATGTATTTAAGCCTATGATGGCTCGAAACATTTTGGAAAGCGCTCGGCTTCTCGGCGATGCATGCCAATCGTTTAGTGCGCATTGTGTCGAAGGTATTGAGCCCAATTACCAACGCATCGATGAGTTGGTGCAAAATAGCCTGATGCTGGTCACTGCCTTGAACACAAAGATTGGATACTACAAATCCGCAGAAATTGCGAACAAAGCCCATAAAGAGGGAACCACGCTTAAAGTGGCGGCCTTGGCTACGGGCTACCTGACCGAAGCTGAGTACGACGCTTGGGTGGTGCCAGCAATGATGACGGGAAAGAGGTAGTTATTTCTGTTTGCCGGCCTTCATTTTTGTGACAAGTTGCTTGATCCACTGCTCTTGCGCTTTGGGACAAATAAGAAGGGCGTCCTTAGTATCAACAACAATAAAGTTATCAAGCCCATGTATGGCGATCAGTTTTTCCGCTTTGACTGAGTCGCTGACGATAATGTTTCCACGGGAATTTATTGCCTCAAGTGTGACACCGGCGATGCCATTACCGTCGGCATCCAGCGGAAGTTTCTCGTAAAGCGAACCCCAGGTTCCGAGGTCGCTCCAGCCAAAATCTGATAACACCACGGCCACGTTCGGGGCTTTTTCCATCACGCCGTAGTCAATGGAGATGTTCTCGCAATCTCCATAAATCTCGCGGATTGTCGCTGATTCTTGTTCCGTTGCGAAATCGTTTTTATGTTCTTCAAACAAAGCCTGCATTTCTGGCAGGTGGGCCTCGAATGCCTCGGTAATATTTTGCAAACTCCAGATGAAAATACCAGAATTCCAATAGAATTCACCAGAGGCGAGGAATTGTTCCGCCAATTCGAGTTGAGGCTTCTCAGTGAAGGTCTTTACCATGCGAATGCGTTCATCGCGGGCGTTCGGTAAGTCTTCAAATTGGATGTAACCGTATCCGGTGTCAGGCCTTGACGGAAGGACACCTAGCGTCACGAGGCAGTTAGTTTCGCGTGTGTGGTTTAGAGCGATGTTTGCAATTTCCAGGAATTCATCCTCTTTTAAGATCAGGTGATCCGATGGCGCCACAATGACCGCTGCTTCCGCGGCGGAATCCCCGGCTTTGTTTGCAATCCAGTGGTTGGCGTAAGCAATGCACGGAGCGGTGTTTCGCATGAATGGCTCGCACAGGGTGTTTTCAGTCGGCAGATGAGGCAAGTGTTCTCTAACCAATCCGCGGTAGCGTTCTTGAGTGACGACGAGGATGTTTTTAGTAGGTACTAGCTTTGACAAACGGTCAAAGGTCATTTGAATCAATGAGCGACCGGTATCCAGGATGTCAATAAACTGCTTTGGCCGGGACTCTTTGCTCATGGGCCAGAAGCGGCTTCCTATGCCGCCTGCCATGATAACGGCGTAGGTGTTTTGGTTCGCGTTCATGGTCGAACATTCACAGTGTGTGGCGCCTCCATAGATGCCTTACTTTGGGTTGGCGTTTCAGACCATTGCGGACAATTGCAGTCCCTGTGCCCTCGTTGCGACCCGCATGCAAATAGAATTAAGATGATGCTCAGGAGCCCTAAGTGATGGATGTGTTTGACGAACATACTCCGCGAAAATACGAACTGGCGCGTACCTTAGCACCATGCGCTGGATGTATCACATCGGCCGCTATATGCGGCTTTTGATTAGGAGCTTTCGCAAGCCTGAGAAGCTCAGCGTATTTAAGGACTTGTTGCTGATGGAACTGGAGTCGATTGGTTTGCAATCGCTTGGGATTGTTGCCTTGCTGTCCATCTTTATGGGTGCTGTCATTTGTCTCCAGACGGCTCACCAAATTGGAGGATGGATTCCGATATACACCATAGGCTTTACCGTACGGCAAACGATGATTTTGGAGTTTTCACCCACATTAATTCCGGTTATCTTGGCTGGAAAGGTCGGGTCGAATATCGCTTCGCAGATTGGAACGATGCGCGTTACTGAACAAATTGATGCGCTCGATATAATGGGGGTTAATAGTGCGGGATACTTGATTTTACCGAAGGTAGTGGCAGGGGTTTTCATTGTTCCATTTCTCGTCGTCTTTAGCATGGTATTAGGTGTAGGGGCCGGTGCTTGGATAGGCGTTGCCACCGGCCTAAGCCCGTTGGCGGATTTTGAATATGGCATGCAGGTGGATTTTCGAGTGTTTGATGTGGTTTATGCGCTGACCAAGACCATCGTATTCGGATTTATTTTAACGAGCGTATCGGCCTATCACGGCTATTTTGTAGAAGGTGGAGCTCTTGAGGTTGGAAAATCAAGCACCAAGGCAGTTGTCTGGTCGGTTGTCATCATTATGGTATCCAATTTGGTACTAACCCAAATGCTATTAAACTGATATGATTGAGCTGCATAACTTGGAAAAATCGTTTGGGGATCACCATGTTTTAAAAGATGTGAGTGCCAATTTTGAACGCGGCAAGGTCAACTTCGTCATTGGTCGAAGTGGCAGTGGTAAAAGTGTCATGACCAAGTGCACCGTAGGTCTTATTGAGCCTGATTCTGGATTTGTCCTGTTCGACGGACGGGACTTCACGTCCATGAGCCAAAAGGACCGCAGGGGGATTCGCCAAGAAATCGGAATGCTCTTTCAGGGCTCGGCTTTGTTTGATAGCATGACGGTCCTAAAAAATGTGGAATTTCCTTTGCTTATGCTCAGTCATATGTCGGAGATGGAGCGAAGGAATCGTGCAATGGCTTGCCTCGAACGTGTTGAATTGGGCGATGCCAGCACCCGCTTCCCTTCTGAATGCAGCGGTGGGATGCAGAAGCGCATTGGAATTGCCAGGGCTATAGCGATGAATCCGAAGTATTTGTTTTGCGATGAACCCAATTCCGGATTAGACCCTCAGACTGCCATTGTAATCGACAACCTTATTTCAGATATCACGTCGGAATACCAGATTACCACAGTTGTAGTTTCCCACGATATGAACAGTGTTATGGAGGCTAGTGACACGATTCATTTCGTTCATCAGGGTAGCATTTGTTGGCATGGAAATCGGGAAGGACTCCTTGACGGAGGTGTTAGGGAATTGGAAGACTTTGTTTTCGCAAGTGATCTGATGCGAAAAATTAGAAGTACCATCTGAATCCTTTATCGAGGCGAAAGACATACCGCTATGAGTTTTACCGTCTCTCCGCGGATGAGATGCTCCTATGAACTTAATGAAGAGGGTAAAGCTTATCGTACTTTGCTGCCTTTGAAAGTGGTGAGCAGAAATATCCAAGCCATTGGAAAAGCTTTATCCGCAGCATATCAAATAATTTTGGTTTTCTGCTTCATTGAAGGAAAAACCAGTGAAAGTTGGTTTCGCGATGCTGCAGAAAATAGGAATATTAAAATCACCACAGATTCATGAACGAGTTGACCTTTTGGGTTTACAGCCTTGTAAAGCAAACCACGTCAGAACAACTAGAGAATCCTCTGGCTCTCGTCAAGGTGTTTCATCCATTTTGGTCGCTGTATTCGAAGACCTTGATGTGGAAACATCCGAAGTGACCTGCATTGAGAGGGATTTTGGAGTCCGCATTGCACGAGATGACTTACTGCCACTCCGACTCAAATGCTTTCGTCAACGTATTTTTTCGCGAGATTTTAACTTTTCAAATGAAGAAAACATATTTTTTCCCTTCCAAAAAGATACCCCGCGTTGGGTTGCCAATAGCTTGAAATTGAGCGTGGTGAAAGGGATTCAATAGCGACCCTACCAAATTATTATGGAGCACATCAACACCCGAGGAGCGAAAAGTTTTTAGAAAACGGCTTAGGTTCCACCTTGATGTGATTACTTTGCGTCCCGATAAACAGCTAAGCTATGTCTGATATTCAAGAAAAAGTTACGGCGATTATTGTCGACAAGTTGGGAGTTGACGCAGGAGAAGTGAACTTGTCTGCAAGCTTCACCAACGATTTGGGAGCGGACTCTCTGGACACCGTAGAACTCATTATGGAGTTCGAAAAAGAGTTTAACATCGCTATCCCGGATGATCAAGCTGAAAAAATTAGCACCGTAGGACAGGCGGTAGACTACATTACCAAGAATTCGAATTAATCTTGGCTCCATGGAGCTCAAAAGGGTTGTTGTTACCGGCTTGGGGGCGATTACGCCTCTAGGCAATGATATATCTACTTACTGGAAAGGCTTAGTGAATGGATTGAGCGGTGCCGCCCCAATCACAAAGTTTGACGCTACCAACTTCAAGACGCAGTTCGCCTGCGAAGTGAAAGGGTGGAACGTGTCTGAATTCCTCGATCGAAAGACTTCGAGGAAGATGGACTTATTTGCTCAATATGCGGTTGTTTGTTCCGACCAAGCCATTGAGGATGCGGGCCTAAGAGGTGACGACTCTGAAGTCAATCCGGACCGCGCTGGTGTCATCTGGGGTTCGGGCATTGGAGGGTTCCAAACTTTTATGAACGAGGCTCTGAATTTCCACCGCAGTGAAGGAATACCGCGTTTCAGCCCATTCTTCATCCCCATGATGATTTCGGACATTGCGGCGGGCCACATTAGCATGCGTAACGGGTATCGAGGCCCAAACTTCTGTACTGTTTCTGCGTGCGCCAGTGGAACCAATGCGATGATTGATGCGTTTAACTACATAAGGCTGGGAAAAGCAGATGTTATGGTCACCGGAGGATCTGAAGCCGCAGTCACGGAAGGAGGAATTGGGGGATTCAATGCCCTCAAAGCACTTTCTACACGCAATGATGAGCCTGCAACGGCATCGCGACCTTTCGATTCGACCCGTGATGGCTTTGTATTAGGAGAAGGTGGCGGAGCCATCATCCTCGAAGAATACGATCATGCGGTGGCCCGAGGTGCAAATATTTATTGCGAAATGGTCGGTGGCGGCATGAGTGCGGACGCACATCACATAACCGCACCTCACCCAGAAGGGTTGGGAGCTTTAAATGTGATGAAGTCTGCTTTGGAAGATGCGGGAATGGTGCCAGAAGATGTGGACTACGTAAACGTACACGGCACCTCTACTCCACTCGGTGATGTGGCTGAGACAAAGGCCATTCAAGGTGTCTTTGGAGATCACGCGTACGACATGAACATCAGTTCAACCAAGTCCATGACGGGACACCTGCTAGGAGCTGCTGGAGCAATCGAAGGAATTGCATGTATTCTTGCTATTAAGTACGGCATAATTCCTCCAACCATCAATTTTAAAAACACCGACGAAGCACTCGATTCGAAATTGAATTTCACATTCAACAAAGCGCAAAAGCGCACCTTGCGAGCGGCTTTATCCAATACTTTTGGGTTTGGAGGACACAACGCTTCGGTTCTGTTCAAATCCTTTGACTGATCGGCTTCTTGGGTCTCTTAAGCAACCGAAACTGGAGAAATCGACTGAACCGTGGAGGAATTTCCCTTGAGTTCAGGCAATTCATCAAATCTGAATTTGGGGTTCGAGTGAAGAACGAAGCTTGGTACAAACAAGCAATGACTCACGGTTCGATGATGCCCGATCTTACGGCCGACGAGCAGTCAAATGAGCGACTGGAATTTTTGGGTGATTCCATCTTAGGAGCGGTTGCTGCAGAACTTGTCTTTTTTCGTTACCCTCGCGCGGAGGAAGGTCCGCTTACCCGGAAGCGTTCCAATTTGGTCAGCCGGAAATCGTTAAATCGGATTGGCGAAGCGATGAGACTCGATAGGTATATTTTTACAAAAATCACTGACCGACCGCTGCCGACTACTTTATTGGGCAATGCTCTCGAGGCATTAATTGGCGCCATTTACCTTGATCACGGCTATAAGAAGACCCGTGCACTTGCTTCTTCGATGCTCCTTCGATTCGGCGCTGAGGAGGTTATGGAGAGCAAAGCAGACTTCAAATCAAGTTTGTACCATTGGGCACAGGTTGAGGGTAAGACGGTGCATTACGAGGAAAAAAAGGCAAAAGATGGCCTAGTGACAACTCAGGGTGTTCATGAGGTGGTATTAGTGGTGGATGATTGCCCTATTGCAGAAGGCATTGGTTTTTCGAAAAAAGAAGCCGAGCAGCATGCTGCTCGCATTGCGCTGGAACGAGGAGAATGGCGTGAAAAGCCGATGTAATTCTAAGTAGACGCGGTATATTCGCGAAGAATGCAATGGCTTGATGAAGACTTCGCTGATGCGTGTGATTTTAAACTTTTGGGGCTGAGCAGCCATCTGCCACCGCACCGATTGGCGTGGGAACTGAATCAGCAGTTGGAGTGGCGATTGGAATTTTACAAAGTGCTCGAAATCCGTCAGCGACAAGGACATTCTGAACACGTGGCTTATCGATTTGAAGGAGTTTCAGAACATGGTTCTCAAATGTGGTATGTCATTGAAAACAAATCCCCAAAGGGTCTAATCGCTAGGTTTAACGGTGGCTCTGAAATGGACTACCTTGTCCAGGTCATGGACGAAACATGCTCAATGGTTGAGATCGTGGACCAAATTCGATTCATGCGGGGGGTCAATTATATCATCCAACTTGATCCCCTTGCCTCTGGAGCCATTGAGCATCTCGCGTTGATGGATTTAAATCCCGCAAGTTGAGGGTTGAAGAATTGAAATGATGAAACGAACAAAAATTGTAGCCACGATGGGCCCTGCATGCGACACTGAGGAGCGATTGGAAGCTTTGATTGAAGCGGGCATGAATGTGGCACGGTTGAACTTTTCTCACGGTGAACACTCCATTCACGGGCAAACCATTGACAGTGTTCGGAGGGTGGATGAGCGA
This sequence comes from Flavobacteriales bacterium UBA5692, assembly GCA_002420235.1. Lineage (GTDB taxonomy): Bacteria > Bacteroidota > Bacteroidia > Flavobacteriales_D > Sanyastnellaceae > UA16. Next base: position 7,024 of record DIHQ01000035.1, read on the forward strand.
CTAGGAACCCACACGGCATTGCTGGCAGATTTGCAGGGCCCAAAGTTACGCATCGGCGAACTCGAAGACGGCCAAATCAATCTCATTCAAGGCGAGGAGTTAATCATTCGTACTGGAAAGGGGATAGGAATCTCAGGAGTTGTATATACAGACTACCTGAAGTTTGCCCGAGATGTTAAGGCTGGTGAACCGGTGCTCATGGACGATGGTAAAATTGAATTGCGCGTTTTGGAGACGGACGGGAAAGGCGAGGTTCGATGCGAGGTGGTATATGGAGGCATCCTAAAACCTCGAAAGGGCATCAACTTGCCGTCGACAGCCATCTCTCTTCCGTGCATCACAGAGAAGGATGCTGAGGACTTGGCATACGCCTTGGAGCAGGATGTGGACTGGGTCGGTTTATCCTTCGTGCGAAATGCCCGTGATATAGTCGAGCTCCGAGAGCGTATTCAGGCAGCGGGGAAGCATACTCGCATCGTTGCCAAGATTGAAAAGCCCGAGGCCCTTGAAGATCTCGTTGACATTTTGGAAGAAACAGATGCGGTGATGATTGCCCGCGGTGATTTAGGAGTGGAAATACCCAAGCAAGAGGTTCCTCTCGTGCAGAAAGACATCATTCAGCGGTGTATGAAGATGGGTAAACCAGTTATCGTGGCAACTCAGCTGATGGAGTCCATGATTGAGGCTTCGGTTCCAACTCGAGCGGAAGTCAATGACGTAGCCAACGCGGTTTTGGACGGCGCTGACGCAGTGATGCTCAGCGCGGAAACATCGGTGGGTGCTTATCCAGTTGAAGCCGTGACAGCCATGGCGGAAATCATCGAATCAATGGAGAGTCAGGATCACATGTATTACCACGAGAGACCGCCATTGAGCCCTGAGGACGATCGCTTCATTAGTGATAGCATGTGTTACAATGCCTGCCGATTAGCCAAACGGGTTAACGCCACCGCCATTGTGACCATGACCTTTTCGGGATACACGGCGGTGAAGGTATCCAGTCAGCGTCCGAAGGCACACATCTTCATGTTCACAGCAAACAAACGAGTGTTGGCTCAAATGTCGCTGGTGTGGGGAGTTTACGCTTTCCCGTATTTGAAAATGGTGAGCACGGACCACACCATTGCTGACATCAAATTTGAGCTGACTAAAATGGGCGCAGTAAGTTCTGGTGACTTTGTGGTTCATTTGGCGAGCATGCCAATCGCGGATGCGGGCATGACGAACATGCTAAAGCTCAGCCAAGTCTAGTTAAATCAAGGAGTTGGAATGTTGGTTGGCCGGGTCATTGCTATCTTCGCGACTTTGAAAACACCGTTTCGATCGCATTCGATATGAGCACTTCTACACCGCAACCGAACTTCCCTGAACGCGGCTACTTAAATCTTACCAAGGTTGCTGACGAGACCCTCGCCAGTTGGGAACGGGACGGAACGTTTGAGAAAAGCATCGAGACACGTCCATCTGATAGGCCCTACGTCTTTTTTGAAGGGCCACCTTCCGCCAATGGAAAGCCAGGGATACATCACGTGATGGCCCGTACAATCAAGGATATTTTTTGCCGATTTCGCACCCTGAGGGGTTACCGGGTTGAACGGAAAGCGGGCTGGGATACTCACGGATTACCAGTGGAATTGGGTGTGGAGAAGGAACTTGGAATTACGAAGGAGGACATTGGAGTCAAATTGACCGTGGAAGAGTACAACGAGGCCTGCAAGAAGGCTGTTATGCGTTACACGGATATCTGGAATGACCTAACCCGGAAAATGGGATATTGGGTTGATATGGATGAGCCCTACGTTACGTATGAAAACAAATACGTTGAAAGCGTATGGTGGTTGTTGAAGCAACTTGATGAGAAGGACTTATTGTACAAAGGATACACCATTCAACCATACAGCCCTGCGGCTGGGACGGGATTGAGTTCACACGAATTGAACCAGCCTGGGGCATATCGTGATGTCAAGGATACAGCAGTTGTTGCTCAATTCAAGGCATTGCCCGAGTGCAGTGCGCGTGTACTTGAACACGCCGGTCCTGAACATATAAAAGTCTATGGCCATTTGCCTGTGTATTTTTTGGCGTGGACGACAACGCCGTGGACGCTGCCTTCGAATACGGCATTGACAGTTGGTCCAGAAATTACGTACGTTTTGGTTGCTACCAAGAATCGTTACACGGATGAGCCTGGATTGGTGGTGTTGGCTGAGGATTTGATGTCCAAGCATTTTGGTGGAAATAAAGCGCCGGGACACGAATTAATTGCCCGCATTAGCGGTGCAGATTTGTGTGGTGCGCGTTACGAGCAACTTCTAGATTGGGCCGAACCTATGTATGGAGTTAGTGAGGCGTTTCGAATCATTCCAGGTGATTTTGTTACCACTGATGACGGGACCGGTATTGTTCATACGGCACCCACTTTTGGTGCGGATGATGCGCGGGTAGCGTCAGCTGCGGGTGTGCCTGCGATGCTCATAGATGACGGCACAGGTCAAGGGGTCCCCTTGGTGGACTTACAGGGCCGTATTCGCGCTGGAGTCGGTCCACTCGCTGGACGTTACGTGAAGGAGGAGTACTATGATGAGAGTGAGGCCCCAGAACGTTCGGTGGATGTAGAAATTGCCATTGATTTGAAGGGAAAAGGACTCGCCTTCTTGGTCGAGAAATATGAACACAATTACCCCCATTGCTGGCGAACGGATAAGCCGGTCCTCTATTACCCTCTTGATAGTTGGTTTATTCGTGCTACAGCTGTGAAAGAACAGATGCAATCGCGCAACAAAACCATTCGCTGGAAACCTACTAGCACCGGATCTGGTCGGTTTGGCAAGTGGCTAGAAAACCTGAATGATTGGAATCTCAGCCGTTCGCGATTTTGGGGCATTCCCATTCCCATCTGGTCCACCGCGGACGGAAGTGAGCGAAGGTGTATTGGCTCTGTGGAAGAGCTGAAATATGCTTGTTCAGAAGCTGTAGAAGCTGGCCTTATGGAAGACAACCCCTTCGAGGCCTTCGCTCCCGGCGACATGTCTATGTCCAATTACGAGCGGTTTGACTTGCACAAGCACGTCGTAGATCGCATCAAGCTTAAAGCCTCCGACGGGCGCCCGATGCACAGAGAGCCCGACTTGATTGACGTCTGGTTCGACAGTGGGGCAATGCCCTATGCGCAGTGGCACTATCCCTTTGAGAACAAGGATAAAATTGATGGTGGTCAGTCTTACCCTGCAGATTTCATTGCGGAGGGCGTAGACCAAACACGGGGTTGGTTTTACACCTTGCACGCTATCGCGACAATGGTTTTTGATTCTGTTGCTTTCAAAAATGTGATAAGTAATGGGTTAGTGCTCGACAAGGACGGTCAGAAAATGTCGAAACGGCTGGGGAATACTATTGATCCCTTCGAGACCTTGGATAAATATGGTCCCGACGCGACCCGGTGGTATATGATTTCTAATTCCCAGCCGTGGGATAACCTCAAATTTGATGTGGACGGTATCACGGAAGTCCAGCGTAAGTTCTTCGGCACATTGCATAACACGTACAACTTTTTAGCATTGTATGCGAACATTGACGGTTTTATTGGAGGCAGGGAAATTTTGCCCATTGTCAACCGTCCGGAAATCGACCGGTGGGTGTTATCACGTCTAAACTCTTTGATTCTGGAGGTAACGCAAGCATACGAGGGACTCGAACCTACTAAAGCGGCCCGTAAAATCCAGTCATTCGCCATCGACGATCTATCCAATTGGCACGTACGCCAGTCACGTCGCCGGTTTTGGAAAGGCGAAATGAGTGCGGATAAAAGAAGTGCTTACGAGACTTTGCATACCTGTCTGCGGGTTTTGTCGGTGCTGATTTCACCAATTGCGCCATTTTATGCCGACCGACTGTTCCGGGATCTGACGGGTACTGAAGAATCCGTGCACCTCGCCACATTCCCTGAGGTGGATGAAGAATGCATCGATACTGAATTGGAGGCACGTATGGAGCTCGCTCAGCAAATTAGTTCCCAAGTGCTGTCTCTCCGTAAGAGGGAGCGGTTGCGCGTTCGTCAACCCTTGCGCCGTGTTTTGGTGCCGGTATTGAATGAGCAGATGGTTAGCCGGATTGAGACCATGGCGTCCCTTATTAAAGGAGAAGTTAACGTCAAGGCAATTGAAGTAGTCCGGGACGGAGATAATACGGAAGTTTCCATTGTTAAGCGCGTGAAACCAGACTTCAAGGCACTTGGCCCCAAATTTGGCAAACGCATGAAAGACGTAGCTGCAGCGGTGAATGCTATGGATGAACATGAGATTGCATTGTTGGAGAGAGAAGGGCGGGTAGCGCTGTCTCCTGAAGACGGAAAAGGCGAAGCGTTTGTTGAGGTATCGGAGGTGGAAATTTTTACCGACGATGTCCCTGGTTGGTTGGTCTCAAGCGTGAACGGAGTTACGGTGGCCTTGGATATCAGTTTAGACGATGCTTTGAAGGGAGAAGGAATTGCTCGAGAATTAGTGAATCGGGTCCAAAATATGCGAAAAGATGCTGGTCTCGAAGTAACGGATCGGATCTCTTTAACTGTGGAAGCGGCACCTAAGGTCGAAGCTGTGATGAAGGACAATTTGGACTATATTGCTGACGAGACGTTGGCGAATGAGGTGCGCTGGGAGACCATTCCTGGTGCGGATAAGATTGAATTGAGCGAAGGCATCAACGTGGCCTTGGAAGTGACAAAACAGGATTAAATAAAGACCGTTATGGCAGAGACACGCTATTCGGATACCGATTTGCAGGAGTTCCAAACATTGATTGAGGAAAAGTTGGCTGTGGCCCGTGAGAACTACGATGAACTCCAACGTGCTTTATCGCACAGCGACGATAATACGACAGATGATACCGCTCCTACTTTTAAAATGATGGAGGATGGATCTGAAACCATGAGCCGAGAGGAGACTGCACAGCTGGCTGCACGTCAGCAGAAGTTTATTGTTAGCCTCGAGAACGCGCTTCTGCGCATCAAGAACAAGACTTACGGCATTTGCCGGGTGACGGGTAAACTTATACCTAAGGCTCGGCTTCGATTGGTGCCTCATGCAACGATGTCCATCGAAGCAAAAAATAAGCAGTAAGAAACTCCTTGAGAACACCACGTACACTATTAGGTTGGGTTCTGGCAGTTGTGGTCCCCGTGTTGGTTGCAGATCAATGCCTGAAGGTTTGGGTCAAATTGAATTTTTCATTGGGAGAGCGCATGACCTTTATTCCAGGGTTGTTGGAATTGCAGTTTATTGAAAACGAAGGCATGGCTTTCGGCTGGGCCCTGCCTGGGATAGCGGGCAAGTTGGTTTTGACCGGATTCCGATTGTTTGCGACGGTGGGTATCGGGTTTTACATTAAGAAACTCATTGATTCTAATGCACATCGTGGCTTTTTATTCTGCCTGGCATTCATATGGGCCGGAGCGATTGGCAACATTATTGATAGCGCCTTCTATGGTCAGTTGTTCACTGCGAGCCATTGGGGCATTATTGCCGAATGGGCAGGGGAAGGATATGCACCATTTATGATGGGCCATGTGGTTGACATGTTTCACTTCACTGTTCGTTGGCCTTCGAGATTCCCCATTGAATCCTTAGCCAACCACGAGGTGTTTCCTCCAATTTGGAACCTGGCAGATGCTGCAATTTCATGCGGCGTCATCGCAATATTAATCCGTCAGCGGGCCTTCTTAGCTGAAGAAGCAACGGCCTGATTCAATCCTGCGCCACAGGTTCAACCCAATCACCGTGGCTCCGTATCAATTCGATGAGTGCGTCAACTGCCCGATCTTCAGGGACGTTCTTCTCAACGACTTCTTTTTCCTTGTATAGGTTGATCTTGCCTGGCCCTGTGCCGACGTACCCGTAGTCGGCATCGGCCATTTCTCCCGGTCCGTTGACTATACACCCCATGATACCAATTTTGATGCCCTTTAGGTGGGAGGTGACATTTCGAATTTTCGCAGTGGTCTCTTGTAAATCAAACAAGGTACGGCCACAGCTTGGGCAGCTGATATATTCTGTTTTGGAGATGCGCGTGCGAGTGGCTTGTAAAATTCCAAATGCTGTTGAATTTCGAAGCTGCAACGGCAAGCCTTGCCCCTCAATCCAAATCCCATCTCCAAATCCATCTAGCAGAGGCGACCCTACATCAGTGGCGGCGTAAAGCTGGAATCGATCCGTGTCTAAATTGTCAAATGTTCTTCGCAAGATGACCGGCACATCGCAATCGGCAGCATCCAATGCCATACAAGCAGCTCGCAATTCGGACATGGCATGCTGCGTTGTCGCTTCTAGGATTAGAATGGTTTGGTTGCTATTTTGAATGCGCGTGACAAAGTCATCCGTGAGATCGTCTATTCGTACTCGTACGAAATGCCATTCGGCAGGGTGACTCTCAATCCATTCGTTGGCCTGCCAAACGGGATAATGGCGCGTTCGATTTTGCCACTGTTCTGCGTCTTGTAAAACGGCTAATGTGCCAGGTAATTCGAAGGTAATTGTCTCGGATCCAGCGTAAATGAAGTCGCAGGCAAAGTCATCAAGGTTCCATTTGTCGAGTGGTACAGAGTATCTATATCCGCAACCGTAGAGCTTGGCCTCGGTTATAGGTCCAGGCCTCAAGTCGTGGACTACACGCGGCACTTGTTTGCCGCCCAACCCTGCAGCTTCTCTTGAAGATCGCCGAGAATAGCTGTACGGATCGAATGATAGGGGAACGGCACGTTGCTTGGTGTGAGGGCGATTGTCGTAGCGTTCCACTAGCATGCGGGCCACCGGCAATTCGGCTTCAGGAGCTTCGGTCAAAGAAACGCGTATGGTATCGCCCAGCCCGTCCTCAAGTAACGCTCCGATGCCCACGGCACTTTTTATTCGACCGTCCTCGCCATCTCCCGCTTCTGTCACCCCAAGGTGCAGAGGGTAGTTCATGCCTTCTGCATCCATACTGGCCACAAGCAGTCGATAGGCTTGCACCATAACCTGTGGGTTGGAGGCCTTCATGCTTATTACCAAATCGTGGTAGTCGTTGTCGCGGCAAATCCTCAAGAATTCCATGGCGCTTTCCACCATGCCTTTCGGGGTGTCTCCGTAACGACTCATGATCCGATCTGACAACGAGCCGTGGTTGGTTCCTATGCGCATGGCCCGCCCCAATGCTTTGCACTTAAGTACGAGCGGTGTAAATCGTTTGCGTATGCGCTGGAGCTCCTCCGCGTATGTTTCATCGGTGTATTCGATATCCAAGAATCGTTTCTTGTCTGCATAATTGCCCGGGTTGACCCGTATTTTTTCCACATGATCAGCAGCAATTTCGGCGGCATTGGGGGTGAAATGGATATCAGCCACGAGGGGTATTTCATGTCCCTTGTCGTGTAAGGCCTCCGCAATGGTTTTCAAGGCCTCTGCTTCCTTTTTGGAAGGCGCGGTAATTCTAACCAATTCACATCCAGCGTCGATCATGCGTTCGCTTTCGGCAACTGTTTTGTCGATGTCCATGGTGTCAGCAGTGGTCATCGATTGAATGCGCAACGGAGCATCTCCACCGAGCGTCAACTTTCCAACCCGAACCTGATAAGAGGAGCGACGCCGGTAGTTGAACCAATCGACGGTATTCAGGTGTGGCGTCGCCTCGGTTGTTTGATCTTGACTCATGTTTCGAACGCTCTGCTAAAGTAACCTTAATCGTTGCTTTTTTGTTGGGTCTGCTAGTGCCTATTGTAAATTCGTTTGGTTAAAGATTCCCCAATGGCTGAATCGATTTCCATAGACTGTGAACCTTGCATTGTGCTGTCTGTGATTCCATACAACGACGGCCGCCGCGTGGTTCGTGTATTGGGTGAGACCTTGGGAACGGTTGCGTTGTGGGTGACTGAAGGACGAGGAAAAAATCGAAGAGTAGGGAAATGGCATCCCGGCGCGATACTGGAGCTCAGAGGTGTTAGCCGCAAAGGATCAGAAGGGCTTGTGCGTTTTAAGGAAGCAAGGAGAACACATATTCCAGTGACCATGTTTCATGACGCACGAAAGAGCGCCGTCGCGTTTTTTTTGTGTGAATTGGTGGGCAATTTGTTTCCTGAAGAAATTGCCCATCCAGAAGTTTACGCGGTGTTTTGCGGTGCGCTTAAACGGATTGAGAAAGAAGAAAAAGTTGGTTGGATTCATGCGGAGTTCATGGGACAATTGATTGCTCTAATGGGCCTCACTCCGGCACCTTCACCCATGAATGGAGCGGATGTATTGGATTTACAATCGGGTGAATGGAAGCACGCCATGGGAACCGTGCGGGATCATTTGCCACCTCCCGTGTCCCATTGGTTTATGGCACTTACAAGTGATTCACCACGCGGTTTTACCGCGTCGATTTCTCAGCGAAAAGAATTGATAAAGGGTCAGTTGCAGTACCTTGGCCATCAGCTCGGGGGACTTCGCGAAATCAAGAGTTATGAAGTGCTTGAGCAGGTATTTGTTTAGTGTAAGATGGAATAATTTTGGCTTGATATTTGCCGTCAAGGGCAACCATGGACTGGCATAGCAAGGCGAAAAAGCGATTCTTGAGGATAACGTTGATGTTGTTCCCGATAGGACACATATTCTTCTCGGGAATAGTCTTCGCACAGGAAACAGCAAAGGTTGTTTCTAAGCCGCTAATTATCAAAGCGGTCTCCTCGAATGGAGCTGCACCTGTCCCGTATGCAGTTATCCTCAATAAGAATACAGGAGTCCAAGTGATGACGGATGCGACTGGGAATGCAACTATCCAGCGCAATGCTCAATTAGACACATTGTTGCTCCGTTCAGTGGGGTTTATGGATATGGTCATTTATCCGGGGGAGCTCGTTCCTGAACAGGTACGTATGGTGGAAGATATGGTTAGTTTGGAGCAGGCTGAGGTAGTCATTCACGGTGTAGCAAGTGCTGAAATGGCGGCGCTCTCCAGCATCAATATGCTTTCGGAAAAGAAGCCGAAGCCTGTCGTTCAACTCGAAGTTCCGCAAACCGCAGCGGAGTTGTTGTGGTCCACAGGTTCTGTCCTCGTTCAACAAAGCCAACAAGGCGGGGGTTCGCCAATTTTGAGAGGTTTTGAGGCGAATCGAGTATTACTCGTTGTCGATGGAGTGCGTATGAACAATGCCATTTATCGAAGCGGCCACTTGCAAAATGCCATTACCGTAGATCCTAATATCCTAGAACGAACGGATGTGCTTCTTGGGCCCAACAGCATTCTTTTCGGAAGCGATGCCATGGGAGGAGTTATTCATTTTCACACGCGCACACCACGAGTAGGTCGAGAGATGGTTTCTACGAAGTTTTCGACTGCATTTCGATCACCAAACCAGAGTACAATGATTCACGGTGATCTTGAGTGCTCTGGTTTAAATTGGGCGTCACTGACTTCGATTTCGCACTCACAGTATGGCGATTTGCGGATGGGGGAATGGCGTCGACACGGTGATGAAAAATGGGGATTAGACTCGGTGTACGTCGAGCGTGAAAACAATACGGATTACATTCGTAACAATGAGGATGCGAGCTTACAAGTGGGCTCGGGATACGACCAGACTGACGTCCTTCAAAAATTGCGCTATCAGAGCCAAAGGGGAGTCTGGGATTTGAATTTGCAGTGGAGTATTAGCAGTGATATTCCTAGGTACGATGTTTCATTTGAAACAAGTGATGGTGACCCGAAGTGGGCGACGTGGAACTACGGTCCGCAGCGCCGATCATTGGCATCACTTAGGTATGGTTCGTCGATTACCAATTGGGACATTGCTTGGAACACCGTAGTTTCTTTCCAGTCCATTGAAGAGTCTCGGATCAAGCGACGTTTTGGGTCTGAATGGCGGGAAACACAGAGAGAAAACGTGGATGTATGGAACGCTTACACGACGTTTTCCAAGGGCTTTTACAACGACTTTAATGTGACGGCCGGCATCAATATCGGATGGGATGCAGTAACGTCGGAAGCCAGTCTGCTCAACATCGAAACCGAAGAGATGAAACGCGCGGATACTCGTTATCCCAATGGCGGAAGTTCAATGGGCACTATGGCTTTGTTTACCAATGTCCAAAAGCGTTGGCGACAACATCGTTTCGTTGGAGGGTTGCGTTGGAGTCAATCGGCTTTGGACGCAGATTTTGAACCCGCGGAGAATTACACCTTACCGTTTGCCACGGTCAATATGCAGAACAGTGCTCTGACCGGAGGTTTGTCAGATTGCTGGATGAGTCCTTCCGGGGTGTGGTCGTTGAATTCAGGATTCTCAACAGGCTTCCGTCACCCAAATGTCGATGATATGGGTAAAGTCAGGGAAAAAGGAGGATACGTGCTGATCCCCAATGACGCGTTGCAGCCTGAATACCTGTTGAGCTTGGAACAGTCCATACATTGGGATTGGCGTGCACTTCGATTATTGAGCGTGACTATCAGTGGCTTCGGTTCACACCTCAATGATGCCATTGTGCCTCAGCTTGCGATGCTCAACGGCGATTCGATGTTCTTTATTGATGGCGACAGCGCACGCGTACAGACTCACGTGAATGCGAGCCACGCGCGAATCGCTGGATTACGCGCTGAAGTCAATGCCCAATTGACTAAAAAATGGGGAATTGAAGCGTCTGTGAATTGGACCGTTGGAGATCAATTCATTCCTAATCAAGCAACGGGTAAAATGGAACGTTTACCAATGTCACACATCCCCCCTTTTTTCGGTCGGGTGGCTTCGGACATTGCTGGCCGATGGTGGACACTTGAATGGTATGCACTATTCAGCGGCGCCAAAGCTGCATCCGAATTTGGCCCGTATGCTACTGACAACCTGGATTTGATGCTGGAGACCGGCGCGCCAAGCTGGTGGACGTTGAATGCGGAATTTAGTGCCAAACTGCGTGAGAAGTTGGAGTGTCGCCTAGGGGTAAGAAATCTAATGGATATGCATTACCGCGTGTTTGCCAGTGGAATTAGCTCAGCGGGACGGGGGATATATGCATCGGTACACGCGGGGTTTTAACCGTATTTTCGCTTCATGCGCTTTGAGCAGGTTATCGGGCACCATGAATTAGGAGCGAAATTACGAGCTGGGGCCCAAGCAGGTCGGGTGGCACACGCTCAGTTGTTTAACGGACCCGAGGGCAGTGGTGCGTTGGCGTTGGCACTGGCCTATGCGCGCTATTTGCATTGCAGCGATCCTGCAGATGCAGATGCATGTGGAAGTTGTTTGTCGTGCATTCAATACGATACGTTGCAGCATCCTGATTTGCATTGGTCCTTTCCTTTTTTCAAAAAAGACGGATCAGACCACTCGCTTTCCCAATCGTTTCAAGCTCCATGGCGAGAGCGGATTTTACAAGGGACTTATTTCGGTCAAGAGGAATGGCTCGCTGCCATTGGGGCTGATCGTAAGCAACTGTATATCAGTGTGCAGGAAGCTGTGGAGCTCAATCGCAAGTTGGGTCTGAAGGCTTTTGCAGGGGGGTGGAAAGTACTCATTTTGTGGTTGCCTGAGGCCATGCGTATTGATACGGCCAACAAGATGCTGAAGCTAATAGAGGAACCTACCGATCGCACGGTTATGCTTTTTGTAAGTGAACAGGCTAACCAGTTACTCGCGACCATTCGGTCTCGGGTCCAGATGATTCAAGTGCCTCGAATAGGGATGGACGACGCAGTTGAAGGACTGAAATTTTGGTTTGGCGTTGGGGAAGAAGAAGCTCGTGATTTGTTGCAAGTGACGGACGGAAATATTGTTCGCGCAGTTCGAATGCGTGGCGAGGAGGGAGCCGATAAAGATTATCAGCTCTTTGTCGCTTGGATGCGAGCCTGTTACACTAATGATGCCATAACTACAGTGGAATTATCAGATGATTTTGTTAAGGGCGGTCGGGAGGCTATGAAGCGGTTTATTCGGTACGCATTGCATATGATTCGACAGTGTATCGTTGGCAATTACGGAGCCCAATCGCTTGTTCGTCTCACTGAATCTGAGCGAGAATTCACAACGAAATTTGCACCGTTTATTCACCACGGTAATGTGCTTGAAATGCAAGAAGTACTCGAACATGCCCACCGTGACATTGCGGGGAACGTTAATGGCAAGTTGATTTTTATGGACATCAGTGCACGATTGAATATTTTGCTCAGAAAGCCAGCCACAACCGTTTTATCACAATCTCAATGAGTTGCTGTAATTTTAGATACAGAGCTAACGGTCAAGTGTGGGGGTCTGGCTTCTGTGACATTCTTGGCTTTTGTGAAGATGGATTCTTCTCGGTGATACAAAGGTTCAAGTGCGTTTCGCCATCGTCAGTCAAGCGACTTTTTGGTTTGGCTGTGAGGAGTGGCACGGGGAGACCTTTCCGAGCACGAGGTAACGTCGAGGGAAAGAGGTTAGACAACGAAATCACGGTTAGCGAACCAAAGGGAACGCGAGTGGATGTGCATGAGCTGCTCAGAATGAAATTCCGAGATGAACATCTAAATGGTCGAACAGAATTTTCTTTAAATGACAGTTCGACGAGTTTCGCTGTGCAACATGCGCCGAGGAGGAAGTGCGGCACTCACAAGAATGCCTCAGGGAACAAGCAGGGTGAACCTTGGGGAGAGCTTGACAGACTGGCTTTTTGTAGAATGGACTGTAAATTATCAATGCAATGAACTTGCTGCGCTGGTGTATTGGGACACTGATACTGTTTGGTTTTGGATGCGGAACGGATGCGTTTTTTGCTGAAACGCAACCACTTAATCCCGAAGTCGGTTGGGATGCAGATGACATGGCTGAATTCGAATGGCACGTTCCGGACACACTAACGAAGTATAACTTTTTCATTGACCTTCGGCATGACCAGCGTTATCCGTTCAGTAACATCTACCTCTTTGTTGACTTTACGTTTCCGAATGGGCGAACACTCCGAGATACCTTGGCTTGTGATCTAGCTGATGAACGCGGTAGGTGGCTGGGAACGGGGTTTGGCAACTTTGTTGATCACCGAATCGGATTCAGAAGTAAGACGGGATTTCCGCTTACCGGGGACTACGCCATTGGAATCCGTCATGGAATGCGGGAAACGCCCTTACCCGGTGTGTCGGACATTGGTTTTCGACTAGAACCTGCAGTTTCGTATTAAGGTAATGGGATGGGCGAATTAAAGGCCACAGGGAGGTCGTTCTCAGCCCACATTTCCATGCCACCGATGAGGTTAACAACATTGGGATGCCCAAGGATGCGCAATTCCTCCGTCACGACACCACTGCGCCCTCCTGCCTCGCAATAGATTAGGATGGGTTGGTTTTGCGGCAATATTTTTAAAGAATCTAACCGGTTATTCCAATCGAAGGAAATGTAGGAAGCACCTTGGAGGTGCCCAGCCGCCCATTCTTCATCGGATCGGACATCAATGAGGATAGCTCTCGGAAGAGCAGCTTGCAGTGAGTCGAGTTTCAGGATGGAAATATCTTGTACACGGGATTTAGTAGCTGAATCTTCCGGCGAGGAGTTAGTATTTGTACAAGTAGTTATCAGCAAGGCCATTGCTGCCAAAATTGAAGTCAGGTTAGATTTCATGTTTTAAAATTATATCCCGGAGGAGGCTGTTGGGTCATCTTAACAAGGCATTTCTAAGATCCCTCGACAAATGTGGTATTTTGCGCTCCCAAGAATGAAAATAATGGTCCTTAGAAACCTCGGGTGCTCCTTATTAGCATATCTAGCCTTTATATTTTTCACATCGGCGGTTGCAGCCCAAGATGTTCCTCCTGGAGCTGATGTTCGCTACTGCGGCCAATGGATTATGGAGGAGGCATTCTTTAATGCTCATCCCGGATCGCGCGAAGCCGCTACCGAGGCAGAGCAGCGTTTGGAAGATGAGACACGAGCCTTTGACGACCATAATAGGGATGAGTTAATCATCATCCCCGTTGTTTTCCACGTCATTCACTACAATGGCCCAGAAAATATAAGTGATGAACAGGTTTACAGCGGCATCGATGTGATGAACCGCGATTTCCGGAAGCTCAATCCAGATACGGCGGATGTAATTTCCGAATTTGAGGGTATTGCTGCGGACTCTGAGATTGAATTTCGACTTGCGCAAATCGATCCGGGCGGCAATTGTCACACTGGTATCAACCGTCTTGTGTCGCCGTTGACATATGTTGGAGATGGCGACGTGAAGGACCTAATTCAATGGCCTCGGAATAGTTACCTCAACATCTGGGTAGTTGAAAATGCAAATGGAGCAGCCGGTTACAGCTTGTATCCGAGTAGCGTCAATGGTGTGATGGGCGCTGGGAATGACGGCATCGTTGTAGCGCACGATTACACAGGTAACATCGGGACAAGTAATAACTATCGTTCACGCACACTGACCCACGAGGCTGGGCACTGGATGAATCTCCGCCATCCATGGGGAAACTCTAACAGCCCCGGAGATGCGGACAATTGCGATACGGATGACAATGTGGACGATACTCCGTTGACAAGCGGATGGACGACCTGCAATGTGGACGGTGAGACTTGTGGTTCCCACGACAATGTCCAGAATTACATGGAATATTCGTACTGTGGTCGCATGTTTACCGAGGGGCAGCGTCTGCGCATGCGTGCCGCCATGAACAGCAGCACTGCTCAACGTAACCAGCTTTGGACGCCAGCGAACTTAGAAGAGACGG
>DIHQ01000154.1:0-13018 GCA_002420235.1 Flavobacteriales bacterium UBA5692
CCTGTCCCGTATCCCCACGCGAGTAATCCGAGAGCAACGCTACGGCTGAACAGAAACAGGCTCTTTGAGGAAGTACTTGTACTGCATACGTGTAATCCACCAGTACATCACTGGAACGATAATCAACGTTAGAAAAGTAGCAAACGTTAGTCCGTAAATGATGGCCCAACTCATCGGCTTCCAGAAAACATTGTTGTCGCCACCGATGTAAATTCGCGGGTCGTAGTCCGTAATTAGCGTTACGAAGTCAATGTTCAGACCGATTGCCAATGGCAACAGCCCGAGAACCGTTGTAATTGCCGTTAGCAAGACGGGGCGCAGTCGAGTGCGACCGCCTATGACAATTGACTCAACTACTTCACTAAAGGGAAGGTGTCCCGCCAAGTTTTTATCCCGGCGCTTTCGCTCTCGAATCAGGTCCGTATAGTCTATTAGAACAATAGAGTTATTCACCACAACACCAGCAAGCGAGATAATGCCAATCATGGTCATGATGATGACGAAATCCATTTGGAAAATCACCAGCCCCAACAGCACACCAATCAAGCTGAAAAACACGCTGAATCCAATAATAAATGGTGTCGTAATGGAATTGAATTGCGCAACGATGATGAGAACGATCAAGAACAATGCAAGCAGTAGGGCTTTGGATAAAAACGCCAATTCTTTGGCCTGCTCTTCCTGTTGACCGGTAAAAGCAAACCGCACGTCCTCAGGAATTTCAAATCCTTCCAATGCCTCTTCCATTTGTTCGACAATTTCATTGGCATTGGCCCCCTCCAGGACGTTGGAACTCAAGGTTATGATGCGGTCGAGATCTTTTCGTTTTACACTGCTGAATGTCGTACCCCGCTCGGCATTAGCCACGGCGCTAATAGGCACTTCTTTGATTTGGCCATCAGATGCACTTCGGAAAATGACCTTTTGGTTCATCAAGGCGTCGACATTATTACGTGCCGACTCCTCAAAGCGCACGTTAATCGGGTAGTCATCTTCCCCGTCCTTGTATGAGCTAACCTCACGGCCAAATAGGGCCGTCCTAATCGTGTATCCAATGTTTTGAGTGGATAGTCCGTAACGACGGGCCTTCTCACGGTCGATAGTAATTGGTAATTCTGGCTTCCGCTTATCTACGTCGATTTTCAATTCCTCCACCCCAGCAAAATCTAGATTGCGCAAGTACTGACGCATGGCTGTCGCAGAAGCCAAGACCTCATCGTAGTCCTCCCCGCGGATTTCGATGTTAATCGGAGGTCCTTGTGGCGGTCCGTCAGAATTTTTCGTCACAACAATTTCCGCTTCTGGATAACTGCTCAATCGCTCGCGCACGGCACGCAACAAGTCACGAGTCGATTGGCCTTCTCGTTCTTGGAACTTAACGAAGTTTACCACGATGCGCGCTTTGTGGGGGGTATTGCCCAACGACGGCCCCTCCTGAGGGTCACTGGTGCCATTTCCCACTTGACCAATGACGGAATTGGCCATGTACGCCTCTAACTCACCGGTTGCGGTATTAATCCGTTTGAAACGGTCCTCGTTCAATACCTCGAGAACCACGCCTTCTATCTCTCGCGTCACGCGGTTTGTTTCTTCAATATCCGTCCCAATGGGCTTGGTAATGAAGATATTTAAGTACTGTGGTTCATTGCTAGGGAAGAATTCAACCTTTGGTGGAAACACCCCCAACAAGGCGAACGCTAAAACCATCAATCCGGCCGTCCCAAAAAAGAAAAACCAAGGCCGCTTTTTGGCGAGCGCAAACCGGATGAATCGCTCATATCCCCTTTCAAGCCGTGGCAAAAACCGATTCTGAAACAACCGAGTGCCCGGGGTAAGGACGTAAGCATTTAATGCCGTGAGTATACCCGCCAGGATCAAGACATTACCAACAGCCGTAGCACCAAGCGTCAAGAATAGCAAACCAGCTGCTGCCATTAAAATACTCACTCGGATTGACCGACCCTTGTTAACAGCTTCTTCTCCAACACGCATAAATACAGATGTCAATACCGGATTGATGACCAGCGCAACAAACAAGGAAGAACTCAGAACGACGATTAAAGTAATCGGTAAATACTTCATGAACTCACCGATCAAACCCGGCCAAATGGCCAGCGGCAAAAATGCCGCTAACGTAGTTGCGGTTGAAGCAATAATGGGCCAAGCCACTTCACCTACACCAAGTTTCGCCGCTACGCTAGCGGGTTTCCCCTCATCCATCAAACGGTAAATATTCTCCACGACAACGATACCATTGTCTACCAGCATGCCTAAAGCCAAAACAAGCGAGAAGAGGACCATCACATTGAATGTGATACCGAGCGAGCTAAGCACCATAAACGACATGAACATTGACAGCGGTATCGCAACACCAACGAACAGTGCGTTTCGCAGACCAAGAAAAAATAACAGCACGCCCACCACAAGCAAAACCCCAAAAATGATGGAATTCTGCAATTCCTCGACCTGCGTCCGCGTCTGATCTGACTGGTCGTTCGTTATGCTGACGTTAAGGTTGGACGGGAGATACGATTGATCGGCTTCTGAGATTATGCTGTTGATTCCGTCGGAAGCTGCAATGAGGTTTTCACCTGCGCGCTTGATGATGTCCAGCGATACCACTGGCTGTAAGTATTCCCTTGCATAGCTCTTCTTTTCCTGCTCTACAAATTGAACCTTTGCGACGTCTCGCAGGTAGATCGGCGCATCTGCCTCGCTTTTGACTATGACGCTTTCAATGTCCTCCATCGACTGAAAGTCTCCAACAACCTGCACCGTTCTGCGGTAATTGTCAACCAACAAGTCTCCCCCTGAAATGGTGACGTTTTCCTGGGCTATCGCGCTTGAAATATCATTGAAACTGACCTGCATTGCTTCAGCTCGCAGGTGATCGACTACAATCTCGACTTCCTTATCCATGACCCCACGAATGTCCACCTTGGAAATCTGGGGGAGCTCTTCAATTTCTTCCTCCAATTGCTCCGCATAATGCTTCAACTCATCCAAACTATAATCACCCGAAAGATTGACGTTCATTACGGGAAGCAATTCCGTGAAATTCAATTCAAAGACATTGGGATCAGCTGGCAGATCATCGGGAAACTCCGGATCGGCCTTTGCTTTGTCCACGGCATCCTTGACTTTGCGCAAAGCCTCGTCCGGTGTTACATCAAAATCAAACTTGACATCAATGGCGCTATAGCCCTGAATGGATGTCGATAAAATTTCATCTACACCCGTAATTGTATTTATCTCCTTTTCCAGAGGGCGAGTAATGAGTTTTTCTATGTTCGTAGGGCTGTTCCCGGGGTATGGAGTACCGATGTAGATCTCGGGAATCACGACTTCCGGGAAGCTCTCTTTGGGTACCGTGATGTAACTGTAAAGGCCACTTATAACGATGATCGCCATCAGAACAAAGACCGTCGTGCGGTTCGTGACACTCCAAGAGCTTAGAACGAATTCCCGGTTGCCCTTTTGTTGTTGGATATCTTCCATTATGCCTACTCCTCGATGATGCTAACTGCTTGTCCGGTAACAACGCGTGAAGCTCCTTTGGATATGACGTCTTGGCCAAAGGACAGGCCACCCTCAACCATCATAACGTCACCAGAACTCATCCCAATTTCAAGAAGGCGCTTTTCGACCGTACGTTCAGCGCCTTCACCAACGGCCACAAAAACGAAATCGTCTCCATTGATGTCTTGTTGAACGAGGGAACTCGGAAGCACCAAGGCGCTGTCTATACTGATGTCTTCGAGCCATACGCTGGCAAACATATTGGGCAAGAAGGAAGTGCCTTCGGGAAGCGAAAGTGTAATCTCCAGAGTGCGGTTGGCCGGGTTGATAAATTGGCCCACACGACCAACAGATGTTTCGATGGTGTCTACACCTGTCACGATGACCATGGCTGGCATTCCTTTTCTGATTCTGCCTGCATAGTGGTCACTCACCATCCCACGCACCTTCATGTCGCTTAGGTTCACAATGCGGAGCAAAGGAGATCCAGGAGCTGCAAATTCACCTGTCTTGGCGAGGCATCGATCAACTACGCCAGAAAACGGGGCGCGAATGACCGCCATATCCTTCTGCTCGGTTAACGTTTCCATAGATCGCTGTAGGGACTCGAATTGAGTTTTTGCCTGTAAGAATTCAATCTCCGAGCCTATTTCTTTGTCCCAGAGCCGCTGTTGACGTTCAAAGACTAGCTGTGCTAATTCCAGCTGGGTGTTCAATTCTGCCATGGACCGATCTATGATGTCGGTATCGACTTTTACCAGCGGATCTCCCGTCACAACCTGTGCCCCTTCACGAACATACACGTCCTCAATGCGCCCGCCAAACTCAGAGGTCAGCAGTGCGTTGCGGTCCGTTTCCACATTGCCTTGGACGGAAAACCGATGCGTAAAGGGCCGCGGGGTAATTGGCATGATGCCCACTTGAACGGATTTGGATGCTGCCTCTGTCGCGGATTCATCAGCAGAGGCCTCGGGTCCACCGCAGCCGGTCCACAGTAATGTAGCCACAGCTATTTGAGGCAACGTTCGTAAAGAAATGTTCATAATCGAGTTCATCAATTTTTTATTTATCAAAAGCAGAAAGCGCCGCCTGCAAAGCCACTCGGGCATTCAACCAATCGAGTTCAGCGCCAAGTCGTTTGCCTTTGGCCTCTAAGAGACCATTGCGCGATTCATTCCATTCGAAAGAAGAAACCACGCCTTCATTGAAACTGGTTTCCGTCTGAGCGTATATGTTCTTCGCGATGCCTTCCGCACGGCGCGCATTGTTCATAACAGCGGTGGCATTCGAGAACGCGGCTTTGGCATTCGAAAAATCCATTTCCGCCGCTTGCGTGAGCTGAGCCAAACCAATTCGAGCGCGCTCCTCTTCAATTTTCTTCTTTTCAACGCCTTGGCGTCCGCCAAAACTGGTCCAAAGCGGCATGGAAAAGTTCACACCCCAGAGCTGCACCGGGTACCACTTCTCGTCTGAGTCGAGGAAGTTAAACGCCTCCCGCTGTGCATTCGCCTGATTGGTATAAAATGCAGCAATTTGCGGCCACCCTTTCGCCCTTTGGTTTTTGACGTTTAAGCCCGCTAAATCCAAATAAACCTTTTGCTCTTGGACTGATGGCAGGGCATCCGCCTCGAAGGGACGGCTCGCCCATTCCAGTTCCTCACCGTTTTGGAGCAAATCGCTCATGCGGTCGGTAACAATCAGAGTATTAGATAATCCAATGCCCATTTGAAATGCCAATAGGCCCTTGGCTAAACCCACTTGCTGCCTTGCTTTGAGGGCTTGTGCTTCCAACTCTGTTTTTGCCAATTCAAGGCGATCTACGCTCAAGGCATCAGCAAAACCAGCTTGCTGCAAAGCTTCGACCTCTGCTTTACTGTCAACAATCAATGTAACCGCCTCCTCCGCCATGTTCAGTCCGGCTTCCGCTCCCAGCACCAAATGATATGCTTCAGCCACCTGCTGCATAACCTCATCCGCAGTCCGGTCGACAGCACGATCGCGTGCATCGACAAAAAGCTGAGAGGCTTGAAGAGCGACGAAGTATGAGCCGCTAAAAACCAACTGGCTCGCCTGAACGCCAACGTTTGTTGTATGTGCTTGTCCAAACTGAAACTCAGAAATGGCATTGGAGTCTATGGGGGGTGCGTCCAAAGGAACCCCGGTCTCCTGTGCAACTCCGCCAAGGAATGAAGTCAAGTAATCCGGGAATCCAAAAACGTCTCCACCAGCAACTTGTGTTGGGATATCAATGTATTGGCTGTAGTCGGCTACCAGATTAATCTGAGGCAAGCCCCGTGCGAGGGTCTCTTTCACATCCCGCTCCGCCTTGGAGCGGTCCAGAGCAGCATACTGCATGGCAAAAGCATTTTCCAAGGCAATCAGCTGAGCTTCTTCCAACGACACCGAGTAAGGGGTTTGAGCCGCAGCGTGTGTAAGGGTGAGCAGGGCAAAAAAGACAACTGCCCAACCCGGAAGTTTGAATACAAAGGTGCTCATATAAAGAGGTTTTCTTCGTTGATTTTTTCTTCGAGAAATGCGATTCCTGCAGTGGTAGCTATGGCGCGGATGTGGTACAACGCAGACTCGAGGTACAGCTGTGAAAGCGGGGTAGAATTGGAAGCGTCTTCCGCTATGGCCCGCACTTCGTGACTCAAGCTGATGAAAAAACGCGACACCACGTCAGGGTTAACTTCTGAACGGTACAAGCCTTCCAATTGCCCGCGTCGGATATTATCTACCATGGTGCCCCGAAGTATTTCATCGCGCCGTTCATTCACAAAACGGAACGCCTGAGGGTGGTACTTGCTCAGGTCAAACAATACACTGGGGTGCATATCAGATGTAATCTGGTGGATGAACCGAATCAACTTCAATTCCGCGTCAATTGTGTTTTCACTGCTTGACTTAGCCTCTTCGATGACACGTTCCATTTGTGCGCAATGCCAAGACATGCACTGGAAAATCAAATCGCGCTTGTCACGAACAAACTTGTAAAGAGTCTTTTTAGAAATACCCAATTCGCTGGAAACATCGGCCATATTCACAGCCCTAATACCGAGGCGCAGAAACACAGAAGTCGCTCGCCGAATGAGGGAATCATTCGCTTCAATAGTGGTTATCAAATCTGCTTTGGTTTGTCCCATTTGCGTGCGCAAAAATAGGTTGCAAATTCCCAAAGGAAACGAAAACAAAGTTAAATCGTTTCCGCTTTGGGGGTTCCACTTTAGTCCAGCCTACTCAAGTGCAGAAGGCCGCGCTTACAAAACTGAATACCGGTTCAAGAGCATCAAGTAAGCCCCAATGCCTTTCGAACAACATTGTCATCGGCATGCGCAGGCATCGTCACCTGTAGGCTCGGCTCCTGCTCCATGGCACGCCGAATGGCCCATTCAGCGCCTTCATTGCGGGCCCAGCTGCGCCGCGCAATACCATTGTTAACATCCCAATGCAGCATGGAGGTGAGGCGGCGCTCCGAATCCGCGCTCCCGTCGATGAGCATACCGAAGCCCCCGTTCATCACTTCGCCCCAACCGACACCACCGCCGTTATGCAACGAAATCCATGTGGCGCCGCGGAAGGCATCACCGGCAAAATTCTGTACAGCCATATCCGCCGTGAAAGCTGAGCCATCATAAATATTTGAAGTCTCCCGGAACGGCGAATCCGTTCCGCTGACGTCGTGGTGATCTCGGCCAAGCACAATGGGAGCAGCTAAGCGCCCATCGGCAATCGCATCATTGAATGCTTTGGCAATTTCCATCCGACCTTGAGCGTCAGCATATAGGATGCGGGCCTGGGAACCGACTACTAAGCGATTGGCTTTGGCGCCTTTAATCCAGCGAATGTTGTCATCCATCTGCTGCTTGATGTCATCAGGCGCCTCTGTCATCAGGCGCTCCAACACATCGCAAGCGATGGTGTCCGTCAGCTCCAAATCCTCTGGCTTTCCACTTGTGCACACCCAACGAAACGGCCCAAAACCGTAATCAAAACACATTGGTCCCATAATGTCCTGCACGTAGCTGGGGTATTTAAAACCGTCACCGTCTTCGTTCATAACATCAGCGCCGGACCGTGAAGCTTCCAGCAAAAAAGCGTTGCCGTAGTCAAAGAAGTACGTGCCCCGGGCCGTGTGCTTATTTACTGCCTCCGCGTGGCGCCTTAAGGAAGCTTTAACGTGTTTAGCAAAACCCTCCGGGTCGCTGGCCATCATATCATTGGCTTCCTCGAAGCCGAGCCCTGCCGGGTAATAACCGCCGGCCCAAGGGTTGTGGAGTGAAGTCTGATCGGAACCGAGGTCGACGAAGAGGCCTGCCTCGTCGAAGGCTTCCCATACATCCACGACGTTGCCAAGGTAAGCGTATGAAACGGCTGACTTCGCTTCCACCGAGCCTTTCACCCGAGCTGTGAGCTCCTGAACATCTTCCACCACGTGGTCCACCCAGCCCTGCTCATGGCGTTTGAAGGCCGCTGCGGGATTGACTTCTGCGGTGACGCTGACAACACCCGCAATGTTGCCCGCTTTGGGTTGGGCGCCACTCATACCTCCTAGTCCGGCAGTCACAAAGAGTTTTCCCGCCGGCCCTGAACCGTCTTTGTCCTTCATACGCACGGCGTTTAACACCGTTATGGTCGTGCCGTGGACGATGCCTTGAGGACCGATGTACATGTAAGATCCGGCGGTCATTTGGCCATACTGCGACACGCCTAAGGCATTCATGCGTTCCCAATCGTTCGGTTTCGAGTAATTCGGAATAACCATGCCGTTAGTCACCACCACGCGCGGCGCATCGGCGTGCGATGGAAAGAGACCCATTGGATGACCACTATACATGACAAGTGTCTGTTCCTCGGTCATCTGACTCAAGTACTGCATGGTAAGACGGTACTGAGCCCAGTTTTGGAACACCCCGCCGTTACCGCCGTAGGTGATGAGTTCTTCCGGGTGCTGCGCCACAGCGGGGTCCAAATTGTTCTGGATCATCAGCATTATGGAAGCAGCTTGTGTCGACTGAGCCGGATACGCCTCAATGGGCCGAGCGTGTATGGCGTACGACGGGCGCAAACGGTACATGTAAATGCGGCCGTAGCGCTTGAGTTCCTCCGCAAATTCCGGAGCCAATTCCGCATGCTGCTCGGAAGGGAAATAACGCAAGGCGTTATGCATGGCAAGCTCCTTTTCTTTCGGCGTCAGAATGTCCTTTCGAATAGGCGCGTGGCTGAGTTCGCGAGACCGCGGGTGAATCGCCGGCAATTCAGCGGGAATTCCCGCTGTGATTTCTGCTTGGAACAACTGCAATTCGTTGGCGCTTGTTGCTGAGGTCATGCTTTCTTGATTTTCCCGGTGCGCTTATCAAACCCAAATGGGCAATGCTTGCAACCGCTTTGACAACAATGACCACGCTTGAGGTGGTATTGTTCAGTAAAAACAATGTACCCTTCTTCGCTGTGGTAAAAGTCCCCCGGTTGCAAATCGCTCCGCATGTTGCAAATTTACCACGTATGAAGCCGATGCCCGATTTCAAGACTGAATATGTCCCCTGTTCCGAAGCGGAAAGAGCAGGTGTCGAGCTTTGGATAAGACGGCTCGATATGATTGATTCCCCAGCGCCCGGAAACAAAGCGTGGAAGTTGATGTACCACGTCGAACGAGCCAATCTTCAACCAAAACCTGCTCTGCTCACTTTCGGCGGAGCATGGTCCAACCACCTCCACGCCACGGCGGCCATTGGAGCTTCATTAGGGATGCGTACCATCGGGGTAATCCGGACAACAGAAGCCGAGCTGGCGAGGCCGACACCAACGTTGCAAGACTGTAAAAATTTTGGAATGGAACTCTTTCCCGTTTCGCGGTCTGAGTACAAGGAGAAGGATGAGCCATTTTTCAAGGCTTGGTTATGCAATCGCTTTGACAATCCATGGGTCGTGCCAGAGGGTGGGGGTGGTCCCTTAGGTGTCATGGGGTGCAAACACTTGGTCGAAAACACAGACATAAAAAAGCCTTGGGATGCTGTGGTCGTCAGCGCAGGCACCGGAGCCACTGCAGCAGGAATTCTACTTGGGCTCAAGGGCACTGCCCCTCTTTACGTGGCAAACGCCCTCAAGGGATTCGACATGAGACAGAATATTGAGCGCCAACTAAACCTCGCGCTAAACGATTCCGAATGGTCAAGCGAAATCGCAGGCGGGTGCAAAGTTTGGAATGACGCCCACCTCGGCGGGTTTGGTCAAATCTCTAAATCCACTCAATCGTTCATCGAGAAATGGAACGCCGAAACAGGCATTCTGCTCGACGGCGTATACACCGCCAAAACCCTCATTCGTCTGCAGCTAGCATGGCGTAAAAGCCCCGCTTGGAAAAACCGCCGAGTACTCTTTGTACACACTGGTGGGCTGCAAGGAAACCGTTCTTGGCAATAGCCTTTGAAAAATAATTTGGCGCCGTTCAACAAGCGGGTTAGCGAAGTAAATTTGTTCTTCAATCAACGTACAGATCCGGTCTGCATGAGCGACTTCCTCCAACACGAATGCGGTATTGCAATGCTTCGATTGAAGCAACCCTTGCAGTATTACATCGACAAATATGGCAGTGCGTTTTATGGTCTCAACAAGATGTACCTGCTCATGCAAAAGCAGCACAACCGTGGACAAGATGGGGCCGGTCTCGCCAACATTAAATTAAACGTACCTCCTGGCAAACGCTACATTTCCCGCATTCGGTCTATTGACTCGCGGCCCATCCAAGATGTTTTCAGTCGAATCATGCCCCGATTTGAAGGGCTTTCTTCTGACCAACTAAGAGATAGCCAGTTTCTTCAACAAGAGGTTGCCTTCACAGGTGAGTTGTTCTTAGCTCACCTCCGGTATGGGACGTACGGCAAGAACCAAGTCGAAAACTGCCACCCATTTTTACGCCAAAATAACTGGAGAACACGCAACCTCGTCGTTGCGGGCAACTTCAACATGACTAATACGGACGAATTGTTTGACAAGCTGGTTGGGCTGGGCCAGCACCCGAAAGAGAAAGCGGACACCGTCACACTCCTCGAGCGCATAGGTCACTTCGTCGACGTCGAAAACCAACGCCTCTTCGATCTCTATAAGCAAGAGGGCTTGGCCAATGAGGTCATCTCCCAGCGGATTGCCGAAGAAATCGACATGCCTACGATATTAACTCATGCCGCCAATTCCCTTGACGGTGGATATGTCATGTGCGGAATGATTGGCCACGGAGACGCCTTTGTTATGCGTGATCCGAACGGTATCCGACCTGCGTTTTTCTACGAAGATGATGAGGTCGTCGTAATCACAAGTGAGCGACCTGTCATTCAAACCGCCTTCAACGTTAGCACGGAGGATGTACATGAAATCAAGCCTGGGCACGCCTTAATCATCAAGCGGGACGGGACGGTCTCCATGCCACAAGTCAAGCAGCCCAGTGAGCGAAAAGCCTGCAGTTTTGAACGCATTTACTTCAGCCGAGGCAACGACCAAGACATCTACAATGAGCGCAAAGAACTCGGTCGCCAGCTCGTTCCGCAGGTCATGGAGGCAATCGAACACGACCTCGACAACACCGTCACGAGCTTCATCCCCAACACGGCAGAAGTATGCTTCTATGGTTTGGTCAAAGGGTTAGAAGACCATCTAAGTCAAGCAAAGATTTCACGAATCCTCGGGTTGGGTGCCAACCCCGATCCCGACGAGGTCAAAAGCATCCTTGACGAGCGAGCCCGGATCGAGAAAATCGCCATTAAAGATGCAAAACTTCGCACCTTCATCACCGAAGACGCTAACCGAAACGACCTCGTTGCCCACGTCTACGACATCGCATACGGAACCGTCAACCCACGACAAGACAACCTCGTTGTCATCGACGACAGCATCGTTCGCGGCACTACACTCAAGCACTCTATCCTGCGCATCCTCGACCGCCTTAATCCAAAGTGCATTATAGTTGCATCCAGCGCGCCTCAAATCCGTTATCCTGATTGCTACGGAATTGATATGGCTCGGCTCGGAGATTTTATCGCTTTCCAAGCGGCAATAAGTCTCATCCGAGAGCGCGGAATGGAAGACCTCATCGACGAGGTTTACGTCAAGTGCAAAGCACAAATCGAACAACCCAAAGAAGAAAATACCAACCAAGTGAAAGCCATTTATCAGCCCTTCACCACGGAAGAACTCAATGACCGAATTTCCCAACTGCTGACACCAAAAGGCATGAAAGCGAAAGTGAAAATTATCTTCCAAAGCATCGAGGGTTTACACGTGGCATGCCCCAATCATTTGGGCGACTGGTACTTCACAGGCGACTTCCCTACACCTGGAGGGCACAAGGTGGTCAACCGAGCGTTCGTCTACTACGTAGAGGGCCGAAACGACAGGGCGTACTAGCGCTGAATCACAAGCTGCTGAGAGGCGCCTTCGCCGCAACGAACTACGTACGTTCCCGCAGGCAAATCACTGATGTTCAGGAGTTCAACTCGTAATCCGGGCCGAACCAGCTGCCTCTTCCACTCCCGTCCATCCATGCCGTACACCACAACCTCAGACCCCGGCTGAAGCCCGACCAACGTTACATGATCCCGAGCGGGGTTGGGCATCATAACGAATTTCGATGCAACAATCTCAGGAGTGTCAACGACGTATTCATCCATCCAAATCCCCGCTGTCGTCTCTGTCACTACAGGCTCGCCCGTAATCGGAGTGTCCACGGTTGAAATGGTCAACAAACCGGCTAGAGCAACGGGATAGTCCGAGGACACAAAGTAGTCTCCCTCCACCGTAATTTCATAAGTGCCCAAAAACGTGGAATCCACCAATACTTCAGTCATCTGTATACGGTAAACGTTTTCATAATAAACCTGTCCTGGGAGGCCTAAGGTTCCCGATGATAGGCATTCCGCCGTGACATTACCCGTTCGATATACTGTAATTCCCGCCGCACCGTATTCACCAGCAAACGTGTCCTCCGATGATGCTCCAATGTCAAATGGAAATGGAAAATACTCTTCCGTATCACTGTATGCAACGACGAGGTTATTCTCAACGCCTCCATGGTATTCTAGCGAAGCCCCATAAGAGTAATACGTTTGCTGGCCGGTCGTCTGAATTGCAACGTCTGCCCCAGCAAATGACTTACCGTTGGGCGTCGATGCCACACTGACAAAAGAATAATTAAATGACTCCGCGCCCCAATCCGGATTGTCCAAGTACGTTAGGTCATATGATTGACCCGGGCCACCCGTATCGTTCGTAATATCCGTGAACGGCCCCACAATCTTTTGGACAAACGTCTCACCGGCTTCCGGATTTGGAGACTGCAACTGGGCCGAAGCAAAAAAGGGAACAAAGATGGCAAATAGGATAAGAACGCGTTTCATGGAAAGGAAATTGTAGGGTGTTTGATGGTTTAAAACTAAACCAAAAACGCCTCCGCAAGGGAGGCGTTCTTTCAGTCTGTACCCGGAGTGGGAATCGAACCCACACTCCGTTA
>DIHQ01000154.1:13364-13524 GCA_002420235.1 Flavobacteriales bacterium UBA5692
GCGCGTCTACCAGTTCCGCCATCCGGGCAAAGCGGATTGTAAAAATAGCTCAGGAATTGTAGTATTCTGCAAAAGTCTGTCCGTTCTTCGCGCCGCGAAGGCGATTTCCCCTTAGCACCAACTCATGAACGGCATCCGTAACATCGCCATCATCGCCCAC
>DIHQ01000154.1:13819-17410 GCA_002420235.1 Flavobacteriales bacterium UBA5692
CGTAACATCGCCATCATCGCCCACGTTGACCACGGTAAAACTACACTCGTGGACAATATTATCCACCAATGCCAAGCCATCGATACGCGGAAGGAAACCGGTGAGTTGATCCTGGACAACAACGACCTCGAACGCGAGCGCGGGATTACGATCTTGTCGAAAAACGTAAGCGCCACCTGGAAAGGCATCAAAATCAACATCCTGGATACCCCCGGCCACGCTGACTTCGGAGGCGAAGTGGAGCGCGTATTAAAGATGGCCGATGCTGTATTGCTCGTAGTAGATGCCTTCGAAGGACCCATGCCACAGACGCGATTTGTATTGGGTAAGGCCATTGAATTGGGGCTTAAGCCTATTGTGGTCGTGAATAAAGTCGATAAGGAGAACTGCACACCGGAGATCGCGCAGGAAAAGGTGTTTGACCTAATGTTCACCCTCGACGCTACCGAGGAGCAACTCGACTTTCCGACTGTCTATGGGTCGGCCAAAATGGGCTGGATGGGCCCCGACTGGGAAAAGCCGACCAGCGACGTGTCGCATCTTATGGATGTGATCCTTGAGCACGTTCCGGAAGCGCCTTACCGCGAGGGAACGCCGCAACTGCAGATTACGTCGTTGGACTACTCGAAGTACACGGGGCGCATCGCAATCGGACGTTTGTTCCGAGGGGATTTGCACGCAAACCAAGACTACGCGCTCTGCACCGCCGATGGGGTAAGGAAGACGCGCGCCAAAGAGCTCTTCGTGTTTGAGGGGTTGGGGCGGACCAAGGTCGACCACGTACGCAGCGGAGATCTCTGCGCCATCAGCGGCATGGACGGCTTCGAAATCGGTGACACCATCAGCGACCTCGAACACCCCGAGGTCATGGAGCGAATCGCTGTAGACGAACCTACGATGTCGTTGCTTTTCACAATCAACACATCGCCCTTCCTCGGTAAAGACGGGGATTTCCTGACCAGTCGCCACATCCGCGAACGACTCGACGCCGAACTCCAGCGCAACCTCGCGCTCCGCGTCGAACCCACCGACAGCGAGGATAAATGGAACGTATACGGACGCGGCATCCTGCACCTGTCCGTCTTGATTGAAACCATGCGCCGGGAAGGGTACGAACTCCAGATCGGCAAGCCGCAGGTTCTGATGCGCGAAGTTGACGGCGCAACCCACGAGCCGTTTGAACACCTCGTCATCGACGTTCCCAATGAAGTAGCCAGCAAAGCCACTGAATTAGTCATGAAACGCAAAGGCATGCTCCAGGTCATGGAAGCCAAAGGCGATCTCCAGCACCTCGAATTCCGCATCCCGTCCCGCGGGCTCATCGGCCTGCGCAACCAAGTCCTCACCGCCACCGCGGGCGAGGCCGTGATGACGCACCGTTTCGACGGATACGAGCCGCACGCCGGCGAACTCGCCACACGCCAACTCGGATCATTGGTCTGCATGGAAGCCGGCCAAGCCCGCGCCTACGAAATCGATCGACTCCAGGACCGCGGAACGTTCTTCATCGATCCCGGCCAGGACATCTACATCGGACAGGTCATCGGGGAGTGCGCCCGCGAAAACGACATGGAACTCAACCTCGTGCGCGGAAAGAAGTTAACCAACATGCGCGCCTCCGGCGCCGACAAAGGCATGCGCATCGCCCCCGCCCGCAAACTTTCGTTGGAAGAATACATGGAGTGGATTGCCGATGATGAGTACCTTGAAGTCACGCCCAAGGCGTTGCGGGTGCGGAAGGTTCCGAATTCATAAAAATTTGTTGCTTGCTTGAGGAAGTTTAATTCCGCTCCCCCTCGCCTCCAGAACTTTACGGTCACATATTCATCAGCTACAGTCTTAAGAGTTTTTATTCATTAAGGTTGCATTGATTGAGCGCCAGCTGTGTCACTTCATTCAAATCAATCCTCAATGGAACGCAAAGATTTAGGAATAAGGCTGCCGACTTCCTCAAGCACAGGGTCGTCCATCGGTTTTGCCCCCAAAAACCTTCTCATAGCGTCGCGCACACTGATTTAGCCAATTTATGCGTTGATATTTAAATGAGTTTGATGCGTTGTTGTTGTGTAGCCGACAATACTGTCCTACGTCAGGGCTAAGTTTAATGTTAACGCCGACAAATTGGGCCCTATTCAGCAATTCAGAGTCACCAGCAACAGGTGTCTCACAAAACCCGCCCAGACAATCCCAGGTTGCTCTATCCCACATTGAAGGATTGCTAGACCAAATAATTTCAGATAAAGGTTCTTTTGAGGGTTCTAAAAACCGCTGGATTAAAATTCGAACCGCTCCCTTGCTATTGCCAAGAATCGATAATGCCTTTTCCAGCCAAGTCGCCGAAGCAATATCATCAGAATCAATGAATGTTATGTGAGTCCAGGCCACCCCTTTTGATGAAGCAAATTCAATGGCCTTATTTCGCGCGATATAGGCGCCAGAATTGGTCTCGGTTTCCGTCAAAAGAACCCTCTCTCCCCATTCAAATTCAGAATCCAATGACTTTAGCGGTGCAGAGGAGCTAGAATCATCGATGACGACCATTGTCCAATTCTTGAAAGTTTGAGCCTTCACGGAATTGATTGTTTCCCTAATCCAATTCGCTTGTTCGTAATAAGTGCACACAATCAAAACATGCGCATCAATGGCGCTCACCGGCCATGATTTTTGCCGCTTTAGCGACCGCAGCTTTATCCTCCGTTTTAGTTGAACATACATCCTCATCACTCTATTGAAGTGATAGGCACGGTAAAAAATGATTCGAATCCTCTCTTGTATTAAAGGTTTCGAATCTTCAAATCGCGGAAGAACTGTTGGGTCAAACTTACTCACTTTTCAGGCAGAAATAGATTCCGAATTTCAAGCAAACTCAGCCATGATCTAACTTCTTGCAAGCCTGCCAGAAAAGAAAGATTTCCTCAGCTAAAGCCTTATCTTTCTTATATAAAGCATCCCAGGAAAGTTTCTGTTTTTGATGTCTTCGTCTTCGTATTGCTAATCCTGGGTTAAAAAGGCTTTCTTTCCAACTGAGTGAACGCGTCTCTGAAGCATTCACCTTAGTTCCTGCTTTCTCAATCGCATCGACCCATTGCGATTCTGTTACCGGCCAATTTGCAGCGCGAAACAATTCCAAAGGGCCGCTTCTAACATCATCCAAACACCAAGTAAACTCAGCCAAGCGAGCTGCTTCTTGATTCCAGCTCAACCAATGCCTCATTGCATTATAAAGAGTAGACCCATTCGTTTTTAAATGGCCTATTGATGTGTTGGAAATGAAGTCCCAGGATACTCCTTGAAATGTGGTAAGACTTGAAATACAGGCTATCGGCTCTCTAATTTGTTGTCCTTTCACAAACTCTGTTTCATTCAGCTCAGACCAGCTTGGGCCCCACGGAACTTTATGGGACTTTGATACAAGGCACCACGAAACAATTCCATTCTCACCCGCAACTTCATGCCCAACATCATACCCCATAACTCGGCAAGATTTGGAAAAGAAAGCTGTGCCCGCCCTTCCTGTACCTAAAACACATATTTTTTTCATTTCACGCTAAAGTTATTTGAAAGGAAGAGTCGGCGCCTAAATCAATCCGC
>DIHQ01000154.1:17719-24614 GCA_002420235.1 Flavobacteriales bacterium UBA5692
TCAATCCGCCCGCCATGGTAGTCTTCGACGATGCGCTTGCAGAGCGAGAGGCCAAGGCCCCAGCCGCGAGCCTTAGTAGTGTAACCCGGTTGGAAGATTTCCTTGCGCTTGGATTTTGGGATGCCCGGTCCAGTATCGCTAACGGTCACATGAATGCCTGAATCATCTCGCACTACAGCCATTGAAATTGTTCCATCTCCATCCATAGCATCCACAGCATTACGGATGAGATTTTCGAGCACCCAGCTGAAAAGCGGAGGGCTAAGCGAGGCGCTGACGGGTGCATCAGGCGCATCGAACACAATCTCAATATTTTTAGATACCCTAGGCTCCATATATTCCACTGTGTCTCGCACCACATCCGCGACATCATACTTCTTGAGAATGGGATTGGACCCTATTTTGCTAAACCTTTCAACCACCGTATTGAGTCGGACGATATCGCGGTTCATTTCACCAAGGTAATCTTGGCGAACACCTTCCTCTTCCAGTAAACCTAACCAAGCCATCAAGGAGCTGAGCGGCGTCCCGAGTTGATGAGCAGTTTCTTTGGCCATACCCACCCAGACCTGGTCTTGTTCTGCCCTTCTAAAACTACTAAAGATTAGGTAAGACACCAGCGCAAAGACTGCAATCAAGACCAGCTGAACCAATGGGTAATACCGCAATTGCGTCAGCACAATTGAGTCCGAAAAGTAGATATACTGCCGGCCTTCACCCGGTAGGTCCACTGCAATCGGCTCGTTCGACGCAGCCATGTCCTCAAGGAGTAATTCTAAACGGACCGGGTCTGACACTGATGCCGAATCGACACGTTGAAAATGAACGACAGTGCTGCGAGTACTGTCCGTCATGACCACCGGAACCGAGGCGCTGTTCAATACAGTCTCGCTGATGAATGATTCTATGAGGTCCTGCATCACATCCTTAAGCTCGCTGAACCGCAGACTTTCGCTCCAGTAGATGGTGTGACCCACGTCGTTGAACACTATCGGCTCGTTGGCGGCACGCATCGTCGACTTCAGTGAATCCAAATCAACACCGAGGTCGACATTTACCCGATATAGCAGTTCGTCACTCTCATCGAAAATGAGAACAGGTATGGTCTTGTTGGACCAGAGGTAGTCGGTGATGAACGTCAGGTCCATCCCGCGGGGCGGGTTGTTAATGAGGCGGTAAGCATCAGCCAGGCGATCGGCCTTGTGACGTTCTTCACCTCCTAGCTCCTCGAATAATTGCTGTGTGTAGCCAACCAGTGCCGCGCGCTGTACAATGGCTTCCGACCACAGTTTCACTTTCGTCTGCTCCTCAACACGTATTCGTTTAGCAATATCATTAGAATACCACAACGTCGCTAACACGATGACCGAAGCAGCGACGAGAAGCACTCGCTTCCAGCGTTGTTTGTTGGAGTAGACGTTCATGGATCAGTTGTACGCCGGACAGGGGATAGTACGGCCTGCCGGACGACCGGAACACGCGTTGATGCCAATCACGATTTCATGGGTGTTAGCGCGCCCTGCTCCTGCAAGCGGCGAGACGTTCAGCTCATAAGCATAACCGATGCTCAGGTAATCCAACGCTTTCGCTTGAACCGCAACAATCAGCGAACTTTGTGAACGGTAACCCAGTCCAACGCCCACCACTTGATCGTACTTGAACAACCCAAGTACTTCAGCCGCCGGAGGAACCCCGGAACCGATTCGGGCCTGCGCAGAGGGCAAGAACATCCACCTGCCGTCGAGCTCCACCTCAGACCCCGCTAACACCACCAACTGTCGACGCAGTTTACCGAATTGACTGATCTTCTCCATTGAAGGCTGGGTCACATTTTGAATGGTCAGCCCCGCGTACTTATCTCGGTCGTAATACCAGAGGCTCGCATCCAAAATGGGAACAATAAATTGCTGGTCGCCAAATACCGCAGGGTCGTTGGCCACTTGAACTTCCGGCATATCGAGCCTACTAAACTCCAGCCGGTGTTGGAAAAATCCAGCGCTTATACCTGCCGCCAAACGGGCACCGCTCGACAGGCGCAGGTTGTAAGCATACGCTGCGTTAACCGAAGTGTAGCCCCACGCCCCGGCAGCATCGTCTTCAACACGGATGCCAAACCCATGGAAGTCGTTATTCTGTCCTGCCGCCTGTCCGTGGAGATTCACAAAAGCTGTTTGGGGAGCACCGTCGATGCCTGACCATTGGTTACGGAACCCCATGTGCAGATCCATGCACCCCAATACGCCGGCTGCTGCCGCATGATCTTGGAATGGATTCATCATCGCTGTCGCCCGGACCGGCAGTTGTTGGGCCCTAGCTGATGCAAGAGCTGACAAAACAATAAAAAGCAGAGTGAGTTTTCTCATCGAATGATACTGATAAAGCCTGTGACTGTCTCCAAACCCACGAGCTGCGGATCATTAAAGTCAATGGCATAGTAATACGTTCCGACAGGCACTTCCTTGCCGCCGTTCTTCCCATCCCAGGGCTGAGCGTAACCCACACTGCGGAAAACCAGTTGACCCCAACGATCGTAAATCCTTATATCAGCCTCGTTATATTGAGACAGCCCATCAATGCTCCAATAGTCGTTAACGAGGTCGCCATTGGGAGTGAAACTTGTCGGGATGCCCACCGGTGTGCCGACGTTTATAGTCACAGCGTCTGTATACTGGCAACCCCCAAAAAATCCCGAAACTGAATATGTGGTAGTCACCGGGGGAGAGGCGATAATTTCTGCCTCGTTGGTTGACGACAAACCCAAGTCAGGAAACCATGTATATCCCAAATCTTCATTTCCTCCAGTAACATTTAGAGAGACGCTTTGACCCGGAGCAATGTTGGTTGTGCAGCAGGCATCGATCGACACCGCAGGCCCAGAAAGGAAGAGGGTTAAGTTGCAAGGCGTCGTGGATGGATCATGCGCTGTGCCAACCAAGATCAAGTAGGTGGTGTTGGGAAGAAGATCTTCTGTCACTACGGTAAATGCACCCCCTGTTTCACCACAAGTAGCGACCAATTCGTAAGAATCCACATCGCAAAACACCTGCGGGTTGGGCTTCACTACCACCAATTCAATCACATCCTCCACTCCATCAGTTTGACATGCGACCCCGCCAACTTCAACTGTGGCATTTCCCGTATTCACGAGATTGCCATTGGTCATAAACTCCAGTACGGATACATAGGGTGAATTAACGCAAGCTATGTCCAGCGATTGGACAAAGTTCAACGACAGCGGTTCTGGAATATCACCGCAAATGGGAATCGGATTTTCGCAGCTCTGAGCATGAACTGCACTACAGCTAGTAGCTAGAATCGCTCCGACAAGCCCTTTCATTACTCTGCATCTCATTTTTTTCCAACGCATTATCAATTCATTTCATATGTTACCAATACCGCTCCCTTTTCAACGGCTTCTCCCACCCGGGTATGTACCTGTTCGATTTTCCCCTCGCGAGGCGCCCGTAAAACGTTTTCCATCTTCATCGCTTCCAAAACCAGCACCGCGTCACCTGCAGCCACCTCATCCCCTGCAGCCACTTTTACCTCGAGCACCTTGCCCGGCATGGGTGCTTCAATGGCCGAGCCCTCAGCCTCTGCATCCGTATTCATACCCATTGATTCCAACAGCATTTTCTGATCATCAAGCACCTGTAGTTGGTGCTCAACGCCGTTTACACGAATTCGAACATGGCCATCAACATCTGGCCCTTCAAGGGTTTCAATCCGAACATTTTTAATTCCCATGCGTACATCATACACACCTGGACCGATCGGTTTCCAGTCCCATGCCTCACCTCTTTGAGGTGAAACGCGCTCAACCCGTCCACCGGGCCAACGAACTTCCCATTCCATGAGAGCAAGTTAGGAGGAATTTGGGGCGAACTTAGGGGCATGTTTGGGATTTACATTCACATTCCATTCTGCAGAACTGCATGCCATTACTGTGACTTCCACTTCTCCACTAACACACAAACGATGGAGGCTATGGAAGATGCATTAATCAAAGAATTGAACCTGCGAATCGAATCCGATCAGCCAGACTTAACCAACCTGCAGAGCATCTATTTCGGTGGAGGCACCCCGTCCCTGTTCGCGTTGCGTGGGTTGCGCGAATTGTTGAGCCGGCTTCTACCCCATGCTCCAAATTGTCGAGAAGTCACTCTGGAGGCTAATCCTGAAGATGTAACACCTGAACGGCTTCATGCGTGGTTGGAAATGGGGTTCAATCGGCTTTCTATTGGATTACAATCTTTTGATCAGGCACAGTTAGACTGGATGAATCGGAAGCACTCTGCGGATGACGCGGCACAGGCTGTAAAGCTGGCTTCAGAAGCTGGTTTTAAGCACATTAGTGCCGATCTCATCTACGGCCTTCCCAACAGGAAAATGTCCTTCCAAGAAGAATTGAATCGATTTGTTGAATTGCCGGCAGACCACCTCTCCGCATACATCCTAACCGTAGAAGACCGAACTGTTTTTGGCCGACGAATGGAACTGGGTGCACAGTCCTTTCCCGATGATGAGGATGTGAAAGCAGAATACCAACTACTATGTCAGTCCATGGCATCGGCAGGGTATGAACATTATGAGGTGTCGAATTGGGCTAAGCCTGGTGGCCGAGCGGTTCACAACCAACATTACTGGACAGGACTTCCATACTGGGGCATTGGCCCCGGAGCGCACGGATTTGATGGCGCGAAACGTTTTGCCAACGTGTCCAACAACCCAAAGTACATTAAAGCCTTGTCGGTTGCGATCGATACCGCTGGATTGCCGCGTAAAACCGAAGTCCTCACCCCTACCGACCGGTACAATGAAACCCTGATGACTGGATTACGAACCGCCCGTGGTGTTTCGTTAGGCGATTTGGAAAAAAAATTTGGCCTAAGACCGGATAAAACTCA
The DNA here is from genome assembly GCA_002420235.1 of Flavobacteriales bacterium UBA5692. GTDB lineage: Bacteria > Bacteroidota > Bacteroidia > Flavobacteriales_D > Sanyastnellaceae > UA16. Next base: position 22,627 of record DIHQ01000154.1, read on the forward strand.
ATCCACCGTGTGGTCCGGTTTCCTTGATCGAGGAATGCTTTCAGAAATAGACCCTGGAGTTTTTCGTATCCCCGAACCACACTGGGTGATGGCTGATTCCATCGCAGCTGAACTCTTTGAGGCCTAAGCCCCTTTTGTACCAGACCTTCGTTTTAGCCAGGCATCAGCAAATACAGCTCCAACTATGATTGCTGCGCCAAGGTAAAAGCCGCTGTGCATACGTTCTTCATCACCAAAAATCAGTGCGGCTAATACGATGGCGTATACCGGTTCTAGATTAATAGCTACTGACGTTGTAAACGGCGTAAGCTGTTTCATCACCTCAATGCTCATTAAAAAAGCAAACGATGTCGCTAACGTGGCCAAAAGCCCTAACCACAACCAGTCCTCGCGAGGCACAATCCAATGTGCCGAATCCCAACCTTTGCCTTGCACCAAAAACAATATTGCCAAAGCACCCGCTGCGCTGAGCAGCTCCACCCTGGTCAAATTCGCAGAATCGTGAAAACGAACCAAGATGGAATTAAACGTGGCAAACACGGCGGCCAACGCCGCAGAAATTAATGCCAAACCCACCCCAAGATAATAATGACTAAGGTCGCTTACAGCTCCAGATGGGGCTGGTCCCCATAGCAATACGATCAGTCCGCAAATTATAACAACACCTAATATGACCTCGCGAAAATCTACCCTTCTCTTAATCACTAATGGCTCCACCAAACTGACAAAAACCGGGGTCGTGGCCAATGTAGCTAAGGCCACAGATACATTACTCACTTTGATGCTTGCAAAAAATGCCACCCAGTGTGCAGCGGTCGTGCAACCTACCAGAGCTACTTTCCAAAGGCTTTTCCAAGAAAACCTCTGAATGCGTCCACGCGCAGCAAGCCACAACCAAACCAAACCACCTCCCAAAAAAACCCGCCAGAAGACCAATCGCTCTGCGTCGAGTGAGATTAATTTCCCTAGAATTCCAGTAAAACCGAAAATCAAGACAATAAAATGAAGCATCAAGGTGCTTTGACGGCTATTCATTCCGGCAAATCTACCCGTAACTTGCGTGTACTTTGATTCGGCTTCATATGAAAACTCTCTCCTCTGTACTCTTGATGTTATTCACCCTTACTGTTTCGGGACAAATCCAACTGGACAACCAATTCGAAGATTGGGGAGATATTCCGCACAGCACTGACACCGATGGCGGCCCCTTCGTTGCTTCTGCGCTATCTAGTAACGAAGAGTGGCTGTATTTACATGTTGAAATGGGGGAAGCGGTTGCACTTGATGAGGACATCTTGCCCAATGATTTTCGGATTCTAATGGACCTTGACGACGACACCAACACTGGAGTTGATTACGCTGGTCAAGGGCTCGGCGTTGATCTCCTCATCAATCTTGCTACTCGACAAGCCATTCGCTACACGAACGGATCTGGAATCGAATCGTTCAACGAGGTTGGTATGCGGGCCGCACCTACGTATAGCGGCAAAGAGTTTGAAATCGCCTTCAGCCGCGACTTAGCACAAGTCGTTGGGCCAACCGTACGTGTTATGTGGTACGATAACGCCTCGCAAACTGGATTTCCCTTGGCCGGGATGTCACATTCTTTGAGTGAGGCACCCGTTCCTTTCCTCCCATTAAGCTTTGCAAGGCCTGAGGGTACCCTCGACAGGGTTGCGTTTTGGAACATGAACGGACGCATGGATCAACCAAGTGCCCAACAAGCCATGAAACGGATTTTACAAGCTGTTGGCCCTGACATCCTTGCTTTATCTGAAGTTGCTGACGTCAGCCCCGCGTTTGTACAAAGCCTCCTTAACAACTGGTTGCCAATAGAAGGCGGTGGTTCCTGGAACATAGTGGAAGACGATTGGGATTTAATGATTGCCGCAAAGGGAGAGATTGTCTCCTCTTTTTCCTCCGTCACCCGACAGTTTCCCGCCCTAGTTCAAGGACACCCTGATTGGGGCGCGCCTTTGTTGGTGACG
>DIHQ01000005.1:0-15230 GCA_002420235.1 Flavobacteriales bacterium UBA5692
CATGCACTTCCGACTGCCACCGCAACCAACATCATCGATGTGGTCGCGTCTCCGTACAACCAAGATCCCGTGGCGATGAGCGCCGCATACACCCCCGTGCACCCCATCACCATGGACAAAATACCTCGGGGCACAGGCCAAGGATTCGCCCCCGTCGCGGGTGCCCAACGTTTCCATCCCGGACCGCCGGGGTTGACTTTTTCAACGAATGCATCCAAGGTCCCGTCCGACTCCGGGGGTGTCAAAAAGGTTGCCACTACCCACACCAATGTAGTCAGCAAAGAACCCCAAATCAATTTCTCGTGGGCGGCCAGCTCAATAATGTCCAAGCTGTCGTGTACGAAAGTGAAATACCCCGCAACGATCAAAGAGCCACCCATAGCCACAAACTCGGTCCAGGCATTGATGCGCCACCAGAACCAGCGCAGGATGAACAGCCCACCGGTGCCGGCTCCAATGAGCAACAAAAGATTGAAAGCTTGCCCAGCGTCGGTTAAAAGCAAACCAAGCCCACTGCCGAGCAATAAAGAGACCACAGTCGCCAATCGGCCCGCGCGCACCTGCTGCGCATCGGTGGCATTCGGTCGGATGAACCGCACCCAAAAGTCGTTTACCAAATAGCTCGCACCGAGGTTGAGCTGGGTGGACATCGTACTCATGAAGGCGGCCAACAGCGATGCCGCGACCAAGCCTAAGAGTCCTTCAGGCAGCAAGGACAACATAGCTGGATAGGCCAGATCATGGCCAATTTTGTCAGCAGGAATATTCGGGAAGGCCGCCTGCAAATCCGCTAGCGTAGGGAACACCACAATCGATGCCAGCGCAATCAAAATCCAAGGCCATGGTCGCAAGGCGTAATGCGCCACATTGAACAGCAGGGTCGCCCCCACCGCATGGCTCTCATCCTTGGCACTGAACATTCGTTGAGCGATGTATCCTCCCCCACCAGGTTCGGCGCCGGGGTAATAGCTTGCCCACCACTGAACGGCAAGGGGCACCAAGAGGATAGGCACCCATTGGGCCGGATCGTCCATGGCAGGGAACATGCTTGTTTTGGAAGCAACGTCCGCGTGGGCCAACAGCGCATCCAATCCTCCAACCACATCCAAATTCAGGATGTACCAGCAGGCCCAAACCGAGCCAACCATGGCCAAGATGAACTGAACAAAATCGGTAAGAATGACCGCCCGCAAACCGCCGAGTGTACTGTACAACAACGTGATGGCACCCGTCACAAGCAGGGTCATCCACCCGGGCCAGCCCAGCAAAATGCCACCCAATTTGATGGCAGCGAGCGAAACAGTTCCCATCACGAGCACGTTGAAGACCAGCCCCAAATACAGGGCCCTGAATCCGCGAAGCATCGCCGCGGGCTTTCCGCCGTAGCGCAATTCGTAAAACTCGATGTCGGTCATCACACCCGACCGCCGCCAGAGACGAGCGTAAACGAAGACTGTGAGCATACCTGTCAACAAAAAGGCCCACCACCCCCAGTTTCCACTTACTCCTTGTTCACGCACAAGACCCGTGACCAAGTTAGGGGTATCGGTCGAAAACGTCGTGGCCACCATGCTGACGCCCAATAACCACCAAGGCATCTTGCGACCTGCAAGGAAAAACCCCGCTGCTGAGTTACCGACAACCCGCGATGACCAGATGCCCACGCCGAGGGCCAACAGAAAGTAAGCGCCAATTATGGCCCAATCCAATGCTGTAATCTCCATGCAACAAGAATAATCAATGCCTTTGCAATCCGAGCGCCTTACGTTGCTTTTGTGAAAAACCTGCGACTACTCGTTCGTAGCTGTGGTCAATCAATTCGAGCACCAGTGCACGCGGCACGTCCGCTTCCGACTGGACGGTGTTCCAGTGTTTTTTGTTGGCGTGGTAGCCGCCGATTATGCCGGTGTGCTGCTCCCTTAATTCCACGGCGTATTCCGGGTCGCACTTGAGTGTGACTCCGTCGAAGGCATCGATGTCAGCCAAGGCAAATACCTTGCCAGCAACCTTCCACACGCACGTGTTTTCGTCAAAGGGAAATTCCTCAGTGACATGGGCTTTGGACAGACAACGGTCCCGCGTGTCTTCAAACTCAAATGTTCTCATCGTTTTTGGACATTTCCCGGTTAAATTGCAACGATTTTCACAAACACCAAATCACATGCGATTCACTTTACCTCAATTGGCCATGGTTTTGGCCTTACCGGCATTGGCACAGGGACAATGCACTGAGATTTTCATTTCTGAATACTGCGAGGGCACTGGCAACAACAAAGGCGTGGAGTTTTACAACCCCACCAGCGAAGCCATCGACCTATCTGCGTACCAGCTGCAGCGCTGGAGTAATGGGGAAGGAACCGCAACGGATTGGACCGACCTTCTAGGCAGCATTGCGCCGTACGGCACCTGGGTGTTGGTCAATGGCCAAACTGAAGACGTAGACTTGGGCGGTGGCGCAACTTCACCGGCCTGCGATCCCGCGATGCAGGCCTATGCCGATCAATTGGATAACCCATATCCTGCCCCAACATACATGAACGGGGACGACGCACTGGTATTGGTCAAAAACGAAGCTACCGTTGTAGATATTTTCGGTAAGCCCGGTGAAGACCCTGGCGTGGCGTGGACCAACGACGAAGCAAACGGGTACATCGACATCGGCGACGGCGCCACCTGGTTGACCTCGAACCACACGCTTCGCCGCAAGTACGAAGTGATGCAGGGCGTCACCGTTCCTCCGTTCAGCTTCAACACCTTCCTCGAGTGGGACACCCTTTTGGTCAATACATGGGACGGACTAGGCGCACACAGCTGCGCGTGCAGCCCTAACGTCCTAGAAGAGGCACCTGCTGTTGAGACCGCTGTTTTCCCCAACCCTTCCACTGACGGGAATTTGACACTCTCAGCCACTGAAGCCATCCAACGTTTCACCGTGCACACAACAACCGGACAATTGTTGCGTGATGAAAATATGGCCCAAGCCGTGCGTGAATTTGTGTTGACAGACCTCGCGAGCGGAACCTACTTCGTGAACATCCACCTCACCGAAGGGCGTACCTTCGCACACCGCGTGGTGATTCAATAAGCATTTGATGAAGCGATTGGCGATTGCAGGCTTGGCCATGTGGCTGAGCGCAGCGGCATGGGCACAAACCGGTAAAATCACCGGTGTTGTGTCGGATGCCATTACCGGAGAAGCCCTCATCCAAGCAAGTGTGCTGGTGAACGGGACCGGCGTAGCCACCGATTTCGATGGTGCGTACACGCTGGACCTACCCTATGGTGCCTACGAAATCACCGTCCAATACATTGGCTACGAGAGTCAATCCCGCTCCGTCACCGTGGACCGCGCGCTCGTGCAGGCCACCTTCAAGTTGAGCACCATCGTCCTACAAGAGGCCGAGGTCATTGCCGACGTCGCCATTGAGCGCGAGACGCCCGTCGCTTTCTCAAACATCAAACCCGTTCAGATTCAGGAGGAATTGGGCTCACAGCCCATCCCGATGATCTTAAACAGCACGCCCGGCGTCTATGCCACTCAAGCTGGATCGGACGACAACGGCCCTTCGATTTCCATCCGCGGCTTCAAACAGCGGAACGTCTCGGTGTTGGTCGACGGCATTCCCGTCAACGACATGGAGAGCGGTGCAGTCTTTTGGAACAACTGGTTTGGGTTGGATTTGGTGACCCAAACCATGCAAGTCCAGCGCGGCTTAGGTGCCTCTAAGCTCGCCCTGCCCGCCATCGGTGGAACTGTCAACATCGTCACCTCAGGCATCGAATCCTCCCGCAAGACTTCGGTCAAGCAGGAAGTAGGTAGCTTCGGCTTCACCCGAACATCGCTGGGCCACACCTCCGGCAGGCTCGACGGCGGTTGGGGTTACACACTCGCCGGCAGTTTCCAAAACCGCCAAGGCTACTTCCAACAGGATTACAACCGGGCCTTTTTCTATTACGTGAAAATCCAAAAGGCCCTCGGCAATCACACGCTTTCCATCAGCGCGACTGGGTCTCCATCCGAAAATGCCTCGCGTGGATACCAGCAGCGCATTGCCACCCACAACAAGGACTTTGCGCGATCGCTGTTTACAGGCAGTGAAGAAGATTACGAACGATTGCGCGGATACAGCGTTTCCTACGATGCCATCTTCAATAATGGCACCTTGCTCCAACAGGAAGAATTGGCCGCATACGACAGCCTCAACGCGCTTTACGGGTACAGCTCAGCTGACGACTTTGAGGAAGAAGTATCAGCAACGGATTTCATCGATACAACCGGCCTGGTGAGCTACGGCGACAATTACAATGTTCACTGGGGCGTGCTCAACAATGGAGTCTTGTACGAGCGACAGAATAAGTACCACAAGCCGCTTTTTTCTTTGCGACACAGCTGGCGCGTCTCCGACAAGTTGTACATCTCCAACATGGCCTACGCGAGTTACGGCTACGGCGGAGGTACGCGATTGGAAAACAGCCTCGGCGGTGGCGACTACACGCCAGACGGACAAGTCGACTTCCAGAAGTTCTACAACTCAAACACCATTGGCGGCCTTTTCGGCCCACCCATTGATCCGGCGTACAGCGACTCTTTGTTGAAGTCCGGGCGCATCCTGCGCAAACTCTTCAACAACCACTACTGGTACGGTGTACTCTCCACCTTCCGCCACGAAACATCGGAGTCGCTTACCCTGTCAGGCGGGGTTGATTTCCGCACTTACCAAGGCGAACACTATGCCGAAGTCTTTGATTTGCTCGGCGGAGATTACTTTGTAGATACCCGCAATGCCAACGCCTCCACGAACATGCGCGTTGTCGGGGACAAAATCGGTTACCACAACGACGCCTTCGTACGCTGGGGTGGTGCGTTCGCGTTGCTCGAATACAAAGGCTATCTCTGGAACGCCTTCTTAAATGTCAGTGCCGTGACCCAAGGCTACAAGAGTGTGGACTACTTCGCCGAGCTACAAGAAGACGGCCAGTTCACGACGAGTGGATGGAAGTGGATTCCCGGATACACCATTAAGACCGGAGGTAACTACAATTTGAGCGAGTACGCCAACACGTTTGTCAACCTCGGTCACCTATACCGAACGCCGGTCTTCCGCAATGTGGTGGACTTCGAAAACAACTTCGTCGAAAACACCGAAAACGAGCGGATTAATTCCGTCGAATGGGGCTACAGCTTCAGCAAGTTCCCGTTCAGCGTAAACGTTAATGCCTACTACACGGATTGGCAAAACCGCCCATTGCAATCACTGCTTCGCTTCGAAACCGTTGAAGGCGACATCGTTCGCGCCAACGTCAACTCGATGAGCGCACTGCACAAAGGAGTCGAAACTGATGTCGCTTGGCGCTTGCATCCGTCACTAACCTTAGAAGGATACATCAGCTTGGGCGACTGGCGTTGGACCAGTTCCGAGGATAGCCTCGTGCTGCTGGATGACGACAGCAACCTCCCTTACATCGATGCCGAAGGCAATCCGGCCGTGGTGCAATACAACGCTGAAGGCGTTTCGGTAGGCGATTCGCCACAAAGTCAGTGCAGCGTTTCCTTGAAATACAGCTACAAGAACATGTACATCAAGCCACGCTACACTGTGTTCAGCCGCCACTATGCGGATTTTGACCCCTTCAGCTTGAACGGCGAAAACGAGGGCCGGCAGTCATGGCAAATTCCGACTTACGGCCTCTTGGACCTCCACGCCGGTTACAACTTCAATGTGAACGAAACGAACATGGACGTGCGCTTAAGCGCGTTCAACATTTTGAATACCGTTTACCTGAGCAACGCCCAAAACAATGATGCCTACGGCGAGTGGTACTTCAACAATCCCGACCGCAAATACGCCTTCAGTGAAAACAACTTCGATGCCGGATCTGCAAGTGTTTACATGGGCTACGGCTTCCGCACCAACCTCAGCATCCGCATCCGATTCTAACGCATAACCGCATGAAAAACCTCCTGACCTCCCTCCTCTGCCTCTCGGCATTCACCGCTTGGGGCCAAACGGACATTCTTGACGCACGAACTAACTACAGCGTCGGGCAAACCGTAACTGTCACGGGAATCATCACCTCCGATGGCAACCTTGGCATTGTCCGCTACCTCCAAGATGCGACCGCCGGAATCGCCTTATATCCCGGTGGGCAATGGATGCAAAACGGCTGGCCCGACCCGCAACCCGGCGACGAGTTGACCATGACTGGAGCACTCAGCGAGTACAACGGACTCCTCGAGGTCGGCCCTGACGGCATCACTGATGTCACGGTACTTTCGACTGGCAACGAATTGCCTGCTTTCCAGACCATCACCCCGAACGATATGGACGAGAGTATGGAGGGCGAGTTGGCTTACATTCCAGACGTTGTGTTCACCAACGGAGGCACTGTTATAACCGGCAATAGTACGTTTAGCTTTACGGCAGCTGGCGAAGACGGCATTATATACGTGCGCAATGATAACGAACTCGTTGGGCAGGTGCTGCCCGCAGGCGAAGTAGATCTCTACGGTGTGGTTTCCCAATTTACGTTCGATGGAGTTGGAGGTTACCAATTGCTGCCGCGCGGCAGCGAGGACCTCGTTGCTACTTCCGCCATCAACTTAAGCACCCAAGTGGACCAAATCAACATCACCACCATCAGCTTTGATTTGGTTTGGAACACTGACGTGTTGGGTGATTCGCACGTAGAGTACGGGCTCACTCCCAACCTCGGCATGGAAGTTGTCGATGACACACAAGTCTTGGAACACCAAGTGACGGTGAACGACCTTGAGCCTGGCACCATTTTCTACGCACGCGTAATTTCCATTGCGGGTGAAGATTCGACCGCTTCGACAATCCGCCCGTACGCGACCGTATCGGAATCGCCCGGTTACATCCGCGCATACTTTACCACCCAAGTGGATAACAGCGTAGCAACTATTGAGCAGGCTCAAGCCTTGGGCACCAGCACCAATGACACCATCGCGGCCTACATCACTTCAGCGCAAAACACACTGGATATTGCAGCTTACAACATCAACAACTCAGCCATCGAGCAAGCTATTAATACGGCAATTGCCAACGGTGTGCAGGTACGCTACATCGCGGAGGGACAGAACGCCAACCTCGGATTAAGTGCGATCGACGATAGTATGCCAATTCACTTTCGCACCGACGGTATGGGCAGCGGCATGCACAACAAATTCATCGTAGGTGATCGGGACGACGCGCAGAATGCCTTCGTTCTCACAGGTTCCACGAACTTCACCACCGGCAACCTCAATACCGACCCCAACAACGTCATCATCTTCGGTGACCAGAGTTTGGCCCGGGCGTACACCTTGGAGTTCGATGAGATGTGGGGGTCTACTGGGATGGAGCCCGACCCGGCGAATGCGAAGTTTGGAGCCGCCAAGACAATAAACACTCCGCGCCGTTTTCTCATTGGTGGGAGCCCGATTGAGCTGTACTTCTCACCCACTGATGGGACGACTTCCGCCATCATCGATGCCATTGAATCCACGGACTACGACTTGAACTTCGCTGTCCTGAGTTTCACGCGCAACGATTTGGGAGCGGCCGTTGTGGACGCAGGTTCGAGTTTATTCATCAATCCGGTCGGTGCCATGGAGAACATTAACGACACCGGCTCGGAATACGAAGCGTTGCTCGATGCAGGCATTGAGATCTACTCGCACCAAGGTATCTCCGGCCAGTTGCACCACAAGTACGCTATCATCGACCACAGCCAGGCCCTCTCCAATCCGACGGTTGTCACCGGATCGCACAACTGGTCCACCACTGCCGAGACAACCAATGACGAGAACACTTTGGTCATCCATGACGAGCGCATCGCGAACCTGTACTACCAAGAATTCGCAGGACTGCTGAACGGCATGGGTGTCGGAATCACTGAAGCAGCAGGGATGCAAACAGCATGCACCCTGTATCCCAACCCTGCGGCAGATGAACTAACCGTAGCGGTGGAAGACATCACAGGCAAGTGGCTGCAACTCCGCGACGCCAGAGGACAATTGGTACTGGAACGTCAAATCACGGGGTACACCACGCGCCTCGATATCGGGAATTTGACCTCAGGGATTTACCTAGTTCAATACGGCGAAAGCCTGCCTGCTCGGTTGATTGTTCGCTGATTCAACGGAGCAAACTGAACGAGCCAGTCAGCGTGAGCACCGGATCGCCGTTCGGCAGGTACAGCGTTTCGCCTTCGAGAGTGATGACGCTGAGTTCGTCTTGATTACGGCGAATGCTCAATTCATAATAATACGTGCCTTCAGCTGCCTCTTCGGTGCCGGGGTCCCACCCTGCCGTGGTTCCGAAGTCATTTGAGGAGTACAACAAGGTGCCCCAACGGTCGTAGATCCGAATTGAACTTCCGGGATATGCGTCCAGTCCATCCACCCGGAAGGCGTTATTCAAAACATCGCCATTTAAAGGCGTAATAACATTGGGTATGGTGAGGCTACATTCCTCAGTAACAACTTGGAACGCCCCCGTAGCCGAAAAACACACCGGTGACGTGGTGATTACAACCTCGTAGTAACCATCTCCCGAGCTCTCAATACCTGGCCCGGTGCCGACGACAGGGACGCCGGCCATGTCCCACGACCAAACATACGTGTAGAGGGTGTTTTCCGGTTGTTGAAACACTGCATTCACCGACAGATTGGCGGCGTCGTCAGGACAAACGAGGACCTCGATGGCATCCCATCCCAACGGCGGTTCTAACACCGTAAGCTCCACCCCTATGAACCCTTCTCCCACGTTTCCGCAGGCGTCGGAAATGGAAGCCGCTTCGTTCGTAATATGGAGTTCGTAGAGACCTGAAATTTCGATGGGATCAGCCACATCCAGTTCCAAGACCTGGTTGAATCCATTAACCGGATTGACAGCCATTACCGTGGAAAATTCGTGCACCAATCCAGTCGGTCCAACGAGTTCAAAATCTTCTACAGTCACCGTAGCACCGTCCACAAATTCACTTAGGAACACCCGCAAAGCAGTGTTCTCGCAATTCATCACCTCCACGCTATCAACGGAAGGTGATGCCTCGTCATACAGGCTCGCCGTGGACTGACCGAAATCGATGGCATAGCCCTCCAACGAGTTCGTCCAGTTCATCACCACCAATGCATATGTCTCTCCCGCCTCCACTTGCAGGTCCTCATTGAATGGCGGACCATTCAAGTTCCCCGGACCATTTGAATTGCCGGTTCCGCCGTTGGCCGTTGAAATGCCCGTGGCGCCGTTGGGCTCCGGCGGTGCGACGCCGTAAGAATTGCATCCTACCTCCGGTGACAGCAGCTGAGAGCCGATTCCCTCGCACCCTCCAGACGTAATGTCAAACAAGCCCCAATCGTAATCGTCCACGGGGTTCAGCGGATCAATAATGAAGCTTAACAAACCGTCTGCTTGTACGGTGAAGGTGTACCAAACACTGCTTTGCTCGAGGCCTTGGTTACAGATGCCGGTGAACTCATACACGGAGCCCGTATTAAATGAAGACTCCGTCTCGGTGTAAAAATCGTCGCACAAGGTGATGGCCCCTTCGCAATCGCTGATGGATTGCCCGAAAGACACCCCTGCTTTCACGAGGGACAGAACCCCAAGGAATACCAATGCAAATTGATTAGACCATTGACTCACAGCGCTTTGAATTAAGCTCCAAATTAAAAAAAAACCAAGACCATTGAAACGTCGACCTCATAAGGGAAAGGTTTGTCCGAATGCGGCCACACGATATCCAGACTCCAAAACCGATCGGTAGGCCTGTGACGATTGATCCAGACAGGGATTGGTGTGGTTCAGATGAATGAAATGCACTTTAGCTTTATCGGATTCAGGTGCATCCTTCAAGCGGTCCATCGTCTCCACCATGAAAGGATGCGGAATTTCCGCCATATCGCGGTGTCCCACCTCCACCGCATCGTAAAACGTCGCATCGAGAAAAGCGAAATCCACATTTGCTAATTCCTCCTCAAGCAGAAGCTCCCACATATCCCACTTGTTGATGTCAGGGATGAATAGGGCTGTATTACGAGGTCCTTCGATTCGGTAGCCAACAGTTTCAGAATATTCATCCCGGTGCGGGACACGCAGCGGAATTACACGCACGTTTGCACCGATGGCGATAGGCTGGTTTTCCGTGAGCGCCTTTAATCGTATGTTGCCGAGTTCCACTAGCTGACTCCAAGGACCATTAGTGGTAAGAAAGTCCCTGAAGCGAGGCATAGCCCAAACTTCAACATTTTTCGCCCCCAAGGCCTCACGGCCTAAGAACATCAATCCGCTGTAATGGCCGATGTGGGCATGGGTCAAAAATACCGACAGCCGTTCAAGCGGTATGTCCCAGTCCGATTGGAAAGCCTGGAGCTGAGAAGGAAAGTCCGGGGTCGCCTCGAACATGGCCCCGACGCGTTCACCGCCCGCGGTGGTGTCTGTCACTCCGAGGCAAACGACTTTCCGGTCCGTCGCCGGCCGCAAAAACAGATTACGGCAGCACGGCCGGTTGCACCCGATGTGGGGCGCACCTCCGTCCTGAAGGGTTCCCAACACCTGCAGCAACGGCCCATCTACAGCGTATTCTTGGCGTTCTCCAGCTCCGTCAAAACAGGCGGACAAGCCGAAGGCCAACAGCGAAAGAACGACCATGATTTGAAAGCGATGCATGGTGCGGAAAATAGCAAGTTAATGGTCGTGTGTGACAACCATGTACACATGCCTGTTCTCAAAATTTGACTCCCACCTCCTATTCAGTCCTCGAACGGCGTATCTTTCTTCCATGCAATGGCTAAGGACTTTACTGGCGTCTACTTGCTTGCTGGCAGCGCACGCTGCAGGAGCGCAATTGGTCATTTCAGAAGTATCTGCCCACAATGGAGTCACCGACATCCAAGGCGATGCATCAGATTGGATCGAGCTGCGAAACGACGGCGCGCAAGGGGTTGAATTGGGCGGTTTCACGCTCAATGACGGTTTTGGCACGGGCGGCGCGGTGCCGTTGCCAAACATCACCTTGGAGGCCAGCGAGCGGCTGCTCATACTCGCTTCTGGGGAAGACCGCGCCTACCTGCCCGAAAACTGGCGCTGTCCGGCCGTTGAAGGCGATCAATGGCAGTACGTCGTACCGTCGCCCCCCTTTGCCGACGACTGGCGGTTACCGGGTTTTGATGCCTCCTCATGGTTCACCGGAGCGGGTGGATTTGGATACGGTGATAACGACGACGTGACCATTGTTCCCAATGCCGACTGCATTTTCCTGCGAAAGGAATTCGAAATAGCGAGCACCGAAGATTACGGCTACTTGTCCCTTGGAATCGACTACGACGACGGATTCATCGCTTTTTTGAATGGCCTTGAAATCGCCCGGTCATCCAATATGGCAGGCGTCGCAGGCGTCGCCGGAGATTTTTCCACTTCTTACCTCGAAGCGGTTTTGTACAGTGGCGGTCAGCCCGAACAGTGGATTTGGAATGCCGATGAATTTGAACCCTGGCTGGTCGATGGTACCAACGTGTTTTCGGTTCAAGTACACAACTTCAATGCAGAGTCATCGGATTTGAGCATCCGCCCGTTTTTGGGATTGACCCGAAAAGATGGCGCCCTCGAAAACTGGTCGCAGGCCCCTGCGTGGTGGCCGGAATTTGAAGGCTACATCCACGTGCATTTCCAACTCAGCACCGGCGAGTCCGTTGTGCTTAGGAATGCCGATGGCGACGTGGTCGATGCCCTGCCGATTCACCCCGATTTAGAAGCAGGGTACTCGGTGGGACGCCTCGAGGGCGAGACCGAGGACTGGTGCATTTTCGACGCACCCACCCCGGGTGAGGCCAACCAAGGAACGGTGTGCTACACCGGCATCACTTCTACACCGAGTCTAACCATTCCTTCGGGCTGGTACAACGGTGAACTTGCGGTGGGCATTGCGGGGGCAACCGCGGGCTACACTGCACGCTACACAACCAACGGTGACCTCCCCATCGCTTCGTCACCGGTCTTCCCTGATGGAGGCTTGATCTTCGATGCGACCACCTGCTTGAGCGTTCGGGTTTGGGACGACGGGAACGAAGAGTTGCCCAGCGATGTGCAAGACGAGGTGTACATTATCGATGAATTCAACCCGGACATCCCGACGTTCTCCATCCTTGTCAACGAAGACGATCTCTGGGACTGGAACAACGGCATCTACGTCATGGGGCCCAACGCGTCAGACGAATACCCCCACTTTGGTGCTAACTTCTGGCAACCTTGGTCCCGCTTAGCCCGAATGCAATTATTTGATGCAGACGGCATCCTGCAGGTACGAGAAAATATGGATCTCGAGATTCACGGAGGTTGGTCCCGCGCGGAGCCCCAGCGTTCATTCCGGCTCGATTTCAAGAGCATGTACACAGGCAATCTTGATTGGCCATTGTTCCCAGATAAGCCTGAAAGTATCACATTCAATAACATTAACCTGCGCAACGGAGGACAGCACTCTTGGGCAACCAAGATGCAGGACGCGCTGGTCAATCGCATCGCTATGCAGACCCATATCGTCGCTGGCGCATGGCAACCGGCTCACCTCTATCTCAATGGAGCATACTGGGGTTTGTACGGAGCCCGTGAGAAATACGACGAGCACAGCATCGCATTCGAGTACGGAACGGATAAGAATGAGGTAGACCTCATAGGTCCCGGGGGTGCTCTGGCAGGTGAGGACACACCGTTTTTTACCCATGCAAACCAAATCCAATCCACCTCGACCACGAGTCAAAGTTTCTTTCCTCTGTTTTCCGCACTAATAGATGTGGAGAATTACATCGACTATTTCGTCCTGCAGACTTACATCCAAAACACCGATTGGATGGGAATTGCTTGGGGTCTTAATAACGTAAAGGTTTTTCGAGCGTCGCCAGATCATAAGTGGGAATACCTCCTCTACGACACCGATGCAGGATTAGGTTTTTTCGGGGCTAGCGTCTATGAGAATTACATTGAAAACGCGCGCTACCCAAATTCGCCTAATGTGCATAGTAACCTGTTCAGCCACGCATTGGACAGTTGGAAATTTCGCCATCGATTCATCAACAGATACGCTGATCTCGTAAACACTATTTTTCAACCCTGGGCATTCAACACCCAAACGACCATAGCCGTTAACCAAATCCAAGCCAGTATGCCGCACCACATCCAACGATGGAATTCCCCAGCGTCTTACGCCGATTGGCTCAATGCGATTAATAATATGGTCAGCCACAACGAGCAGCGTGTGAATACAGCGCGTAACCATCTGATGTCAAGTTTCAATTTGCCCGAGGACCACGAATGCACACTGGATGTCTTCCCACCCTTGACCGGCCTTGTGCGCATCAATACAATCACCCCCGGACCGCTGCCGTGGGATGGAATCTACTTTGAAAACTGTCCTATCGAGATCGAAGCCATTGCCCAGCCAGGATACATATTCGAAAAATGGGACGTCAACGCTCACATCGAGTCCGGTGAAATGGACGAGTTTGAAAAACTGAATGAAGTTGCACTATATACCAATGATTTGTACCGAGCTCGTTTTTTACCGTGTCCAGAAGATGCCTCCGCAGCCATTACGTCCACACCAAATGGACTCGAAATCAGCACTGATAACATCCCTTATGTTGACTCAGTAGCATGGTTCCTTAACGGTACTTGGATTAGCACTGAGCAGACTTGGTGGCCGAATGAGTCCGGCGATTACCACGCCGTGGTCTACTTTGATGGATGCACCGAGCAAACCGAAGTCACGTTCAGCGAAAGCCTCGGAGTGTTCGATGCAGGCTACACCAACCACACGCTTAACTTATGGCCCAATCCTACGAGTGAATCCTTCCAGTGCGAGCCTCTTCCGGACCATGGTATAGAGGTTTTTGATGCGCGAGGAGGTTTGGTCGCAAATTTGAATGCGGTCTCTAACAGGGTAGGTTATTCGTCTTTCATTTCGACAAAAAATTGGCCCGAAGGTATTTACATAGTACGTTCCGGGCCAATCAGCGAAAAGCTCATTGTTCAGCATTGATGCGGAACTGCTATGTCTGCGTCAGGAGTTGATGTCCTTGCGGCGACGCTGTTCGTCTGAGAATGTATCTAGACCTTCTGCAGTGCCTTCAGCACTTTTCTTTACGTCCAATCGGCGCATTGCATCGAACAACTCGTCCACTCGGTCATAATCCTCAAGCCAGATGTTCGCATTAATCAGATTGAGGTAAAGTAGGCCGGCCATCTTTGCATTGATGCGCGCTTTCTTGTTCTCATAATCCGCTTCGCCTAACACCTGTTCCCAAACCGCGACGCATGTGCGGATACCTGCAGCCGATTCATCGGGCTGATCGAGGTACTTGCCCATGGCTATTTTCATATCCAGCGCGGCGTTGTTCAAATCTGTATAGTCTACCTTTTTTTTCGTCTTGGCGTGGTAAATGGTCATTGGCCGAGTTTTCTTTGAGAAGCAGAACCGATCATTCAGGATGCTGTTCATCGCAATAGTACTTGCCTCAACAGACATTCGGCTCAAGCGTTTAGCCACGACCATGGGATTCCAAGCTTTATTCAATGCGGACTTACTCGTGTACTTGTCTGATGTATAAATGGTATAATTTTCAGAATTCGTGAGCACTTCGTCAAGTACAACAGACCCGTCGGGAAGCTCCACAGTGAAGCGAATTGGCTGACGGTACTTCATCGTGCGGAAGTATCTATAAGACACGTTTCCTTCTTTATCCTTGATTTCTTGCTTTCGGTCCTCAGGCGGTGAATCTTCGAAGCTTTGGATTTCAAGGGTTACCACGCCGCCGCCTTCCATGCGGGTCATGCCTTGCATATCGATTTTCGAACTGATGATACCCGGATCGAATACATATTCAACCTCGTCCGGCTTTGCCGGCAAGAGCAATTGTGGTTTTCTCTCATCGAGCAACGCACGCTCTAAAACTTTAGCACCAGTGCCTTTACTATTGTACGCCTCCATTTCAGACTCGTAGGTCTCTTGTGCCAACTGAGTGTCGATTTCCCATTGTTCCAATTCAGCTTCGTATTGGTCGCGGTACGACTGGTTCACCACTACGGTGTAAGAGGTTACGCCTGAAGGAAACGGTTCGCTTGGGCGGCTGATGTATTCTACCTGGATACCCAGACGCTGAATATTTTGTGCACTGACCGTTTGAAAAGCCAAGGCAGCTAGGGCTAATGCGAAATGTTTCATGGTTCTTAATC
>DIHQ01000005.1:15506-21819 GCA_002420235.1 Flavobacteriales bacterium UBA5692
AAGGCAGCTAGGGCTAATGTGAAATGTTTCATGGTTCTTAATCTCTACTCAAAGATTGGCATAAGGTAGGCAGATACCACTTTGGTTCGAAAATCACCGCACAAAGGATTTAGCAAGCTGTGAGCAGCGTGTATTGCGTTTTGAATATCCTAAAATGTGCTAGAAGGCTAGCGTCGCGGATAACCAGGGCGCCGCGAAGCCGAAGTCATCTCCTATCACACCCACCATACCGTAGTCCCATAACCAGCCATTGCGAGGGCTCAGGTTCCGGATGCCCATGGATAATATGGCAAAACCATCAGCCTGCGGATTGAAATCATTATTGGAAGGTAAAGGCAAAGACGAGACAGCGAGATTCCCACCTGTAATTCTTGTAGTGTACCGCAAATTCTGCACCCAATAATTTTCCGTTATAAACCATCGATTTTCCGAAATACGATTCATCCCACTGATGTTAATGAGCAGGGGTCGAACCCATTCCTGATCATATTCCGTGACATTGAAAGTGTAATAGTATTGACCAGGCATCCAGCTGTATTCCGTCGAGTCAGTCGTATAAGCGTAAAAATCTCCAACACCATCCTCAAACGCGGTTCCGGTGCCAATATTGAATGTGATGTTGCGGTTCTCTGTTCCCCAGGTCATGTTAGCGAAAACCAATCCAATCGGTCGATCTACTAAGTTACCGTTGTAGTCCATAAAACCGATTCCCCCAAATGAAGCGTGGGTGTTGGGGCTCAACTGCTTCCCTATTTTCAACTGACCTCCCGCACCAGCAAACGAAATCAGTCCTCCAATGGTGATGTGCTCTGTCACGCCATAGCTCACCGAGTTTAAAGCAATGTTAGATTGAAAATACCCGTCTCCTCGGCGCATCTGGAAGCCTGAAGGTGCAAAGAAATAGCGGCTCGACTGCGGATTCAATTCAAGTTCACGTCCTTCAAAAGCTACCATCAACAATTCGTATTCCCGATCAGCAATGGTAGCCATCCCCTTAACCAAATACTTGGGAATTCGAACTACACCTAATTGTAAGGTTTTAATCACGACTTCACTATCCGTACTTTCTAGCATTTCCCCCATACGAGAGGTCCCATCAAACATCACGAGCCGAACGTATGAAGGGGCTGAAGATTCCGAGGATATCGTTGTTTGCGCCACACCGAGGTCGATTATTATAACCGAAATGAAGAGTAGAAAAAAATGTCGCATGAGCTGTTTTGTCTGTTAATGTTGTTTCGAAATAAATGCATCGACCGTTCGCCGAAGGGAATCTTTGAAGGGTGTAAGTTGGACCCCCAATTCTTCAATTGAACGCATGGGCGAAACTTCCCAGTGGTAGTTTCCCCGTCGTACCCACTCGGTGGTCAAATCAGGTCGCTTACCCCGTAATTTCGCAAAAGCCGCATGAACACGAGCAAAACCCATCTGCAACCAAATAGGTGCTACGACCATGGTATGCTCTTGCCCGCTGACATCAGCCAGCGTTTTGAAAAACTCACCGTAAGTGAGATTATGGCCCGCAAGCATATAGTTACTTCCAGGTCGGCCGCGTTCCATGGCCTTCAAGTGGCCTTGGACCACATCTTGGACATCGACGTAGTTGCCCTTCCAATGCCGCCCCCCCGGAATGAGTCGCCAATTGCCTTGGATGTATCGCTTGATCATGAGCGAAACGGAAGCTGGCTCTCCCCACAAATACGGTCCGAACACACGTGTTGGGCTGACCAGTACCACGTGCATACCCTCCTCGACAACGTATCGCAGCACCACCAAATCCGATGCAGCTTTCGAGGCCTCGTAAGCGTTGAAATAGTTCAAATCTCGGGGCTTCTTCTCGGAGACGACCCCGGATACGGAAGGCCCCATGACCCCACCACTTGAAGTAACAACCACGCGCTTGACCCCGGCGACTTTCGCGGCCCACAAGGTGTTGTCCGTTCCGTGGGCATTTACATTGAAATACGTTTCCGACTTCCGCTCCCAAACGCTCGCACATGCCGCCATATGGTACAGTTGTTGACAGCCCGCAAACGCAGACTGCAGAGCCTCTCGATCCGATAATTCAGCAACATGGAGCTCCACGCCCCATGCCTCTAATCGCTTCGCACGTTCTGGATTTCGCACCACCGCTCGAACGCTATATCCTGCGTCCAATAGGGCGCGAATTAAATGAGCTCCAATGAAACCGGTCCCACCAGTTATAGCGACTTTCATATCCCCTTCCATGTCATTTCAGGATGACGCAAAAAGCGCACAGTCGTATTTGTCCATGCCATAAAGATGTGCACCAAAATCGCCGGCCACAGGCTGCCTGTCTGTAGGGTCACCCAGCACAAAAGGAATCCAAGCGGAATGGCTCCAATCGCCTCGTTCCGTCCTTTGGGCACGTGCGTTGCGGAGTACAAAACGGTGTTGATTGCCACCGCTGGCCATGAACCGAGGGCATCGACCAATGGAAACAAAAGCACCCCACGGAATAAAAATTCATACCCCGTTAAGTACAAGGCCCACCCCAACCAATTCACAGCCATTGTCCTTCTGTTCCATTCACGAGCTTGGACTTGGGGATACTGCGGATCGAATTTGCGAGCACCCAGCCATGCAACAAATATGACTACAGCGCCTAGTCCAAGGGTCCACTTCCATATTAATGCATTGTTTTCTGCTGGCCATACCACGCCCAAATCCAAAGGACTCCAACCGATAGATTGCTGCAGGATCCATGCAGGTAAAATCCCCATGGTCACAAACCCCCATGCTTTGGCTGCAAAAATGTGCCAAAGGCAGGCACTGTCGTGGTCCATGCGGTCGTGAAATATGCGGCGTAAAGCATCGGAGTGAAACACAAACCAAAACAACAAGAATCCCACCAAGGCCACACTCAATGGCACCACAGACTGGGCATCTTCAATGGATAAAGAAGGGATAAAATTCATCATTGTGCAGCAGCTTTCTTTTTGGTTCGAACGTAATTGAATACCGCCATAGCAGTAGTCAAAGGACGCGGAAACACCCGTAGCAATCCTAATGTCAACCAGTTTTTTGTGCCTGGTACAATGACAGCTTTACCTTTGAAAGCAGCGTTTAGAGTTGAATCCGCAACTGTGTCTGGGGTCATGGCGCTCATTCGCGCCATGGATGAACCGTAACGCAATTGCTCGATGACAACAGGATTGGTCAACATCGCCCCGGGCTGAACAACACTGACGGAAACACCAAAGGGTTTCATTTCGCCACGAACTCCAATGGAAAATGCGCGAACGAATGCTTTTGACGCACTGTAGATGCTTTTGTAAGGCATCGCGAAATTCGCTGCCATGCTTGATACATTGAGCACATAGCCCTCTCCTTTCGCAGCCATATCCGGCAAAAATTCACGACACATATTCACTGTGGTTTGCATATTCAAATCCATCATCAATCGGTTGCCCTCCGGGCGGGATTCGATAAATTCAGAAGTCCCCCCAATTCCTACATTGTTCACAAGAAAATCGATGTGAATTCCAGATTTATGCATCTCTTCTTTGAGCACCTCAGCACAATCCTTTTCAGACAAATCGAGGTCAACTCCTTGGGATTTCACACCGTACTCTTCGGCAATACGTCTCGCGACTTCTGCGACACAGTCTCCTGGCTTGGAAACACCTACGATGTTGTAACCCCGTCGAGCGAGACCTTTCAGGAACGAAGCGCCCAGACCGGAGGCTGCGCCAGTAACGAGCGCCCATTGGGTATGTGAATGCGTTTTGATGGCCGCAAAAATAACGCATTGCAATTAATCCATCCAATCTACCAAAGACCTTCTCAGATAACATTTCGCGCAAACAAAATTGAAAATTAAGCATCGGCTGCAGTTGAACTAAAATCTCATCAATTCAACGAGAATTAGAGAATATGACTCCGATTAGGACGCGGAATACGCATTAAATGAGAACGTCAACTGCGCAGGTGAAGAGCCTTAACCGCGGGTGGAAGCTCAATAGCGAGGATATTGCATGAAAATGACGAAATTGCCAGTATGAATCGGGTCCATTTTTTAGTGACACTTCCATCCCTTAGACAATGCGCCACGGCAATACTTATTCATTCTCTCGCCGTTTGTTCATTGTGGCAAGTGCATGCGCAATCGAACACGCTACACGGCAATGCAATTGACCTAGGGAATGAGTGCTACAGGCTCACAAATTCATCAAGCTACCAGCGTGGATCTGTCTGGTACGCTGGAACGGTCGATGTATCTCAAAGCTGGGAAATGACTGCTGATGTCTATTTGGGAACTACGAATAATAGTGGAGCTAGCGGAATGGTCTTTGTTCTAAGAAGTTCAGATGCGTCAGAATTGGGAGGAAACGGTGGAAGAATGGGCTACGGTGGGAATTCAGCAAACAGGATTGAACCCAGTATTGGTGTTCAAATGGATACTTACCAAGGCGGCAACCATGCTGATCCATCGTACGATCATCTTGCCATACACCGGGACGGGTCGGTCAACCATAATTCTGCGGATGCATTGGCCGATCCTGTTCCCGCTTTGCTCTCTTTTGGCAACATAGAAAACGACACAGATTATTCCTTACGGGTAACCTACAACGCCACGAACCAGGTTCTCAAGGTATACTGGAATTGTGTAGAACGGCTGTCGGAAGTTGTGGATATCGAAGGCATCATAGGTACCAACGAGGTAAAGTGGGGATTCACCGCTGCAACTGGTTTTTTTAACAACCAACACCGTGTATGCAACGCCCAATGGAATGCCATGGAAGAAATAATCGCTCCTGAAGTCACGGCTTGTTCCGGTGAACCCGTGGATCTGACCGTTTCAGACTTCGCCCTAAATCCAATCTGGTCGCCTGCCACAGGACTTTCAAGTACGAACGGGAATACCGTCACGGCCACCTTGGACGCCAGCCAAATTTACACCGTCACCTATGAGGATGTTTGCGAAACGGAATACACGCTATCGATTGAAGTGGATGTTGCCGAATTACCCAATCCGGGACTGCCATCGGATACGGTGGCCTGCGACGCGAGCATCCTTATTCTGAACAACGGCCCTTGGCCTGCCGGAATCATCGGCACCTGGGATGACGGTAGTACGGACCAGACCTTCACCGTCTCGGGCGCTGGGAACTATACATTAACCCTGGAAGAAACTGAGAGCGGATGTTCAACATCGGCATCCGTCGATGTAGTTGCGATTGATTTGCCAGATTTAAGCTTAGGTGATGACCAGGTAGTCTGCCCGGATGAAGCTGTGAACTTCGATTTTAGCGGCTACGATTCCAACCTGAGCTATACTTGGAATGGCCTTCCTGGTTCTTACACATATTCGACAACCCAGATGGGCACACTCATTCTGGAGTGGGGGCTTTCATTATGTTCGGCAAGTGATACAATTGAGTTGAGTAATCACCCATCTTATTCGGTCAACTGGGAGGAAAACCCGCTTGTACTTTGCCTCGATGATGTTCAAACTGTGTCAGCCCTCGATATTACATGGGATGGAGAGGCTGTATCGTGGTTGTGGAACGACGGAGCGAATGAAAATGCCTTGGACATTGACGAGGCAGGTCTTTATTCAGTAGAAATCACCACGCCAAACTGCACCTTCACGTATAACCTCGATGTAGACGACTCTCCTAACCAAGGGGTTGATCTCGGCGCCGACGTCCTCCTCTGTGACTCGGAATCCGTTACGTTCGAAAGCGGATACCCTGCGAGTGCTACGACTTGGATTAGTGGCGGGGTTGCCAGTGGCACGCAAGCAACCAGTACAACCGTTTTCGCTGAATCGGCTACTGTCGTTGCAGAAGTAAGCATTGGAGCATGTGCGGAATTTGACACCGTTGAAGTCGTACATGTCCCTTTCTTCGATGCTGGATTACCCGATGCACTTGATTTGTGTTTGAATGATAGTGTTGAATTAATTGCACAATCCGGAGCCGATGCCTACACGTGGAGTAACGACATCGATGCAGCAGCCCAGTGGGTGAGCGCCGTCGGATTATACAGCGTTGAATCGGAAGTCAATGGCTGCGTATTCATCGATGAAATAGCCGTGAATCCATCGGCCAATGCAGGAGTCTTTCTCGGACCAAATACTGTTGCATGCAACGGTGAAGAAGTCATTTTGGCAAGTGGATACGCGGCATCAGAAACTGAATGGTGGGTCAACGGAAGTCCAGAAGGCAATAGCCCAACCTGGACCGTACTGAACGAAGACGCCACCATCATCGCAGAGGTGACTGTAGGAGAATGTGTTGAAAGGGATACGGTTTCCATCGATTATGCACCCGTTTTTAATAGTGGA
>DIHQ01000017.1:0-2317 GCA_002420235.1 Flavobacteriales bacterium UBA5692
ACCCATTGCTTAGCCCTTGGCGAGCTCCAACAAGGTGATTTCAGGAGGCATACCCACTCGTCCATGAAATCCGAGCACTCCAAAGCCTCGATTGACATATAAGAACTGTCCTCCCTCCTCGTATAGACCAGCCCAATAACGATAGCGCCATCTGCAAGGCGACCATTTTACGCCGAGCCATGGAATTTCAATCCCTACTTGCATGCCATGCGTGTGACCACTTAAGGTCAAATCCACGGGCGCTTTGCTTTTCATTACCTTTTCCTCCCAATGGGTAGGGTCATGGCTCATTAAAATTGTTGGAGTCCCCTCACACCCGCTACCTCGCATGGCAGAAGTCAAATCCCCATTCTTTCGGAAACCACTCCCCCAATTTTCCACCCCCAAAAGAACCAGTTCATCGCCATTCCGCTCAATTCGCACATGTTCATTAAGCATCAAACGGAAGCCCATGTCAGCGTAAATCTCTTTCAGTCGGGTCCGGCTTGCTTCTCGCTCCCAATCTTCGAATGGACCATAATCCGCATAATCGTGATTACCCATTATAGAGAACTTTCCGAACCTAGCGTGCAAAGCTTTAAATGCTGGAATCCACTGTTCTGCCTCATTTGCATGAATGTTCACTAGATCTCCGGTGAACAAAATCAGATCCGGTTCTAATGCGTTGATTCCTTCTAAGGCATCCAGCACGGGTCGTGGCGTTTCGTTAAAGCTTCCCAAGTGCGCATCAGAGATCTGCACGATTTTCATCCCACGCAAACCATAAGGTAGATCTTCAATAGCAACCCTTAATCTTTCAGTTCGAAAGGCATATTTCCCAAATGTTACTCCATGAATAAAACTGAAGAACGTTGCTCCCGAAATAGCCACTCCGATTCGTGTCAAGAACGACTTCCTTGAAATTGGGCTTGAAGATTGTGTGATTCGATTGGCCCCATAGGCTAAAGTTCCTCTAACAATTTCTAAAACTTCAAATCCCGCTAAAATCAATTTTGGGACAAAAACAACGAAGAACGAAATGGACATCGCAGACAAAATCCTAGGATGAGTTGCCCTCCAGTATGGCCAAACGAATCCGTTCACTGTAAATGCCAACCAAATGATAATAATCAAGAAAAACCAGTACCGCTTAATGCCAACCCATCTAGCGTGTTTGCTGTATTGACGCCTCACGAGGCGGAATGCCAGCCATTCAATGATTGACAGTAGCGCAGCCATGAATACAAATAAGAATATCATTAGACTGATGGGAGGCATTTTTCGTGAGCTGAAGAGCGGTTAATGCGATTCAAATTTAGCCATTGTCTTCTCGCTGACTTCCCAAAGGCCAACAATGTTTTCAAATCAACTCTCCATTCGTTTGGTCCATTTTTGCGGGGATTCTCGCGGATCTAGTGGAACAATACCCTTGGCTTCGATTAGGTGAGCAGAAGCAATGGAAACCGACTTGGCTAATTGCTCATAATCATGACTAGCTAGGAAAATGGTTGTGCCTTGCTCGGTAACTTCTACGGCATGATTCCAAAACGCCTTCCTGCTTGGAACGTCCAAGAATGCCATCGGTTCATCCATGAAAATCCAAGGCGTGTCTTGTAATACCGCTCGAGCAAACATGACGCGCTGTGCCTCGCCATCGCTCAGTGTATCCAAACGTCTTGGCGCCCATGAAAGATGTCCGAAATGCTCCAATGCCCTGGGTATATTTGCTGCGTTAGAAGCCGCGAGTCCAAGGACTTCTTCCACACAGAGTTGACTCGTTCGAGGGGGTGTGCTCGCAACATAAGCCAGGCTTTTAGCGCGCACTACAGCTGACAATTCGTGGACATTTTTACCATCTAAAACGATGGAACCAGCTTGAATGGACTGCAAACCAGCGATGCTTCGAAGCAGTGAACTCTTTCCAGTACCATTGCGACCAATGAGAAGGTGAACTCCGCCTGCACGAATCGAGAGTTGTGCTTGGTGAAGAACCTGCTTGGCACCGTAACCAATATCGACACTTTTTACTTCGAGTTGAAGGCCATTCATCTCAGCCATGCAATCTGGTCTTTTTAGACACCAATACCCATATTACAATTGGGCCACCAGTAAGTGACAGTACCGCATTGAGTGGCCATCCGTATTCCATACCCCCGAAACCCTTAACACCCCAGTCGGCTGCCATTGCCAAAATTGCGCCCGTTAGAGCAGTCATAGGAATCAAAATTCGATGGGACCGTGCTTTAGTAATGAGGCGCACCACGTGTGGTGTTGCTAACCCCAGAAATGCTACCGGTCCACACGCAGCAGTTATACCGCCTGTAAGCAATCCTGTAAT
>DIHQ01000017.1:2600-31040 GCA_002420235.1 Flavobacteriales bacterium UBA5692
GTCCACACGCAGCAGTTATACCTCCTGTAAGCAATCCTGTAATGGCCACTATTCGCCACCGCATTACCTTCCTGTTTACGCCCATGCTTTGTGCTGTCAACGGCCCTAAGGTCCATGCATCCAAAGCCAAATGCATCCTACAAAGCACAATCCCCGCAAACAATACTGCAGCGCAAAGCGCAATTGACGTGGTCATGGAGCCATGACCAAAGGTACCCATGCCCCAGAATACAAATTGCTGAAGTGCATCTTGTTTAGCTTCAGATTGAAGCACTGTGATTAAAGCCCCAAACACATAGTTCAGCATCAAACCGAAGATGAGTAAAGAAGTCGCTGTTCTAAAACGATGAGCTACGAACAAAACAAGAGCCAGGACAAATACACTGCCCAACATCGCAGAAACTGCGGTAGCCCACCAACTTGTAGTTAGACCTATGAGTACCAAAAGAGCCACACCGAATCCTGCTCCGGAACTCACCCCCAGTACCGAAGGACCAGCGAGGGGATTGGAAAACCAAGTTTGCAGCACCAGACCGCACAGGCTCAATCCTGCACCGCCGGCAATGGCAGCCAGAACGCGCGGTATTCGCACATGCACTAAAATATCTCTGTGCACAGACTCCAATGGTAAAAACAGAGAAACATCGACAACTCCCCAGATCAAATGACTGAGAATCAATAAGACGAATGCTCCCACTCCGACTAACCATTGCACTGAATTCATCGGGAAAGCCATTTGAAGCAAGGAGATGGTCCCGTCAGTTCTTCTTCGTTGTAAAGCACATTTCGCAGGTTTCGCAGCATAGCATCAGGGTGCGCCACCCACCATCCAAAATAGTCGCAAGTCATAGAATTGGCAGCAAAAACCCGACCCGACTCGGGAAGGAGTTGGGCGTGATGTGGGTTGGATTCTATCCAGCGGGATAAGGTGAAATTTGCCGTATCGGGTTCATAGACCACCAAACCTAAGGCATCCACTTCGCCACGCATCGCATATAGGGACTCCAAAGAAAACTGAATATTGCCTGCACGAGCCCCATCTGTTAAAGCATAACGGGCTCCTGCATCCCTCAATAATTGAGCGACAAAGCTTCGTGCATTAGGCGCCGACCAAATGCCTTGCTCTACGCTCCCTGTTAACACTACAAGGGAGTCCTCACGTGGAATCCCAAGCTTTCGGGCACTTTCATAGCGTAAGGCAATTCCATCAAAAACGTCATTCGCTTCAATTAAGGCGCTGTCCCCGACCATCCACGCCAATGCTTTCATCCATTCAGCTCGCCCAAGCGGACTCGGTTCCTCGTATTCCAAAATTGGTACCACCGGTAAATCATCAGCCCATGTTACTCCATCTAGAGGGTTTCCGAAAGGATAAATGCAGAAAGCGCGAAATGCAGAAAGCAGAATGGCTTCGTGATTCCATTCGGGGTTTCCTCCGAAATCAAGAACATCATTTTCGGCCATGCGTAGGTTCGCAGCAGCCGAGCGCACATAATCCAAATAACCTCCACCTTTCCAGTGTTTCAGAGTGGAATCCCAAGGTTCCATCAGTGCCACATGTGTAGAGCTGAGGGTCGCAAGCCCGGACTGGCTATCATCAAGCACGATCGCACCCTCACAGGGAAATAGGTCATTAATAAATGCACTAGAATCGCGGTAAACTGCGGACATCACTTCTCCTTTAGATGTTAACACCTCCAAACAATTACCACGGTTTATCCTACGCCAACGGAATCGCTCCGCATGGTCGGGAAATTCATACACGCTTGATGAGTGAATCCTCTGGGGCTCTGCTTCAGTACACCCAGTAGTCATAGCAAACCATGCCAAGGAGCAGACCAGTACAGCAAGGGAATTGACCAAGCGCATACGACAAAGGTACCTATCCCATTAACTTTACCTTATGCCCACTTCAATGAAAGACAAGCAACTTCAAGCCAATCGCAATGCCGACGCTATGCGACTCGCCTGGTCCACCATTCGCAATGAAATCGAAAAGGCAGCACTTGGTGGTGGGCGCCAGCGAATTGAAAAAGAACACACCAAAGGCAAATTAACCGCCCGCGAGCGGCTCGAGCGCCTATTCGATCGGGGATCAACTCCTCTTGAAATCGGGGCTTTAGCTGGGGCAGGCATGTACGACAAGGAAGGCGGCTGTCCGGGTGGTGGGGTTGTCGTGCAATTAGGTCAGGTCGAGGGTCGACTAATCATCGCAGTCGCCAATGACGCCACTGTTAAAGCTGGCGCATGGTTTCCGATTACAGGTAAGAAGAACTTGCGGGCACAAGAAATCGCCATGGAGAACCGCATTCCCATCGTTTACCTCGTGGACAGCGCGGGTGTTTACTTACCGATGCAAAATGAAATTTTTCCGGATAAAGAACACTTTGGCAGGATTTTTAGAAATAATGCGCGGATGAGCTCCATGGGCATCCCTCAGATTGCTGCTGTCATGGGTTCGTGCGTGGCCGGTGGGGCTTATTTACCCATCATGAGCGACGAAACCTTGATTGTTCGGGGAACGGGCTCAATTTTCCTGGCGGGAAGTTACCTTGTTAAAGCAGCAATAGGCGAAGACGTTGACAACGAAACACTCGGTGGAGCAGAAACGCATGGAAGCATAAGCGGCATAGCGGATTACGTGTGCTCAGACGACGAAGATGCCCTGAAGAAGATTCGCCGAATAATCAGCCACTTGCAAGCACCCTCGGAAACCGCAGGATTCGCGCGGAACATTGCAATCGACCCTGATGGACCAGGCATTTGTACCGTTTTGCCATCCGAACGAGCTCAGTCGTACGAGATGCGTGACTTGATTTCAGCCTTAGTGGACGCTGAAAGCTTTACTGAATACAAAAAAAACTACGGCAAAACAATTGTTGCCGGATACGCCAAAATTGACGGTTGGAGCGTAGGGTTGGTTGCCAATCAACGGCAACTCGTCAAATCCAAGAAAGATGGCATGCAGTTTGGCGGCGTCATCTACTCTGACAGTGCAGACAAAGCTGCTCGATTTGTCATGAACTGTAATCAAAAGGGCGTACCCTTGGTTTTTTTGCAAGACGTTACCGGATTCATGGTTGGCTCTCGAAGTGAACACGGCGGTATCATTAAAGCGGGTGCCAAAATGGTCAACGCCGTCGCCAATTCAACAGTACCCAAATTTACAGTGATCGTTGGCAACAGCTACGGAGCTGGGAATTACGCAATGTGCGGCAAAGCCTACGACCCGCGCCTTATCGTTGCATGGCCGACGGCAAAAATTGCGGTCATGGGCGGTGAACAGGCCGCAAAGGTTCTTCAGCAGATTGAAGTAGCCCGAATGAAAAAAAGCTCTGTGAAACCTAATCAAGCCGATCAAGAAGCTTTACATCGAGCAATTGCCGAAGACTATGAAGAACAAACTTCACCAATCTACGCTGCAGCAAGGCTCTGGGTGGATGCCGTCATTGATCCCGAGGAAACGCGTCACTGGATTAGTACCGGTATTGACGCCGCAAATCACGCATCATTGGCAACCTTCAACACGGGCGTTATTCAGACATGATTTACTGAGCACGTTCCAACCGCTGCAGTGCCTGCAACATCGACTTAAATAATTCGAGTCGTGCATCATCATTTGTAGTGTCTTCTATTGCTCCTCGCACTGCGAGCAAAGCATCCAAAAGCGCTTGCTCGTCTAGCACCTGTTCCAACTCTTCAATCCACGTTAAGGCCTCCACCGCACAGCGAAAGTCACCTTCCACCGCACATGTCACGACCAAACGAAGATCATCTTCCATTTGAAAACCGCAACTCCACAAAAAACTAATTATATCGGCTTGCTGCTCTTGAAATGCAGGATCATCTAAAGCATCCGATAAAACGGCGGCAGCATCGGAAATCTTCAACGCTCCGAGCATGCCAGCGATTTCTGCGCGGATATCTTCTTCAGGTCGATCGCGGAAGGCCTCCAATAAGGGTCGTACCCATTCCAGGGTACCACGCTCACGTGCCTGTTTGAGTGTATCAAGTACGACTTCACGCCTCGAAGAAAAAAGACCTTCAATATCCCTCATGCAGCAAAATTACGTCACGCTCCTTCCACCGCTTCCTTCCAAGCGAGTACAAATTCAGTCAATATAATTGCGGTCGCTCCCCAAATTGTCTCCCCATTCCAGAAATAAGCAGGCAACGAAACGATGACCCCTGACTTCACTTCAATAGGACGTGAATGCAAGGAATCGGGTGCAAAAAACGATGCTATAGGAATAATCAGCACCGAGTCAACCTCTTGTGCATGAACCTTCCACTGCGGCTCACGGTCCAAAACCGCCACAAAAACCTTTACAACGAAGCGACTCGGCGGAATGAATCGCTCGGAAAGGCCTTCAACCACGAATGATTGCCTTAAGTCCACACCCATTTCTTCCTCAAATTCACGCATAGCTGTATCTTTTCGATCAGCGTCTCCAGGCTCCACTTCGCCACCAGGAATGGAAATTTGACCGCTGTGAACTCCTGCATACTCGGTGCGCTTCATCAAAGCAATATGCCACTTTCCTTTGATAGGAAATACGGGCAAAGCAACAGATGCGTGTCGTAATCTTATTCCTTGTGTCTCAGCATCATCCGGCGTCGGGCGCTTGAAAGGCATCAATTCATCGGCCTGCTCGCTGAAAACTCTGCCGTGCTGAAGAAACGCCTTGCGAAGGGCAGATGCGATATGATGTGCCGATGAATGCATGCAACAAAAGTCAGGCTTTTCCATTTTGCCCCTACATTGAACCCGAACTCGGTTATTGCGGTTCAATTCATCACCATGCATAACGCTCCAAAAGTCACGTTGCTTGACGATACCCTAGCCTTTCCTCCTGTGGAAGAAGCATGGGAAGGACTCTTAGCCATTGGAGGAGATCTTTCAGAGGCACGATTGATCGCGGCATACGAGCATGGCGTGTTCCCCTGGTACGGCGAAAATGACCCCATACTGTGGTGGGCTCCAGAAAAACGCTCGGTTTTGTTTTTGGAGAACCTGCACATCGCCAAGAGCATGCGCAGCGTTCTGAATCGAAACCAATTTGAATTGCGCATCGATACGGCATTTGACCAAGTCATTCAAACTTGCGCAGATGTACGAAGCCATAAGGAAGGTACGTGGATATCGAAAGACATAATTAAGGCCTACATACGTCTTCACGAAATCGGCTTGGCCCATTCTTTTGAGGCATGGCTTGGGGAGAAATTGGTTGGTGGACTATATGGTGTATCAATCGGCCGCATGTTTTTTGGAGAAAGTATGTTCTCGATCGAGAGCAATGCTTCGAAGTTTTGTTTCATTCAACTAGTTCAATGGGCTGAGTCAAATGCATACGGACCCATTGATTGTCAAATTAGTAACTCCCACCTCACCTCAATGGGAGCTACAATTATTCCAAGAGAGGAGTATTCCAAAATTCTTCGAACCTACTTAAGTGCGGGCAAGACCCGGAGGGGAATGTGGACAATTCACAAGTAATTCACAGAAATTCCAAAGACGTTAACAATTCGTTCATATTTCTTTGGATTTGCTCTTCGCTTTGCTCGCGTGGTCATCTAATTTGTGCTTCGCTATGCGTTACAAACGTATGGCTAACCAAGTAATAAAATCGCCACCCTAACCATCACCAAACCAATCGCAATGGACAAGTATGATTACATGATTCTCGACATCATTCAAACCTACAAGCAAGAGCAACAGGCGCACATTCGACTGACCGTGCTTGAGCGAAACTTTTGGAAGCGCATTGAAGCTGATACCGACCTAAGTGTAGGACAAGCCCGAATCGGTGAGCGCATAACGAATTTGTATCTCGATGGAATGCTCCAAAACAAAAACGGCTACACACTCACAAAAAAAGGCCGAGAGCAATTAGCACTTGCTCCCTGGAAGCAGAACGAATTGGTTTAACAGCAAGTGTTGTTTAAGAAGAAAAAGGCCGGACATCCGGTCTTTTTTTATTGGCTACATCAACTCATTACTCCTCGAGCACCTCTAAATTTGGGTACTTCTCCTTCCAAAACGCAAGTTTTTCCTCGTCACGCACAGTGATGACCGTTCGGCGATCCAACCGCACTTTTATATTGGGTTGTAGTTCCTTTGCTCGCTTTTTTCGGGCCATGATGCTAAAAATTCTCAATTACGATGGAAGACAATTCCATATATGTATACGAAAGAACACAGAATTTTACCAAAAAGTTGCCTTTGTGCATAAAGAATGGCCGAGTGTTAAGGAATTTTACGAAAACCCAGCAATTAAATCGCTCTTTGCGTCTCAAACCGCTGATTTGGCCGCACTGCGAGCAAAAAATTGTATGTACAAATAACATAAAATCGGCAGAACAAGAGCTACTGCAAAACCAAATCCATCTGCCAACGCCCCGACGGTTGGAGGTATGAATGCACCACCGACAATTGCCGTGCACAGTATACCGCTTCCCAGCGGTTTCAAATCTCCGAGCTCACCAATTCCCAGCGTGAAGATGGTTGGGAACATGATGCTGTTGAATAACCCAACTGCGATCAGCGCCAATATGGCAATAATACCTGACGATGCAATGCTTAGGACGATTAAAGAAGCCGCTCCTACAGCGACAATAGCGAGCAATCGGCTCGGCGGGATTTTCTGCATCAGAACCGAACCGATAAATCGCCCGACCATCGCACCGCCCCAATAAAAAGTTAGCAATGCACCAATTAACCCTTTCGCATCCATTCCAGCCACTGTTTTACCACTTATGCTCGCGGCTACATTAGCCAGCGAAGCTAACCAAGGTGTCTCCCGAATGATACCATCCACTCCCAATTCCAAGCCGTAGCCTACCATGTAGGAACCAATCGCCACCTCAGCACCCACGTAAACAAAAATTGCTGCCGCACCAAGACGTAAGGTTCGATTGGACCATACCTGCGCCATACCTTTCGTCATTCGACCTCCAAGTATTCGCGGAAGCTTACTTAGACCAATTAACACTGCAAGAATCAAGAACCCCAGCGCCAAGAATACGAACGGACCCTGCACTGCAGCGGCTTCACCTAACCGGTATGCTTCCAAATCGGTCGGACTTAATGCCGTTTGTTCATCCGCCGTAAGGATTTGATCACCCAGCAAAAAGCTCGCGGCCACTATGGGAGCAATTGTTGTTCCCAATGAGTTGAAAGCTTGCGCTAAATTTAGCCGACTCGAGGCATTCTCTGGAGCTCCAAGTACCGAGATGTACGGGTTCGCCGCTACCTGAAGGATTGTTATGCCTCCTGCTACAACGAAGAGTGCAAGCAGAAACAATGCATAGACCCGAGTCTCCGCAGCAGGATAAAACAGCAAGCAACCCAATCCGGCCAAGCCCAGTCCAACAAGGATACCCTTCTTATATCCGATGCGCTCAATCAAATTCCCGCCAGGAATACTCAAAATCCCATAAGCAGCAAACCAAGCAAATTGGACAAGTCCCGCTTGCAATAGATTAAGTTCAAAAACGTCTTTCAACCGAGGGACAAAGGCATCCACCATAACAGTGATAAAGCCCCACATGAAAAACAGCGTGGTCACAACCATAAAAGGTCCACGGAATGAGGAAGGGTTTGATTTCATGGAGACAAATAACGGGTAATATCCCCGGGATTGGTGCCATTTAACGCATCAACTGCAGGGTACCTGTGTACTCTTGAGCATCGGTGTTGTACCCCTTCAATCGTATAATCCAATTGTAAATACCATTTTCCGCGTAATGTGTGCCACCTTGGACATCGCCAGTCCACACTTCATCCAGACTCGTGCTGTAAAAGACTGTTTCGCCCCAGCGATTCATAATCCAGATTTCGTATGTCATGATTTGAGACCCGACCACTTCGAAGGCATCATTCATGCCGTCATTGTTAGGGGTAAAGGCTGTTGGAACATACAATAAGACAGGACCCCTAACGATTGTATAGGCTTGGTTGGTGCAACCCACCCAACTTGTAACGTCGAGGGTTACTATATAGTCACCCAAACCATCAAATAGGTGCGTTGTAATTGCTTCATCCGAACTGTTACCATCACCAAAATCCCAATCGTAAGAATAGGCACCGAGGAACGGTTCTTCAGGAGAAGGTGTTGCCCGGAAAGTATACATATTTTGATCTATATCTGACATGCTCGCAACGAAGTCGCTATACAAGTACTGCACTTCAATATTGGTCGACGTGTCAATTTCTTCACCGCAGATATCCGATGCTACTACAGGGTATACCGTCGACTGAAGCGGTGTTACATACTGCACCGGCCCGTACGCATTCAGGGTTGGCCAGTAATAAACAAAACCTGCCTCCCCACCCAAAGCCTCAACCTCCAGTGAAATGCCATCTCCCGCGCAGATGGTGGTGGAAGGTGTTACTTCCACAGAGATCGGAATATCAGGAATGTGATAAACTAAGGAGTCATTATCCAACCCACCACAGCCGTCCGTAACTGTTACCGATACGGCCGCAGTTTCATAGGATTGCAGGGTTATGTCAGCATCTTGATCGTAGGATTCGCCATTTACAAACCAATCGTATACATAGTCACCTGCACCGGTGAGGATTTCAACGGGAATGTTTGTGAAGTCTAAACAGCTGGCATAAATGTCTGGCCCTAATTCCACCGCCAGTGTGGGATTGTCTATGGTAACTGCAGTACTAGCTGTACCACTCTGGCCACACCCGTCGTTGACAACCACAGAAAAGTTCGCGTTCGCACTCAGTTGTACGTCAATACTCGCACTCGTCTCATTCATATTGACTCCATCTTGAAACCATGCATACTGGTATCCACCGCTCCCACTGTTAACGTTCGCAGCCAAATCAAAAACTTCCGTGCAAGGACCAACCAAACCTTGCGGCAGGCTAACCTCAACATCGGGAGCTTCAACGATAATATTGACATTTGCTAGTTCTGTTTGGCCACAATTATCAGATACTTCAAGGATTAATGATGCGTCGGCACTGGTCTGCCAATTGAGCGTTGCATCGAAATCCAGCCAATTATTGCCATTGAACCACGTATAAAAGAATGGCCCCGAACCGTCCACATTTGCAGTAACCGTGAATGGATCATTACACAACACGTCAACGCTTTCTTCCACTGTAATTTCTATGGGTGGTATGTTGTATTCCACGTCGATACTGTCCATTACTTCGAATCCACATCCATCGGTTAGTGTAATGAACACCTCATCGGCCCCTACCCAAGTGTTCAAATCGAGCTGACTCGGATCAAACCACGACCCCCACAAATTGCCACCATCTTCATCTGTCCACTGATATGAATAAACACCATCTCCACCAGAGGCTGTGGAAGTGATTGTTGCCATACCGTTGCATTCCAACACTACGGGTCCCTCTTCGTTGATTTCAACTTCCAAAGGTGGAAATTCTAACACCTCAATTTCTACAATAACATCCAACGGATTCATCGCCAAATCACATGTATCTCCAACGGTCACCATGCAGGACCAGTCGTCATCAGGTGACATAAGGATCGTAGCCTCATCATCCCCTTCAGGGCAAGCCCAATCGAATGTATAGTTACCATATCCGCCTGTTACGATTGGTCCTACTTCAATTTCATCTCCTTGGCATATAGTGGTTGAGAAATCCGAAACCTCGAATGGCGGTGGATCCTCTGCCACATAAAAAGTGAAATACGTTGTCAGGCCTCCACCATTGCAAGCAGCGACATTCTCAATTTGCATTTCAACTAATTCAGGGCCCTCATCGATTCCATCGATTGCAGCTATGAGATCGAATGAGACTACACTAACAAACTCCTCAAACACGACAGAATCTGGAAGGGGGAGTAAGGTACCATCAGGCTGAGGTTGGCCATAATCAACTCCATTCGTTGCTTCACTGTTACCATAGTTGATGTATACCATTTCTTGAATTTCCAATATGGTTTCAACAGGACGTTCGAACGTTAAGGTCGCCTGTCCACAATCCTCATAGATTGTATTTGCCTCCGGTCCCCCAACATCAATGGATAAGTCGATTTGAACAACCGCATTGGACTCAAAGGAGCCCTCTTCCAAAACTACAATTGACTCAAGTGCTGTATCCGACCCGTCCGCAATCGCCAACTTTATGTGATATGTTTCTCCGCACTCAACAGGGTACTCGGCCGTGAATGGAACCGTATATCCATTGATACAAACGTCAGTTCCACCCTGATTGTCAACATAATATTCCGAATTTGTCCCTGAGTTCACGGACGATATAGTTATCGGGAGAATCGGGTCTGTAGAAGGTACACCTGCGATGTTAACAGCGCCATCTGGAAAGGTGGCCGGACTGTCGTATGGACCTGTGATACCCGGTCCACTTAAAAAGAAAGCAAACACGTCATTATATTGGGTGTTAATCCACGCCTCGTATTCATCTGATCCAAAAACGTAATTGAAACTGATAGTGTCACCTGCCGCGACAAAATCAAATTCTAACACGCAGCCATCATTTACCGAATTCACCGAGAAGGATTCCCCAATCAGGTCCGGCACAGAATTGGCAATTTCCAAAAGATCTGGATCACTAAATCCGTTTCCAAGGCATCCATCACAAGCCAAAAAGTCGGCGGGACATTCAAGATTTTCGGCCACATCGCAACTCAGAACAAGGCCCGAACTAATGGAAAACAAATCATCACCCCCTGTTAAGTAACCCAACTGGTTGGTACCGCCTTGGTAACTAATATTCGACGCTTGGATACCGCTGCCAAGGAGGATGTCATTAACATATTCCTCTAAAGTGAGTCCTGACTCTACATCAAGTTGTGCCTGAACTTCGAGACCGAGCCCGATAGAGGAGATTATCCAAAGTATCGCAGCAAGAAAAGATGGATATGACCATTTCATGGGGTGATTGCTCTTTGTTGTGTAATTATACTACAAAAGAACAAACCCTGCGAAGCAGTTGTGGGTTGCACGAAGCTTGTGGGGCTATTACACCTTTATCGGCGGAACGCTGTCAACTGAGCGCCTAACTTCCGTCGTGCATGGAAGATCCGACTTTTAACAGTTCCCATTGGGATGCCTAATTCCTCTGCTATTTCATCATAGTGAAATCCTTCCATAAACATGTTGAAAGGAACCTTAAATTCTGGCTTTAGCTCGTCTATTGCTCCGCGAATATCTTGCTCATTGATAACTGTGGTCACGGTATCTGATTGCATCGAACCGGAATTCAAATAAAATTGGTTATCAGTGGTGTCGAGGATCGTATTCTGAAACTTCTTACGCTTGTAATTATTGATGAAAATGTTTCGCATGATTGTGTACAACCAACCCTTGATGTTTGTACCCTCCTTAAAGTTATTCTTGTACCGCAACGCCTTCACCATGGTGTCCTGGATTAGGTCTTCTGCATCCTGTAAATCTCGGGTAAAGCCAATCGCAAAGCCTTTGAGGAACTGTCTGTTTGCAACTAGTAAAGCGTTGAATTCGATTGTACTCATACCTTTTTGTTTAATGATTCGATACAAAGATTAAACAAAATTTCATTTAAGACAAGGTTTTGTTCAACTTTTCCTCAAAAACTTTAAACAATTTGGCAAAAGGACGAGTGCGAAGTGTGCAAATCAGGCTTGCATCAAACTGCTTGAACCTCAGCAAAAAGGGTCCCCACAAGGGCTGCTCCGTTGGTTACAGTTTGAATCCGGTCACTTCCCGCAACACCCTCAAAAACCTTTCCGCCAAGTAGAAACTGATTATCCGTTCCAGCAAATTCCGCTTCGATGAGCCCAACGTATTCCGCAGCCTCCGAGGAAGATGGGTGCGTGGTACAATAGGCTACAAAAACTGCGTTGGGAAATTGTTCACCGACAGCAGCTAGATCGCTGAAAGGAACACTAGCTCCGAGAAAGATGCTCCTCAGCCCACGCGCTCTGCATAGAAAGTGGATAAACAGCAAGCTAATGTCGTGGATTTCACGCTCCGGCAGGAACAGCACGATGGGTGGATGATCCTCTCTGATGGGAACAGAGGATTCTGAAATGGCCGAATGCAATTCCTGCCTCATCAAATTGCAAATAAAATGTTCTTGAGCAGGGCAGATCGTGTTGGTCAACCACAAAACGCCAATCTGAGACAAAAAGGGTAAGAAAACGCTCAATACAGTCTGATCAAGCCCGTGCTCGTTGGCATAATCATCTACCACTTTTCTGAACAAGGCCTCGTCGTAGTTGAGCATGCTCAATTTCAGTTGACTGAAAACAGCACTCATCCCTCCTTCTTCCATCTGCATCTCTCGCACCTCATCAATCAACGACTCACCGGACAGTTGTGCTATTTTCGAAATCTTACGGCCATACTCTATTAAGTATCCAACATTCAACAGCTTTTTTAAATCTTCACCACTGTAATAGCGAATGTTGGTGGATGTTCTTTTAGGATTGAGTAAGCTATACCGCTGTTCCCATGCACGGATGGTATGGGACTTGATGCCGGTGAAATGCTCCAAATCCTTAATCGAGAATTGTTGTGCTATCCCTCTCTCCTTCATAACCACTGTGTACTGCGCTTGATTTAACTACCTACCTTTACCGCGTTACGTTAACCCCCTATGTCGCGTTTTGCTTTCTTTTCTGACAACCAATGGTCTTCATTGCTTCCCTTTGGCACGGTCCACGCCTTGGGTGAATTGCGAGTTGGTGCCTTGAAAATCAGTGAATGGTGGTCTTACGAAGCAAACCGCGCACTCCATAAAACGAAACAAGAAAAAAAAGCAAAAGTTCTCGGTCTTTTAAAAAATGGAACACTTAACGACCGCTGGATTCCATCTGAGCAGGCGTTTTCATTTCTTTCAAATTTGAAACTCGGCCAAGACCTTTACGCGGGGGACACCCTTTTGTACCAGGCGAGAAATAAAAAAGAATCCGCTCCACTGCACATCCCCGAGGATAAGATTGAAATCATTGCGCGTGCCACCGACCTTTTCCGCGATTTGGATGGTTGGTTAACTGCCCAAAAACATTTCATCATTGCTGCGTGGGATCTCACCTTGTCCGA
Organism: Flavobacteriales bacterium UBA5692; assembly: GCA_002420235.1. Lineage (GTDB taxonomy): Bacteria > Bacteroidota > Bacteroidia > Flavobacteriales_D > Sanyastnellaceae > UA16. The sequence continues at coordinate 15,639 of DIHQ01000017.1, forward strand.
AGTTCCTGAGCATGTCACCCTACTTGGACCCACCGATCAAATTTGGATTCATCCCTCTGCCCAGGTAACTGCATGTACCTTGAACTCACTGTCCGGCCCCATTTTTATAGGTCCAAATGTCGAAATTCAGGAGGGTGCGAACCTTCGAGGACCAATCGCTGTTGGCGAGTCAACCGTGGTTAAAATGGGGACACGTATTTATGGCCCGACCGCCATTGGGCCTCAATGCCGCATCGGAGGTGAGGTCTCAAATTGTGCATTCTTCGGTTACAGTAATAAGAGCCATGATGGATTTTTGGGAAACTCTGTTATTGGCAAATGGTGCAACCTAGGAGCCGATACCAACTCAAGCAATTTGAAAAGCAATTACAGTGAGGTTAGGCTTTGGAATGAAACGAAAAAAGCATTTATCGGTATCGGATTTCAATTTTGCGGCGTCCTCATGGGCGACCACAGTAAATGCGGCATTAATACGATGTTCGATACGGGTACTATTGTAGGTGCAGGATGTAACATTTATGGTGGAGGATTTCAACCAAAGCACATCTTGCCCTTCTCATGGGGTGGGAACGACTCCTGGGAACTTCATGACTTTGACAAATTTACCACCACCGCTCGGCGTGCTATGAAACGAAGAGGAGCGGATTTGAGCGAAAAAGAAATAATCCAGTGGAAAACAGAACATGACATCGCTAGGAGTCGTTTTGATTGAGCTCGACTGACAACCACTGCTGACACAATGTCCGAAATCGCTATGGCATGGCATTTGTCCTAGACCAGGAGAATACGAAAGAATTTGGGAATACATGTTTGAAGATCGACACGACGAAGAAGGCTGGGGGCTAAGTGACGCCCAAGATCACGAATTCATTCCTTTAATATCAGCGGAAGATGAGGAGGCGATGCAAAAAGAGGAGGTACCCAAAGCTCTTCCGCTGCTGTCCCTCCGCAACACGGTCTTGTTCCCAGGGGTGGTCATCCCAATTACCGTCGGAAGGGACCGTTCCATCAGATTAGTGAAAGAAGCCCACAAACAGGAACAACGGATTGGTGTGGTCAGTCAAAAAAACGACGACATTGAAATACCGAATGGTGAAGACCTCAATGAAGTTGGAACAGTGGCAAAAGTGATTAAGATGTTGCGAATGCCAGATGGTAGCAACACGGTAATCCTTCAAGGCCAAAAGCGATTCAAGTGGACCGAGGTTGTTCAAGAAGAACCCTACATGAAGGCGCGCGTTGTTGAATACGATGCGGAGAACCTACCTCGTAAAGATGATGAGCATGAGGCTCTAATGCAGAGTTTGAAGGAGCTCGCAGTAGAAATCATTCAACTCAGCCCGAACATCCCTTCGGAGGCTGGATTTGCTATCAAAAGCATTGAGAGCCTCACATTTTTGGTCAACTTCATTGGTTCTAATATGAATGCACCAGTGGAGGAAAAGCAAGCGCTGCTTGAAGTTGCGGGCATCAAAGCCCGGGCAAGCCGGGTTTTGGAATTGTTGAATAAGGAAAAGCAAATGCTCTCGTTGAAGCGGGACATCCAAACCAAAGTCAAAGGCGAACTGGACCAGCAACAAAGAGAGTACTTCCTAAATCAGCAGCTAAAGCAAATCCAAGAGGAGCTCGGAAACAACCCGCAGGCACAGGAGGTTGCTGAACGAAAGCTACGAGCCGAATCCATGGATTGGCCAGCACACGCCAAAGCTGCTTTTGATAAGGAAATCTTGAAATTGGAGCGCATGAATTCGCAGAGCGCGGAATACAGTGTCCAGGCTAATTACGTCGATCTGATGCTGGAGTTGCCATGGGAAAAAAAATCCCTAGATAACTTCGACCTGCATCACGCTCAAGCTGTACTCGATGAAGACCACTATGGACTTGAAAAAGTCAAAGAACGCATCATCGAGCACCTCGCTGTTTTGAAAATAAAAGGCGACCTTAAAGCGCCCATTATCTGCCTTTATGGACCTCCCGGCGTTGGCAAGACATCTCTTGGCCGCAGCGTTGCCAAAGCGCTCGGCCGAGAATACGTTCGGATGAGCCTTGGCGGGCTTCGGGATGAAGCAGAAATCAGAGGACACCGAAAGACATACATCGGTGCTATGCCCGGGCGTATTTTGCAAAACTTGAAGAAGGCTGGCACTTCTAACCCTTTATTCGTGTTGGACGAGATCGATAAACTCGGAAGAGACCACCACGGTGATCCATCCAGCGCCATGCTCGAAGTATTGGACCCCGAACAGAACAACGCATTTCACGACAACTACCTCGACCTCGACTACGATTTGAGCAACGTCATGTTCTTGGCAACATGCAACAGCCTTGCTTCCATCCAGCCTGCCCTCCGTGACCGAATGGAAATCATCGAAGTGACTGGCTACACTGTTGAGGAGAAGGTGCAAATTGCGAAGCGGCATCTTGTCCCCAAGCACCTCACAGATACGGGCATCACGAAAAAGCAACTCAAACTACCCATCAAAACCCTTGAAGCTGTCGTCGAGCAATACACTTCAGAAAGCGGGGTTCGCGGATTGGAAAAGCGAATCGGAAAGATTATTCGCAATCGGGCCAAAGAACTTGCGTTTAAGGAGGAGTTTACGATAGAAGTTAAAGCCAACCAGCTTCCCGAAATCCTTGGTCCCTCCCGCGAAAAAGACCGCTACCAAGGAAATGATACGCCCGGTGTTGTCACAGGGCTGGCATGGACTCCGCACGGTGGTGATATTTTGTTTATCGAAACATCTTTGACTAAAGGAGATGGGAAGTTGACTCTGACAGGTAACCTGGGAGACGTAATGAAAGAAAGTGCCGTGATCGCACTCGAGTACATAAAATCGCACGCTGAAGAACTCGGATTAGATGCCGATGAACTGAATAAACGAAACGTCCACTTGCACGTACCCCAAGGAGCCATTCCAAAAGATGGTCCCAGTGCCGGAATTACCATGGTATCCGCCATGATCTCTGCTTTCACACGCCGCAAAATCCGCAAAGCGTTAGCCATGACAGGTGAAATTACCTTACGCGGACAAGTCCTACCTGTTGGGGGAATCAAAGAAAAAATTCTAGCCGCAAAACGAGCCGGCATCAAAGAAATTATCCTCTGTGAACGCAATCGTCAGGACATCGATGAAATTGACGCACGATACCTCAAAGGGCTAACCTTCACCTTCGTAACTGATATTATGGAAGTTGTAGATCGTGCGGTCCTGCGAACCAAAGTCGTTTCACGATGAAATTGACACACGCCGCGCTAGTGCTGGTCGCCACGGTTATGATAGCTCATGAAGGACGCTGTCAGGGTCAAGAATCTCTTCTTTTTGAATTGGCAACTGACGCGCGGAGTGCAGCTTTAGGCGGCGCAGTCATGGCCGATCTAGAATCGGATGTTCATGGCTCAGGATTGAATCCGTGTTTTCTCGACACATCGATCCAAGGCGATATTACCATTGATTACATTGATTATTTCGCTGGAGTCGGCATGACAGCCGTGAATTACCAATTGTTGCCCAAGGGCAAGTGGAACTTACAAGTTGGGGCCCGATTCATGAACCTCGGCACCTTTAGTGGATACGATGCCGCCGGGAACACCACCCAAGACTTTGGTGGCGGCGACCAGATGGTCTACTTTGGGACGAGCCGCGCTATCGACTCAGTTTGGACTTTGGGCATCCAAGGATTTATTGGCAGTCGCCACCTCAACAGAGAAGTCGCTGGCTGGTTAGGCGCAGAGGCCTTCTTGCACGCGCGCTGGAAATCGAAAAGAATCGCTACAGGTCTAGCATTAACCGGTGCGGGATACCAATGGGGACTGAAGGGATCACAACCGACGGGGTCACTACCATTTAATGTGCAGTTGGCATTAACCAAAGGATTCAAAAACGCTCCTTTTCGCATCTTCTTAAAGGCGCAAAACTTGCAGACTTGGGACTTAGCTCCGCCTGGCACCTATGACGACACAGTTGACCCCATCACGCAGGAGGTTACCACAAATTCCACTTTCAAATTTGGAGACCAACTGATGCGCCATGTTACCATAGGCACCGCGGTATCCGCCGGAGGCTCTATGGAAATTTGGTTGGGATTCGATTATCGACGCCGCACTGAACTCATGGCAACGGATCGATTGAGTGGCAATGGTCTGTCGTTCGGAGCTCAGTTCGAATTCGGCAAATTTGCCATGCGAATTGGTCGATTGCGGTATCACTTTGCAGGCGCTTCAACCCACATCGGTATTCGATTCAATCCTCGGAAATTTACCCGTTCATAATCAAATCAGATACGCTACATTGTAGGCTCGATGGAACAGCAAAAAATCAACATTGCCATTGACGGTCATTCTTCGGCTGGAAAAAGTACCATGGCTAAGGCATTAGCCAAAGAATTGAATTTCGTCTATGTTGACACCGGCGCGATGTACCGCGCGGCGACGCTTTTTTGTTTACGGGAGCGACTAATTGAGAGCAACGAAATTGATTCGAAAAAAATCGAACATGCTGTAAAACGCATGTACATTGGATTCAAGTATAACCCCAAGACCGAACAACCAGAGGTGCACTTGGGCGGCTCCAATGTTGAAGAGGAAATCCGCTCCTTGGAAGTTGCGAAAAAGGTGAGCTTAGTGGCTGCAATTCCCAACATTCGACATAAACTGGTTGAATTACAACAGCGAATGGCTGAATCGGGAGGAGTCATCATGGATGGACGAGACATTGGAACAGTCGTAATGCCAAATGCCAAATTGAAATTTTTCGTCACAGCCGATGCTCAGGTTCGAGCTAGACGACGCGTCGAGGAATTGAAAGCAATCAATCCGAATGTGAAATTCGAAGAAGTACTGAAGAACCTCGTCGAACGGGACCGTATCGATTCGAACCGGGCGGTAAGCCCGCTGCGTCAAGCAGATGACGCCATCGTTTTAGATAATAGCCAGTTGACCCATGAAGAACAATTCCAGTTCCTTTTGGTACACGCGCGAAAGGCGATGGCAAGCGAATGAGAAAGAGCCTTTTCGCCGCAGCACTGGCCAGTGCATTTCTTCTAATTTATTCCCCTACGCCAGGACAACAGTCACTGCCGGACTTTCGCACAGCCCAGCATGCTAACTATGCCGATTCGGTTTTGGCCACACTAACTCTGCGCGAGCAAATCGCTCAATTGCTCATGCCGCCGATTTACGCCCATGCTAAGCGAGATAATTGGGAAGAAATGGAACGGTGGGTAACAAATCATCAACTTGGTGGAGTAATCGCCATGCAAGGCGCTCCAACTCCCTACGCAGAGCGATTGAGACGATTACAGGACTGTGCAGAAATCCCGCTATTGGTGTCAACCGATGCCGAATGGGGATTAGGCATGCGCATTGATTCAACACGGTCGTGGCCTCGTGCTTTAACCTTTGGAGCAGCAAATGATAGCGCGTTGACGCATGCGTTCGGTCGCGAAGTTGGTCGTTCCCTTCGCGCCATGGGCATGCATGTCAATTTTGCCCCCGTAGTCGATGTTAACAGTAACCCGGATAATCCTGTCATTGGGAGCCGAGCGTTTGGAAGCCGTACGGAATTGGTCAATGCACTTGGCGGTGCATACGCAAAAGGCCTACAGGATGTCCACGTTCTCGCTACTGCCAAGCATTTTCCAGGACACGGTGATACTGACACTGACTCGCATTATGCTCTTCCAGTCATCCAGCACGAACGCAGTCGCTTGGACTCTATTGAACTCGCCCCTTTTCGTGCCTTAATTGCAGAAGGTGTTGGTGGGATGATGGCGGCCCATCTCCACATTCCTTCTTTGGACTCTGCACCCAACCAACCCTCAACCCTTTCAAAAGTAATTGTAAATGACCTGCTTCGCGAGGATATGGGGTTTAGAGGACTTGTATTTACGGATGCCATGACGATGAAGGGCTTTACCTCCTCTGCGTCAACTTCCACGCCGCATGTAGACGCTCTAATCGCCGGCAATGACGTGCTACTTTTTCCCGGGAATCCGACGAGCACCATCGCTGAAATTGAAACGGCAGTTCGCCACGGTCGATTGGATTCAGCTGCAATAGCGGAGAAATGCCATCGTGTGCTTTGTGCCAAATCTTGGAGCCAATCCGACCGACCTCCAAAAGGTCATTGGGATTCACCAGAAGCCGAATCGATCCATCGCGCTGTGCTCGCACAAGCCTTAACCGTGACTAAAAATAGTATGCCCCAATTGCCTTTCAGTGCCAGTGTAAGGAATGTGGTACAACTTTTTGTGGGATTTGAAGAGGGTGCAGCAGAGGCCAATTCCACAATGCTCGATGCCATCATGGGCAAAGGATTCAATTCGACTAGCTTGAGCTTAGACTCCGACCAGTTCGAGACGAATGGACACAAGTCGTGGAAACCTTTGATTCAAGGCGAGCCCGATTGGGCAATCCTGCACATAGGTGGAACTTCTCATTCCGCAGCTCGCTCCCACGGCGTTACGTCTAGTGAAATCAAGCAAATTGAACGATGTGCAGCATTAGCGCATCAGCGAAATGTACCGTTAGCATTGGTAGTTTACGGAAGCCCTTACCTATTGGAGCGACTAGATGCGAGCATCGCACTTAGCGATGCTGTGGTCATCGCCTACCAGGACGATATGCGCACCGTAGATGCTGTTGCGCACGCCTTAACAGGTGCTGGCTTGGCGGCTGGGCACTTGCCCATCGCCACAGGTCATTTTCCAGCAGGCTTTGGGATGCCATGGAATGGAAGAACTCGACTTGGGTTTTCTGCGGTACCCCTTCCAACCAAATCTGCGATTGATAGCATTGTGAATGATGCCATTGAAGGGGGAGCGATGCCAGGATGCAGAATTGTCATCGCGCGCCACGGCTCAATTGTTCATGACGGCATTTACGGAACCTTGGACGGGGAACGAGCTGTGCAAGCAAATACAATTTACGACCTCGCGAGCATCACCAAAATCGCCGCTTCAACCATTTCGCTAATGCGACTAGCTGAAGAAGGCAAAATCGCGCTCACCAACAGCCTCGACACCTACCTTCCTGAACTCCAGGGCACGGAATTGGGAAGCCGACAATTGCGAGATGTGTTGTCTCATCGATCGGGGCTTCAATCATGGATTCCATTTTACGTTGAGGCCTTGGAAGACAGCACAGCATTTTCGCCGGTGCGCACAGCCTTCCATTCAGAACGCATTTCTGACACCCGCTACATGCGACCAGCCTGGCGAGATTCCATCTGGAACCGTATCGTCACCTCTGAGGTTGACTCCATCGGCACCCATCGGTACAGCGATTTGGGATATTATGCCATTCAACGCATCATCGAAGGTATTACTGGAGTTGGACTTGACGCCTACGTTGAGGAGCAATTCTACGCACCGGCACAATGGCACAGCCTTGGCTTCAACCCTATGCCAAATAGCTCTGTGGCAATTGCACCAACGGAAGTCGACACCGTCTTTCGCCAATGCACCGTTCAAGGCGATGTTCACGACCCAGGCGCGGCCATGTTGGGCGGCGTCTGCGGACACGCTGGACTTTTTGGTGATGCCTACGACCTCGCCCGATTGATGTACATGCTGGGACGGGGCGGAACCTATGGCGGTATAGAATTCTTTGAACCAGAGACCATTCAGTCGTGGACCCGTCGTGTGGACCCGGACCCAGACCACCGAAGAGCGTGCGGCTTTGATCGGCCGGCTAACGCTTCCGATGCTGGTCCAACGTGCGATGAAGTAAGCGAATCTAGCTTTGGCCATTCCGGTTTTACCGGCACGTTAGCGTGGACAGATCCCGATCATGATATTGTTTTCATATTCCTAAGCAACCGGACCTTTCCGCACGCGGAGAATCGAAAGCTAATCGAATGGGACATCAGAACTAAAGTGCAGCATGAAGTGTATAAAGCCTACGGGATTGAATCCCGGTTTAACAGCGAAATGGAATGAAGAACCTGCGTATTGGCTTCGTTTGTTATCCCACCTTTGGTGGCTCTGGTGTGGTCGCCACAGAACTAGGTAAGGCACTAGCAGAGAAAGGACATGAACTTCACTTCATTACCTATAGCGCTCCAGCGCGTATGGGAAGTTTGAAAAAAAATCTTTACTACCATGAAGTGCGGGTTAGTGACTATCCACTATTCGACTACCCACCATATGAATTGGTGTTAGCCTCCAAGATGGTCGAGGTGGCGAAAACTCACAAACTTGACCTGCTTCACGTGCACTACGCCATCCCACACGCAAGTGCCGCCATCACTGCCCGGGACATCCTTGCCAAAGAAGGCATTTGTCTGCCCATCGTCACCACTCTCCACGGAACCGATATCACTTTACTCGGGAAGGATCCTGCATTTGAACCCGTGATCACTCACGCCATCAATGAATCCGATGCTGTAACCGCTGTATCCCACAGCTTAAGACACAATACACGTGAGCTGTTTGGAGTCGAAGGTGACATTGAAGTCATACACAACTTCATTTGCCCTTCCCACTTTGAACGGCAGGCCGATGAACAATTTCGACGTTCTGTGGCTCCTAACGGGGAGCCAATCATTGCTCACATCTCCAACTTTCGCCCGGTCAAACGTGTCGAAGACGTGGTGGATGTATTCGCAGGTGTGCGATCCAAACATCCGGCTAAGTTGCTACTTGTCGGTGACGGCCCCGAGCGTATCCGTGCAGAGAAACGCGCTTCGGAAAAAAAGGTGCGAACAGATGTAGTGAGCATCGGTAAAATCAAGAATCCAATAGAACCGCTGCTCGTAAGCGATCTGTTTTTGCTACCGTCAGAAACGGAAAGTTTTGGACTCGCCGCACTCGAATCCTTAGCTGCAGGTGTACCCGTCATCGCCGGGGATACTGGAGGATTACCGGAGGTAATTGAACATGGAATCTGCGGCTATCTCGCCCCGGTGGGTGACGTTAAATCCATGACCCGGTTTGCACAAACATTACTGGATAGCCCTAACAAACATGCTGCCTTTAAAACTGCAGCACAAGCTCGCGCACAGGAATTTCACGTCATGAAGATCCTCCCGCAATATGAGGCTATATACCACCGCCTCACCCCATAAGTTTATATGTATGCCGTCATCTGAAGAACGATCCATTGGCGACCGCATCACGTACGCTTGGCATGAGAATGCCCTGACCATTATCATCAGGCAACGCATTCCACGATCTCAGCAAATCGTGCTAGAAGGCTGGTTTTTCGCTTGGCTCTGCGTGGGTGGAGCGACCTCCATGGAAATGGCCGATGCAACGGGCAGCGACCGCACCTTCTTCCTAATCTTCATGGCCTTCTGGGTATTCTTTGCGTTTCGGGTACTGAAAGTTATTCTGTGGCGGAGAATCGGAAAGGAGATGGTGCGCATTACAGCAGAAGGAATGAGCGTGAAAAACTCATTCAATAACCTCGGCCGTGCCCGTTTCTTCGTCAAAAACAACATCAAAAAGATGGAGGTCATTCAACGTGACAAAACCAATTTTACGCAAAATCTCGACCAGAGTTTTTGGATTATGGGTGGTGACTCCCTGCAGTTTACTTACTTCCGTCGACACTTTGTGCTTGGGAAACAATTGGATAATAAATCAGCCGTTAAACTTGCCAAGCTGATTGACGAGGGACTCCGTAAGTTTTAATAAACCAGATTATCAAGTCACCAACAAAGCCCTTTCTACCGCCAGCAAAACACTAAACAATTCAAAAACCATTTATTATTCAACGTTGATCAGGACTTCAAGCACAGCCTTATACCCTCGCACCCCAAGTCCACTGATGGCCCCAGCACACACCGGACGCACCAATGAAGTCTTTCGAAAATCCTCTCGTGCATCCGGATGGGAGATGTGAACTTCATAGACAGGCGCATCCACTGCAGCAATGGCATCACGAATGGCAACGCTGGTGTGGGTGTAACCACCGGGATTTATCAAAATAGCGTCAACTTCAAACCCATAATCTTGGATGGCATCGACAAGTTCACCCTCCACATTGGATTGAAAACAGACGATTTCAACGGCATGCAACTCTCCGAAAGCCACCCAAGAGGCTTCCAATTCTTTAAGCGACTTAGACCCGTATACCTCTGGCTCGCGGGTGCCCAGTAGATTTAAGTTGGGCCCATTTAGTATGGCTATACGGTTCACGCTACAAATTTATAAGAACTGCAACCACCACGGCAAGACCCAAATACCCCATAACCACGCCAAGACAGCAGCAATGACATTCAATACTAAACCCACCGAAGCCATTTCCTTCATGGTAATCCGTTGACTTCCAAAGATGATTGCGTTAGGAGGTGTAGCCATCGGAAGCATGAAAGCACAGCTGCTCGCAATCGTAACCGGAATGACCAGCAACATGGGATTTGCGCCCCATTCCAATGCGATTTGCCCTACTATTGGCACCATAACGACGGTTAATGCCAGGTTACTCATAACTTCAGTCAACAAAAGGGCCACCCCAGCAAAGAGTAAAATCAATAGTCCATGGCTCACTCCTTCCCAAGCCGCCATAGCCTGCGCTACCATGGTCAAGACTTCAGCTTCTGCCAAAGCCTTAGCCAAAGTCAAGCCGCCACCAAATAAAAGCAGGATATCCCACGGTAAATTACGTGTGTCCTTCCATGCAAGCAATCGCTCTGAGTGTCGATTAGCACTTGGAATTAGGAATAGGCTTATACCCGCAGCCATGGCGATGCTGGTATCGCTCATTTCGATACCGGACCAGTCTACTAGCCAACGGCGACCCACCCAAAGAAAACCAGTCACAGCAAATACAGCCGCGACTCGGCACTCCGCTTGCCTCCAAGGTCCTAAATCCAAAAGCTCGTTTCGGATTTCATTTCGGCCCTCGCTGAGGCTGCCCTTCGCAACGGGCGTTAAAACTCGCGTAAGTAAAATATAAACGACACAAAGCATCAACATAGAAAATGGCAGCGCCATCAACGTCCATTCTAGAAAAGGAACTTCAATATTAAATTGGTTCTCAAGCACCCCGGCCATGGCAACATTTGGCGGTGTGCCTATGAGGGTTGCAACTCCCCCGAGGTTCGCTGAATATGCGGTACCCAGTAACAATGCCAAAGCAAAATTGGGATGGATTTTTGGATCCACTTTGTGCAAAACCGACAGAGCAATAGGCAGCATCATCAGCGTGGTTGCCGTGTTGGATATCCACATGCTCAGGACAGCGGTTGCGGTCATAAAGCCAGCGATTAGCAATCTGGGATTACCTCCCGCCAAGACCAACACCGAAAGTGCAAAGCGTTTGTGTAAATCCCATCGTTCAAGTGCAAGCGCGATGAGAAAACCTCCCATGAACAAGAAAACGTAATGGGATCCATACGGTGCTGTCGTCTCAGCGATTGACGAAATACCCATGACCGGGAATAATACCATTGGCATGACAGATGTAACACCCAGTGGCACTGCCTCAGCAATCCACCAGACAAGCATCCATGAAGTTGCGGATAGGACACGAGTCGCCTCGTCCGGTAGCCCTTGTTCGTTGGCAATCCACCACACCATGGCAGCCACAGCGGGACCAGAAAGCTGGGCAACCAACTTGGATCTGATCATTTGAAAATCGCGTGATATGGCATGTGATCGGAGATGTAAACCCCATATTTAAGTACCTCATCCGCACATACCCAATCCACGCTTACAGGCCCTCGGTACAAGATGTAATCGATGCGGGTGGCGTTCGCCAAGTTTTCGGGAAGAAAGGTAGTGTATGTCCCAAATGCCTGACGGCACCGGTATCGTGCAGTTTCATAGGAATCGGTCAAATCCGCCAGCGTCATCAAGCTCTTAACAGCCTGCGTTTGGGGTTCAGCATTCAAATCACCGCATACCACCACCAATTCATCGGATGTTGGCCCTTCCCAGCCGCTCCAGCCAGCGACGAGCGCGGCAGCATTTAATCGAGCCTTCTCACCAACGTGAGACCAGTGCGTGTTGATGACCCTGATTGTTTGTTGCCGCTTTCGGTCAAAAAGTACCACCAAAGTCGCAATGCGGGGCATATCTGCATCCCATCCTATGCTACCATGCTGCTTGGGATTTAAGGACAACCACCGCGTCTCTCCTTGCAGAAAATCGAAACGTTCCGCGTTCCAATACACCGGGCATGCTTCCCCCTTGCCATCTGAATTCCGACCGATTCCGAATGCTTCGTGTTCCGGCATTAAGGCATTCAGGTCATCATATTGATTCGGCAGGACCTCCTGCACACCCACAATATCGAAATACCGCATAGCGAGTGCCACTTCGTTTTTGCGCTCATGCCACTGAATGGTGTCATTGGGGTTGTCATAGCGAACATTAAATGTGCAAACAGAAAACTCGACATTGACCTGGGCATGGGCCTTCGCCACTGCTATTCCCAGGATAAACAACAGCACCAAACCAATAAAATCGAAGCGCTTGCTGACCATTGGCGCAAGATACAGTGCCGAACAGCGTACTTTTACCTCCGTGCGACGCAAACGAATTTTCCGAAAAAACCAAGTGCTAACCCTTGATATTCAAAGTGTTGCGTTTGGAGGCAAAGGCATAGCTCGACAGGAAACGGATCAGGGACCCTTCGTCATTTTTGTTCAAAATGCCCTTCCCGGACAACGGGTCAAAGCCAGGGTGGTCAAGTGTAAATCCAAATATGCCGAATGCAATTTGGACGAGGTACTCCAGCGATCTCCGCGCGAACAAGGCATTCCATACCAAGAAATTCCCGGCGCACCCTATGCTCATTTGCCCATCGAAGATCAACACGCCTTAAAGGAGAAAACAGCACTGGAACTCTACCGGAAAATAGGAAATGTCGCTCACCTTGATCGCATTTACCAAGGCTTAATTGGCTCTCCAGAAAACTGGCACTACCGCAACAAAATGGAGTACAGTTTTTCCGCAATCGTACACAATCCCAAAACCGGAGAGAAAGAAGACCGCTTCGGGCTCGGGTTTAAGCGACGTGGAACCTGGTGGGCAGTAGAAGACCTCAACAGTGATTCTGGACTCTTCGACGCCGACATTGAAAACGTCATGCCCCAATTGCGCGAGTATTTCGCATCAACAGGCCTACCTGCTTGGCATCCCCCGCGTCGTGAAGGCTTCTTTCGCTTCCTTGTGGTACGAAAAAGCATTGCCACTCAACGCTTGCTGATCAACCTAGTTACCACATCTGAAGGTGTGGATGACTTTGACTGCGAAAGATTCATTACCAAGCTCAAGGCGCTGCTCAAGGATCGCCTCCAGGGCGTACTGCACACCATCAATGATGACAAAGGCGAACGGGTAGAAGCGCGAGCCGGTTCGAGTACATGCATCTATGGCGATCCATTTGTTACAGAGACATTACACGGTTTGAATTTTGATGTCGAAATGGCAAGCTTTTTTCAGACCAATCCAGCCAGTGCGGAGCGTCTGTATGAAATAGCAATTACCGAAGCCACCTCAGATTGGAATGCTAGTGGTCCTTCCGAAGACTATGTTATGGACCTCTTCTGCGGTACCGGGACCATAGCACAATTACTAGCCTGCGCCACAAATAGCACGGTCATCGGCGTTGACATAGTTGAACAGGCCATCATGGATGCCCGCAGGAGTGCTCAAAAAAACGGCATTCGAAATGCCGAATTTCACGTCGCAGACGTGGGTAAATTCCTTCTTAAATACCCCGAATATGTCGGCAAAATAAAAACCATCGTCCTCGATCCACCTCGTGCTGGAATTTCGCCCAAAACCCTTCGAAAAATCATCCGGCTTAAGGCCAAACGAATGGTTTATATATCGTGCAATCCGGCCACACAAGCCCGCGATGTCTCGTCATTGGCCGAAGCCGGGTATGATTTGACCAAGCTGACCCTCTTGGATCAATTTCCGCACACGGCCCACGTGGAGGCGGTTGGAGTATTCGAAAAAACAGCAGACCTTTGAGCTATGAGCAGCACCCGCATTCTTGAATCCAGTCAAATCGAACGCAAACTTCAACGAATTGCCAGACAAATCCTTGAAGAATTTCACACCGAGGATGTCCTTCACCTCATCACAATCGCAGGTAACGGCGAACCAGTGGGCAAGCGAATTGGGGAAATCATCGAAGCGATTGGTGGACTTCAAATTCAAGCTTCCGTCCTCACACTCAATAAACCCAATCCCCTCGACAAGGATATCGCACTGAGTCAACCTTTAGACACGTTGGCAGGACAAGCAGTTATCGTTCTGGACGATGTGCTAAATTCGGGAAAGACGCTGATGTATGCGGTGCATCACATCTTAAGCGCCGGTCCAAAACGCGTTGCAACGGCAGTTTTGATTGACCGCATCCATCGTTCATTCCCAGTCCGTGCAGACTTCTGCGGATTGACGTTGAGTACCAACTTAAAAGAACACATCGAGGTAAGCATAGAACCCTCAGCAAGTGCAAACGACGCTGCTACACTTCACGATTGATTCGATTCGCTAACGCTTGCAGAGCCTCTTCCGTCAGTTCACCAATGCGCTCGTCGCTATTAGCGTAGTCTTCTCGCCGATGCTCGTAATGCGCGCGAATTTGGTGCTCTTCTATCGGGTATCCCATGGCTGCTAACAGCGGACGTTTATCAAGGTTTGAACGCAACCGTTCCAAAATTTCTTCAAACGGCGTATCAATCCAAACAACGAAACCATGAGCCTTCATCACTTGAACATTTTCCCGATTAGCCATAATTCCACCCCCGCAGGAAACGATGGGAAATGATGAGCACCCGGCGATATCAAGCAATAATGAGCTTTCCTTAGATCGAAATGTCGCTTCCCCTTTTTGCTCAAATAGATCCGAAATAGAAATTCCTTCACGTCGCTCAAACTCTTCATCGAGGTCAATCATCGGATGACCTGTGCGGAGGGACAAAGCTTTTGCAGTCGAAGTCTTCCCCGCCCCCATGTATCCGACCAAGAACAACTGCTTAACCATGGATTTGCACGCGAAACATTGAATATTCGTCAAGAAAACCTTCAAGCACATCTCCATCCGCTACCGGTCCAACTCCAGCCGGTGTCCCAGTAAAAAGAACGTCACCCATCTTCAGCGTCATGTACTGAGAAACATACGAAATGAGGTCATGCACGTGGAAAATCATGGATTCAGCTGTTGCGGATTGAACCACGCGGCCGTTTTTCTTTAAAGTGAAACATGCTAGTTCCCAGCCTCCCTTCCATGTTGCTTTAGGAATCCATTTCTTGCTCAATACCGCTGAACCGTCAAACCCCTTAGCCTTTTCCCATGGATGACCCTTGGCTTTTAAAGCCGATTGCACGTCTCTAGCGGTAAAATCGATACCTAATGACAACTCATCAAAATACCGATGGGCGAATTCTGGGGCTATGTTTTTTCCATTACGCGTAATCCGCACATGTGCGGATTAC
>DIHQ01000161.1 GCA_002420235.1 Flavobacteriales bacterium UBA5692
AGCTAGGCAATCTTGGTTCAGCTCGGGATAGCGACCCATAGCATCCAAGGGCGCGGTGTTACCAATACCCCACCAATTCATCACGGCGTGAATGTAGGTGTCGTGACCGGCGACCATAAACGGATTTTGCCAAATAGCATAGATCGCGCTTACACTAATTGGCCGAGCCTTCCCCCAAGCCTCTTCAATTTTGGTGCGCCACGCTACGCCCGCATCTTTTCTTTCCAACACCTCTCCGATGGTTACGATTGTTGCAAATGCACTTTCCACTGTGCGGACATCCGTGATTAGCACTTCAGTGAATGCGCTGCAGGCCTCGACGTCTTCTCTGGTATTTTCCTCTTTGCTTGCAATCACGATGTCGGGTTGGAGCCGCTCGATATGATCGAGGTGGATACGCTTGGTTCCACCAATGATGGGTATGTTCTCAGGATATTCCCCCGCGCGTGCGCAGAATTTGGTCCGGCCGACGAGGCAGCTGGCTAGTCCCAAGTCGACTATGTATTCTGTCCAGCTGGGCACTAG
Organism: Flavobacteriales bacterium UBA5692; assembly: GCA_002420235.1. Lineage (GTDB taxonomy): Bacteria > Bacteroidota > Bacteroidia > Flavobacteriales_D > Sanyastnellaceae > UA16. Next base: position 526 of record DIHQ01000161.1, read on the forward strand.
GCTGACAATTCGCATGTGGCAATTTAGTCATGGGGCCTGTAATAATGCATTTGGAGCGCCCCTTCAGGTTATGAAACCCGCTGTTTTCCTTGCTCAGAGGGCATCTATATTTTCGAACGGAACGATCGCAATTAGTGTTCAAAGGCTTAATTTCGCGGCATGAATAACTTCAACTTTGGCGTCGTTGGAGTGGGTCACATTGGTAAGCGGCACATGGATATGATCTGCCGAAGAGATGGGTTTACACTGGCAGCCACTGCGGATACTCGATCCAAATCAGAGTGTGGTATTCTCGGTGATGTTCCACATTACAGCAGTCATACAGCGATGTTGAAGTCCCATCCAGAATTGGATGTTGTGTGCGTGTGTACGCCGAACGGTTTCCATGCTCAACAGGCGATTGATGTCATTTCAGCCAATTGCCATGTGGTCATTGAAAAACCTATGGCATTGACACGATCGAATGGCGAAGAGGTAATTCATGCGGCATTGTCGAAAGGCAAAAAAGTGTTCTGTGTAATGCAAAATCGGTACTCCCCGCCAGCTGTCTGGCTGCGGGACCTGATCCAAAGTGGAAGTCTTGGGTCAATTTACATGGTTCAAGTTCAATGTTACTGGAACAGAGATGATCGGTATTACAGTAAGACGCCTTGGAAGGGAACTAAGGATCTTGATGGCGGGACATTGTTTACGCAATTCAGCCACTTTGTGGACTTATTGTACTGGGTCTTCGGTGACATTGATTTGATTCAGAGCCGATTCGACGATTTTGCACATCGGAACAATACAGATTTTGAAGATTCTGGAGCTATTACATTTGAGTTCGTCGATCACGAGGCATTGGGTATATTCAATTTCTCTACCGCAGTGGCTAATCAAAATTTCGAATCTTCGGTAACTGTAATAGGGGAAAAGGGAACAATAAAGGTTGGTGGTCAGTATATGAATCAGGTAGAAACGTGTGAAATCCCAGGGTACGTCATGCCAGAATTGCCTCCGTCGAATCCAGCCAACGACTATGGTCATTACAAGGGCTCAGCGTCTAACCACGGGTATGTATTTGACAATATTTATGCAGCCTTATGTGGACAGGGAGAGATAACCACAAATGCGTTGGACGGCCTCAAAGTTGTGGATATAATTGAGCGCATTTACGCGGCAGGTAAACGCCCCTTAAAGCAGGTCTGATATTGCGTTTATTATATCACCAAGGACCACCTAAATGATTCTACCCCAGTCAAAAAAGTTTTAAAGGCCACGGTAATTATACAGTATTCGCGTAATGTGCTCCTGCGAAGGGCAAAAGTAAATATCCACTCTTATCGGACACGGGTAGGTTAGATTAGCGCCAAAATTCCGAATCGTCTGAATGACTACTAATTTCTCTTCAAATAGTTGTTTGAACTAGATGAAGTTAGTGTTCCTGATTTGGCAAATAATACATTCAACCGCATGGAATTGATTGGGAATTTAGGAATCGGAGTTACGGCGGCTGAGGCTAGATTGGTTAGTAGACAACGTAATTTTGGTTTAATCAAGAGCAAATCGCCTGCATGGAAGTTGCGGGGATTTGTTCCTATTCGCGATACTCAGATTTCTAACGGACGCTAGGTCTAGCCTCAAGTTTTCTGAGCAAATTGAAAGCATTTGAAGCCTAGCAAGTGCAGTGATTTAGAGTGAGCGCAGCACAGCTTGTACTTCTCGGTCCATTCCGAATAAATCATCGGTTGCTTCAATCCACTTTTTCGCGTCGGTGAGGTTTCCCTCATTGGCTAACATTTCAGCCGTGTAAATCACGGCGTACTTCAGTAAGTCTTCTTGTACCTCTTCCAAACCTTTGCCGCTGAATTCAATCAAAAGCTGTTCTGCAGTGCTCCACGATTCTTGAGCGTCTCTAACCGATTTTGATTTCCACAAGACGGAGCCGTACATGAGCCAAGCGCCTGGGTCTTCTTGGTCTAATGTCCAAAGGTATTTGTAGTAAGATTTCGCTTTTGTGAACTTCTCGTCATCAACATAAATTTCTGCTTGGTTCATTGTTGCGCGACGGAGATCATTAAAATAGTCCACATAGTCGCTGATGTATTCCGCATCTTTGTCTTTTTTCACAAACTTGGATGCGTATTTCAAGGCGTCTTTGAGGGCTTTTGAATACTTCTCGAGCAACTCCTCATCGCTGGATTCAGAGATTTTGAAAAATGCCATGCTCATAAAGACATATGGAACAGGCTCTTTTTTGGTTTCATCGTCTTCGGTGTAGCGGATGGCCTTGTAGAGGACTTTTTCGTACTTGCCGTCCACCATCCACATCAACAATTGGTCGAAATCTTTTTGTGGAATCAAAGGAGATTCATCTTCATCGCCATAACGCTGGCCGAGAGACGCGAAGGGTTGGAGCAACATTAAACCAACCAAAAGAGTAAATTGTAATGCTTTCATGAGGATTAATTACCAAATAACATGCCGAAGATACAGTTCGGATGTTACAAGATAAACCTGTGATGTCAGAATGCCCACTTGAATCTTGGTTCAGCGAACAGGGATGGACGCCTCATGACTTTCAACGTGATGCATGGAATGCCTATGCATCAGGAGAGGAGGTGTTGATCCAGGCACCAACAGGTTCGGGAAAAACGTATGCAGGATTGGGTGCGATCCTCCGCGAAGGATTGCAGAAGACCGGAGCTGACGGGAGCGCACTTGGTACTCAGCTGATTTGGATCGCTCCAATTCGGGCGCTGACAAAGGAGATTCAATACAGCGCACAACGTATGGTTAATGGAATGGGCTTGGATTGGCAGGTTGGGATTCGCACGGGTGACACCACGAGCAAGGAGAAAGCCATCCAGCGGAAAAAGATGCCCCAAATTCTTATTACAACACCCGAATCATTGCATGTAATGTTGGCCATGAAAGGGGTGGAAAAACGATTTGGTAACCTGAGGCTTATGGTTGTGGACGAGTGGCATGATCTCATGGGCACCAAGCGAGGGACGCAAGTGGAGTTGGCTTCGGCTTGGTTTCGTAACGTCGCTATAAACTATCGGTGCTGGGGTATTTCCGCAACAGTTGGGAATTTAGACGAAGCCTTGCGGGTCTTGGTCGGACCTAAACGACGAGGACGTCTTCTTTGCTGCGACTGGACCAAGCGCACCGAAGTACGCTCGTTGATGCCAAACCAATTTGAACGGTTGCCGTGGGCGGGACACATTGGTGTAAAACTCGCCGAGCACGTGGTTGAAGTCATCCATTCCCATGCGAGCACACTCATTTTTACAAATACCAGATCGCAGTCAGAGATTTGGTACCAAAAACTCCTAGAGGTCGCCCCCGACCTTGCAGGCGTTTTGGCATTACACCACAGTTCCATTGCCAAGGGACTCCGCGATTGGGTGGAAGATGCGCTGCACGAAGGTCATTTGAAAGCCGTGGTCTGTACGAGTTCATTGGACCTCGGTGTGGATTTCCGTCCTGTAGAAGCCATTGTACAGGTGGGCGGCCCAAAGGGAGTGGCTCGCTTCATGCAACGGGCAGGGCGCTCAGGACACCAACCGGGCGCCGTAAGCCGAATTTTCTTTTTGCCTACCCATGGTTTGGAATTGATAGAGGCAAGTGCGTTGCGTGATGCCATGGCTGCTCAACGTATCGAGCCTCGGGAGCCTTTGGTACGGTCATTTGATGTATTGATTCAATTTATGTGCACCTTGGCGGTTGGAGATGGATTTCGACCGGAAGACTTAAAGCGTGCCTTGGCTGGTACGCATGCTTTTGAGAGTGTGGATGAAGAAGAGTGGCTTTGGTGCCTGTCATTTATTCGCGATGGTGGTAAGGCGCTCTCTGCATACGGAGACTACAAGCGGGTCGAGTGGGACGGGAATAAAAGATTGTACACGCTTCAAGATCGAAGACTAGCGCGCCGGCACCGAATGAGCATCGGCACCATCGTCTCAGACCAAATGATTAAGGTGCGCTGGACCAAAGGCGGGTTTCTAGGTCATATCGAGGAGTATTTTATTTCAAGCATGGACCCTGGTGATGCTTTCTGGTTTGCTGGTATGAGCCTTGAATTTGTGAGATTGAAAGAAGGGGCAGTTCATGTTAGAAAAAGTAAGAAGCCAAAGGGTCGAATTCCTGTCTATCTTGGAGGCCGACTCTCGCTGAGTTCCGAATTAGGCGATGCGATTCGAAATGAATTGGATGCTTTCAGCAAGGGCCATGTGCGCTCGCCTGAAATGAGCCGTGTAAGTCCGCTACTTGAATTGCAGCAGGAAATGAGTTGTCTGCCGAATTGCGAAGAGATACTAATCGAGCAATTTCAATCTGAAGAAGGTCATCACATTTGCGTATTTCCGTTTGAAGGAAAAGCCGTCCACGAAGCCATTGGGATGCTCATGGCCCACCGGTGGTGTGCTGAGCGGCCACTTTCCATGACGATTGCAAGTAACGACTACGGGTTTGAACTGCTGTCTGACTCTTCACTGGATGCGGCCGAGATTGATTCTCTCGGGCTGCTCCGTTCGGAGGGATTAATGGACGATTTACAATCGGGCGTCAACTCTGTCGAAATGGCCAAGCGTCGCTTCCGTGATATCGCTGTGATTTCGGGGCTCGCTTTTCAAGGATTCCCCGGACAACGACAGGGAGTGCGGCATTTGCAGTCCCATTCCGGGTTGCTTTTTGACGTATTTCGGGATTTCGATTCGGAAAACTTGTTATTTCGTCAGGCATACGACGAACTGCTAGATCAGCAGATGGAATGGACCCGTTTGCGCCGAGTGCTCGAGCGGATGCGTCAAAAACGCGTCGTTTTAAAGCGAACACGTCATCCGACACCGTTTTCATTTCCTCTGGTTGTCAACCGTCTGCGTGAAAAAATGAGCTCGGAACAGTTGGAAGATCGAATTCAAAAAATGCTTGTACGTTCGACCCGGTGAATACCGTAAATTCGCACTCATGCAAGAATTGAGACGCCACATTGGGTTGGTGCTTTTACTGCTTTTGCCCGCTGTTTCCTACTGCCAAGCTACTGTCAAAGGTTTTTTGCGCAGCAAAGATTCTGGAGAGCCTGTTATGTTCGCTAGTGTGTCCCTCGAAGGAACCAGCTTCGGGGTTATGTCGGATATCGAAGGATTTTACAGCTTGAGTCGGGTGCCAGCTGGTGTCTACACGCTTATAATTTCCAGCATGGAATATGAGGGAGTTACCGAGCGGGTGGAGTTAATTGACGGTAAAATTATCACACGGAATTTCTTGCTTGAGCAACAGGTCATTCAACTTGGCAGCGCGGAAGTCAATGCCGATCGTGAGGAGCAGACTACGAAGGTAAATATGTCTGTAGAGACCATTCGACCGAGTGACCTTAAGAAAATTCCAAGTTTCGGTGGTCAGCCGGATTTGGTTCAAGCCCTTCAGGTGTTACCAGGATTCATCAGTACAGGTGACCAAGGCGGACAACTTTATATCCGTGGTGGATCACCCATCCAAAATAAGGTGCTGCTTGATGGCATGATTGTGTACAACGCTTTTCATAGCATTGGATTATTCAGTGTTTTTGATTCGGATGTAATTGCAAATGCCGACGTTTACACTGGAGGTTTCGGAGCCAAGTTCGGGGGGCGTATTTCTTCTGTGATGGACATTAAAACCCGAGACGGGAATAAAATGAAGACGCAAGGGCGAATCGGTGCGAGTCCATTCGGCGCCAAGTTGACCTTGGAAGGTCCTTTGAAAAAGCTGAACGATTCGGGGGCGGGCATTTCATATATCGTGTCCGTTAAGCATAGCTACCTCGAACAAACGTCCAAGGTCCTGTATGACTACATAAATAATGATGGTAAAGGGCTGCCATTCAACTTTACGGATTCCTACGGGAAGATCTCTTTCGGGAGTGGAAACGGATCGAAATTGAGTTTGTTTGGATTTAATTTCAACGATAGAGTCAGTTACCAAGCCCTATCAGACTTGCGTTGGACGAACTACGGAGGCGGGGGTAATTTCACAATCGTACCGAGTGGCTCAGCGATTCTTATGAATGGGCATTTTGCTGCTAGTGATTATGAAATTCGGCTTCAGGAGGAAGGACTCGAAGACCGATACAGTGCTGTAAATGGATTCAACTTCGGGTTGGATTTCAAGTACGTCTTAGGAGAGGATGCGGTCGAGTATGGCCTAGAAGTCATAGGGATGCGAACGGACTTTCAAACGTCCAATGCAATCGGGGTCCAAGTTGG
>DIHQ01000130.1 GCA_002420235.1 Flavobacteriales bacterium UBA5692
ACCGTCTGAGAATTGCTCTTTTTGCCGCCAAAGAACTTCATCAGGGATAAGGCCTTCAAAGGATTCGCGAATGATGTGCTTTTCAATTTTGCCTTTACCCCCCATTTTTACTGCGGGATCTAGGTTCATCGCGTAGTTGACGAAGGGCTTGTGTAAAAACGGAACGCGCGTCTCTATCCCCCAAGCCATCATGGACTTATTGGCTCTTGAGCAGTCGTATTTATTTAAAGCTCGGACCTTGCGTACTGTTTCTTCGTGAAACTCCTGAGTATTAGGGGCCATGTGAAAATAGAGGTATCCACCAAACAATTCGTCAGCACCCTCGCCGCTGAGGACCATTTTTATTCCCATCGCTTTTATCTGTCGCGCCATTAAGTACATGGGGGTCGATGCTCGAATGGTCGTAACGTCGTAAGTTTCGATATGCTTAATGACGTCTTCTAGTGCATCAAGGCCCTCTTGGACGGTAAAAACCAGAGGGTGGTGTATTGTGCCAATGTGGTCGGCCACTTTTTGAGCAGCAGCTACATCAGGGCTACCTTCAAGACCAATGCTAAAGCTGTGTACCTGAGGCCACCACGCCTCAGAATTATCCTCATCGTCCACGCGGTTTTGTGAGAAATTTTTGGCGAGCGCGGCAATAATTGAGGAGTCCAGTCCGCCGCTAATAAGTAAGCCATAGGGGACATCACCCATTAAATGGGATTTCACGGAACGCTCCAATTCCGCTCTTAATTCCTCTTTTTTGTAGGCTCGTTTGGGTGCCGTTTCCCAATTCATCCATAACTCGTCGTAATAAGGTTGAGGTGCTGCATCCTCCGAGGACCAAACGTGTCCAGGTGGGAACTCACTAATATCCTCGCAGTAGGGTTCAATCCCTTTCATTTCTGATGCAATCATTAAGGCTCCTTCGGATGTGTGGCCGTAGTAAAGTGGAATGATTCCAATCGGGTCACGACCAATCAACCACTGATTCTTGGTGACGTCGCATAAAACAAAAGCAAACATGCCCTCCAAGTGATCAACCAGATTACGCCCGAACTCTCTATACAAGCCGAGTATGACTTCGCAGTCACTTCCTGTTTGGTAAGGGAAAGATGGGGTTTTGGAGCGGATTTGTTTGTGGTTGTAAATTTCTCCGTTCACGGCTAATGCCGTTCCGGTGTCTCGGTCCAACAAGGGTTGTGCACCGCTCGTGACGTCCACAATAGCGAGGCGTTCATGTGCCAACACAGTCCGTTCACATTGGAAAACACCAGACCAATCGGGTCCACGATGTCGTTGCCTTTTCGAAATAGTGAGGGCAGCTGCGCGCAGTTCATCTGCTGTAGCGTCGGAGTTGAGGATCGCGGTAATTGAACACATGGTCAAACTTTACTTTGCATTAGCTACGTATGAGACAGGGCGGATGTTTCATTTTGGTCCATCAAATTCCATACCTGAGTAATACCTTTGGAATACCTCAGAAATTTAAAATTATGATTGGGAAACCTAAACTCGCTCTATTCACTGCAATGCTTTGTGCAAATGCGTCACTTTTCGGTCAAATTGCAGCAGATGAAACGCCTTTCATTGAAAACCAATTGTTGGTTATGTTGGCCGACCATGTTGAGCCAGCTAAGGTGCTGACGGAATTAGCATTGGATATAAATTTTGAGGTACTCGGTGTCCCGTCGCCGTCCACCAATATTTACCTACTCTACCTTTCGGGCGAGGATTGGGCTGAATCGATGAGTAAATTTAAAGCCCATCGCCATGTACGCGCCGTGCAGCTGAATCACCTGGTTTCCGAGCGAGAGACAGTACCGAATGACCCTAACTTCGGGCAGCAGTGGCACCATGTTGAGTCAGGTGATCACGACATTGATTCAGATCTTGCATGGGACGTCACAACTGGAGGTGTTGCAGGCAATGGTGCGCGTATCGTAGTGGCCGTGCTAGAAGGGGGTGGTTCAAATTACAGCCATGCCGACCTCATCGATAATCACTGGACCAATCCCGGAGAAGTACCAGACAATGGGGTGGATGACGATGACAACGGCTACGTTGACGATTACAATGGTTGGAATGTGGGTAACAACAGCGACAACATTGCCGGCGGTGGCCACGGTACTTCAGTCAGCGGTATGATTGGCGCCACTGGGAACAATGGTACTGGTGGAGCTGGCGTGAATTGGGATGTGGACATCATGCAGGTCGACATGGCCAATGGACTATCCGAAAGTAACGTCATTGCAGCTTACGAATACCCTAAAACATTGAGAGACCAGTTCAACTCATCAGATGGAGAGGAAGGCGCGTTCGTTGTTGCTACAAATGCATCTTGGGGTATTGATCAAGCCAATCCGGCTAACTATCCGGCTTGGTGTGCATATTATGATGAACTAGGTGCCACAGGCATCTTAAATTGTGGTGCCACCGCAAACCAAAATTGGAACATTGATAATGTTGGCGATATGCCTACCGGATGTACTTCGGAGTACATGGTTTCTGTCACGGCGACAAATGATAACGATGTTAGAACCTTCAGCGCTTATGGTATTGAGAGCATTGACCTTGGCGCTCCAGGCGATCAGGTGTACTTACCCAGTGGTTCGAGTAACTACGGCAATACCAGTGGCACGTCGTTTGCAAGTCCATGCGTTGCCGGTGCAATCGCCCTTGTGTACAGCGTTCCTTGTCCCGACCTGGCAGAACTTGCCATTGCCAACCCGCAAGGAGCAGCGGATCTAGTCCTCGGATACATTTATGATGGTGTAGATGCGGTGCCTAATCTGCTCACCGAAGTGGCAACAGGTGGACGACTCAATGTGGCCAACTCTGTCAACCTTGCTATGGCGGGATGTGGCCCGTTGGATTGCTCCATTGAGTCTTTTATGGCGAGCTCTGAATGCATTTATGACATGGGTGCGGATACGGTACTGACGATTGCTACTTTAGAGGCTTCGTTTTCCAATTTTTTATGCGCAGCAGACATCGTGTGCTTTAAAGATTCGGCTGCCGAGGAATGGACGTGTGAATCAATTGAGGGTCTGGGCGAGGGTCTGAGCAGTGCTTCAGCCTTAACACTGGATGGTTTGGTGCCAAACACCTCTTACGAAGTTTTTTTCTCACTCGATACGCTAGTTAGTGATACCATCACCTTCATAACGCCTGATTGTAATTTATTGGTCCCGGGCTGTACTGACCCTAGCGCTTTAAATTATGATGAGATGGCCACTATCGACGATGGCGGTTGTGAGTTTCCCTGCACGGACGTAGTTCTCACGATTACCACGGATTGCTGGCCGGAGGAAGTAGGGTGGACAATTGTAAGCGAAGGCGGTGAAGAATTAGCTAGTGTTGAAACGGATACCTACCAAACCGAGGAAGTCGAAGAGGTTTGGGAAGGATGCATCACTAATGGATGCCATGTTTTGACAATAACTGATGATTATGGCGATGGCATGTTTGGAAGCCAGTGGGGATCTTGCGATGTCGATGGAAACTATCTTTTAACTACATCGGAGGGGGTTGTAATTGTGGCCATGGAAGATCCAGATTATGGCGATGGGATTTCGCACGATTTTTGTTTGCCGTTTGAGCCAGGTTGTACGGACAGCGAAGCGTGTAATTTCAATAATGAGGCAACGGTGGATGATGGTAGTTGCTACGGTGACGGTGATTCCTGTGATGATGGTGACGAAACAACTGTTTTCGACTTCTACAACGCCGAATGCGAGTGTGCTGGTGTTCCAGTGGTTCTAGGTTGCCTAGATGAGGCTGCGTGCAATTTTGATTTGGAGGCCAATGTGGATGACGGTAGCTGCTATTCGGCTGGCGATGCTTGTGAAGATGGGGACGAAGAGACCGTCTTTGACGCTTATAATGAAAACTGCCAGTGTGAAGGCGTACCTATTGTTCTAGGTTGCTTGGACGAGACTGCATGTAACTTTGACTCGGAGGCCAATGTAGATGACACGTCCTGTTTCTATGTTGCGCAGGGTACGATTACAGGTGCTGAGACTGCGACTGATATGACCACAGAAAGCTACACTTATAACGGTGATGCTGCACACAATTACACGTGGTCGGTAAGCGGCGGGTTATTCCAAGGCGAATCAAGTGGTACCGGCGTCTTATCTGTAGAGGTGCTGTGGTCCGCCACGGGAAATGGGTCGGTATCAGTGACGGAAACTGACACTACAGGATGCAGTGGATATGTTGTTTTGGAGGTGAACTTATTGGTGAATTCTGTAAGCGAATTACAGCTTGTGGGTATGGTGATGTTCCCTAATCCAGCTAAAGACATCCTGACGCTCTCAGCGCAAGATGCAATCCATAAGCCCGAGTGGTTGGACCTTGTGGATTTGCGTGGACAAATCGTACGAACTTGGCCAGCATTGGATACGCGAATTACATTGGATGTGCAAGATTTGGCAGTGGGCACATATACGCTTCGAGTTGGAATGGAAAATGGAACCATTGCGACTGCTCCGGTGGTAATCCAACGATAAGGAATGTTAGACATAATTGGGCTCAATAAGGCCCAATTTGGAACCAAAAAGAACCGCCATGGCGTTCAACTCCTTGGAGATTTTTGTGCTGCCAAAGTGGTGTCAACATCGTTTGCATATCCGGTTGCTGCGAAACCCAAAATGCGGGAAATATAGGGCGGTAGCGTTCAGGATTGCTCATCACCATAGCTGCGAGTAAGTATTGCTCTGAATAGCCTCGGTCACACATTTCCTGTGGGTAATCCCAAGGCAAGTAAACATCATGTACTTGTACGATAACGCCTTGTTTGAGTCGGGGTAGCCATTCCAAGAAGAAGACAGTCGCATCCGAATTGGGCAAGGCGCGGTGGCTGTTGTCGATAAACAGAATATCATTGGCTTCCAGTTCATCTGCCAACTCGATACCAATTTGCTCAAATGGCTGTCTAACAATTCGCTGAGACAATTGATCGATGTCGGCCCGAGGACAGGGATCGATGCTGATAATCTCGGAATCGGTACTGTATTGATTTTTGGCTGCAGCAGCGATTAACGTGGAGTTACCCGAACCGACTTCCATGTATTTTCGCGGCTTTCGATCCGCGATGAACATGTACAGAGCCGCCATATCCAGTCCGGGAAGGAAGCTGTTGTTCCAAGCTGGTAGGAGAGGGTTGGACTCGTCAGATCGCTTCCGAATGGAGTGCAGTTGTTTTTTGTAATTCAAAATTCGCTTCAGCTCCTCCGTAAAGGTGGTTCTGTGACCCTCAAGAATCGCATGAATTTCCATCAATCCACTGCCTGTTTCAGGACGTGAACGTGGCTCGAAATTCACACGGTAATCGAGATGAAGTGTTTGCCAACTGCTGGAAACAAAGCGGTAAAAAGATTTAAGGACTCTCACCCAATTTGCTCTTTGGATATCTCTTCATCCCATTCACGGCGTAAATGCAAGATTTCTTTTTCGGTCCATGCACGTGTTTTTTCGAGCATCTCACCGCCATCTGGGAGGCAGTATGTTGGGCCATATGAAACCTTGACATCGATGTATTTCGCACCAAATTGTTTCCAAGCGTGAGGTACAAACATCGACTTCCCGACCCAAGCGATGTTGGGATCTTTATATTCTATTGCAAACGGTGTAACAGGGAAGCCTCCTTCTGCGCTGATGTAAAACATCGATGGTCTGTATTCCAGTAAATCTGGCCCAGTGTGGGTTGTACCCTCCGGAAAAATCACAATACCGAAACCATCTTGCAATCGTCGCTTTACAGATTCCCGAGTTTCTCTCCGACTTTCTTTGCTTTTTCTGTTGACCCAAATCGTCCCTAGGAGGGTAGCTCCCCATCCGATGATGGGCCACGATTTGCTTTCAATCCTTCCTACGAATACCACCGGGGTTTTAGCGGGAATCATAACTGCATCAACGTAACTACGGTGGTTTCCCATGAAAATGGAAGGTTCCTCAGGTAATTCACCTTTAACGGACACCCGAATCCCCATCAGTGTATACACTCGATGGATATATTCAATAAGAATGCGATGGATGCGTTTGCGATCCGCACCGTGGCTAAGATGAACTACCCCAAGCTTCAGTGTGTAGGCCAGACTCAGAAATAAAAAGCCGGGAATACGGTAACATGAACGTAGAAATCGCGCAATCATTCGCGCGAAGATAGGTTGAAGCGTCGGATGAAATCGGATTGGTCAACGAAGGGGAGCTTTCTGAATTTTCTAGAAGGCTTGGCCTCGATATCGACTTTAAAGTGGCGAATCATGGGGTGATCGAAAGCCACACCATAGGCACAGAGGAATAGCCCCTTGCCTTTGTAGCGATTTCCGGGAATGCTATAGTGGTCGTCTCCGACAATGCCATGACCAGATTGGAACAAATGGCGTCGGATTTGGTGGGTTCGACCGGTTATTGGTTCAGCATGGATGAAGCTGACTGGCCCTGCCCCGGCGATGCGCCCTTTCGCCAATAATGCCAAATGGGTTGTGGCAGGTTTCCCATCCAAAGGCCACGCCGTAGTCATTGCAATGGGAAATTGCTCGTGCACCAAGGCCACATAACGTTTTGTGATGCTTCTCTTTTCGAATAGTAATCCCATTGCACGTGCTGCTTGTTTGTATTTTCCGAACACTACCCAACCACTGGTTCCGAAGTCCAAGCGATGGCAGGGCAAAACTCCGGACCCCGGAGGTGTGCACAAAGTCCGATTTACAATTCGATCAAATGTGCGCCCGCTGTTGCCGGAAGTCAAAATACCGTGTGGTTTCCAGGCGATCACGAAGTGCTCGTCCTCGAAGCCTAAATGGGCTTGTGTGGCGGTTAGGCTCACTGCGTCGGTAAGGGAATATTCATTTCATGAAACATAAATGCCCACTTATCAGCCTGTTCGTCTAGAATCTTGGAGGTGGGTTTACCGGCACCGTGGCCCGCATTTTTATCGATGCGAATGAGCGCTGGGCGGCCCCCTGATTGACATGCTTGAAGCCGCGCGGTGAATTTGAAACTGTGAGCCGGAACTACCCGGTCATCGTGATCTGCCGTCGTGACCATCGTAGCTGGATAGGCCGTTTTTGGTGCAAGGTTGTGATAGGGACTGTAACCGGCAAGGTTGTCGAAGTCCGCTTTTGAACTGTCTGCACAGCCATACTCAGGAATCCACCCCCAACCGATCGTAAACTGATGGTAACGAAGCATATCCATAACCCCAACCGCTGGGAAAGCTACGCCAGCAAGATTTGGGCGTTGGGTCATTACCGCTCCGACCAATAAGCCTCCATTTGAGCCTCCAGCGATGGCGAGGCGGTTGGATTGAGTATAACCTTCGTTAATCAGGTACTCGCCTGCCGTAATGAAGTCGTCGAATACGTTTTGTTTTTGCAGTAGCATACCCGCCTCATGCCATTTTTCGCCGAATTCTCCTCCACCACGAAGATTAGGCATCGCGTATACCCCGTCGTTTTCCAATAGCATGAGTAAGGATGAGCTGAAACTCGGAGTAAGGCTGATGTTAAAACCGCCGTAGGCATACAGGTATGTTGGTCGACTTCCGTCCAATTCAAGACCTTTCTTGTGTACGATGAACATCGGAACCTTGGTGCCGTCCATGGATTCGTACCACACCTGCTTAGATTCAAAGTCCTCAGGATTGAAATCAACATCTGGAGAGGCAAAGAGCGTGCTTTCACCTGTGGCTATGTCATACTTGTAAATTGACGTGGGGTAAGTAAATGAAGTGAAAGCATAAAAGGTTTCAGTGGCATTGATTTTACCGCCGAATCCGCCAGCTGATCCAGCCTCATTTGGTAAGTCAATTTTCCGAGGGTTGGAGCCGTCCATATCCAGGCGCACAATTGCGTTACAGGCATTCTTTAGATAGGTGGCGAAGAGTTGGCCACCGG
>DIHQ01000177.1 GCA_002420235.1 Flavobacteriales bacterium UBA5692
AAATTCATATGTGCTATCAGCCGGAAGATCGATAGTTAATTCGTAGACACCATCCATATCATCATCAGACATTATGGTCAAACTAGGATCCCATCCTTGGAAGCTACCAGCAATATGAATACCATCAGCGGAAATAGACTCGTTATTCATGTCCACTTGAAACGTGACTGAAACTTGGGAAATACCAAAAGTATTAACCAATAAGGCCAGCATCAAAGCGTAAAAATTTTTCATTTTTCAAAAGAGTTATAGTTGGGAGTGTGAGAATTTCACCAAATCAAAAATAGATGAAATGAATTCCATGTCTTTCGATTGAAAGTCGTTTTTTTCCACCGTCGGCAAGTACGTCACTGACTTCAAATGTCAGGCCTTCCGAAACCGAAATCTTTTGCAGCCTTGACCAAATCCTGTGACCAAGGCGCAGGCCTGCCCTCATTGTGATTGTAGGATACCAAAACTGTCTTGGCATTGGCAGCAAGAAGCCACTTTTCTCGGTCATATTTGTAAACTTCATAACCTGCGATCATGCTTTTGGCGCCGATATGTTCAATCCAGGTAATAATTCTTATTTCATCAAGAAAAAGAATGGGAGCGCGGTAATCGATTTCATGCCGAGCTACCACCATGCCTGCCGAATTCCAGTCCCATTTTCTTCCTAGTAACGGTTCAAAAAATGCAATGCGGCTTTGCTCAAAATAATTAAAATAGGTCGCATTGTTGACTATACCGGCGGCATCAATGTCGACGAACCGAATTTCTGGGGTGTACACTTGCCCGGGAGGAAGACCAAAATCTTGCATGGTGCAAAAGTACCAGCTCGTACCTTTGTTTATGCAAAAAATCCAACGCATCATACAGTTCATTTGGGGCGCATTGCTCGCTGTCGCGCTCTACGGATTTTACCAATGCCCACATGCAGTTGCTTGGTTGCTGGCAACCCTTTCGAGCTCAACGCCGTTGGTGATAAGCTTGCTCTTAAATGATGATCAATGGGATCGCACCTTTTTTGCCATTGTTGTTTTTAGTTTAAGCATTGTCGCCATTGCCGTCAGCTTCGGCCAATGGGCTGTTGTAGGCACCTCACCTGCTTGGATTGCTCTTATCCCTCTGAGCTCTCTAATTTTATGGATTATACACGAGCGCAAATCTGCTTCAAGAAGGCTGTGAGACCAGTGTTCTGGATTAAATCTGCCTCAATTACCGTGTGTTTTATCATGCTTATTAACAATTTGCATAGGTTTATTCACGAAATGACCGGAACCCCTTGTCGGCGTTGAAATCCCGCCCATATATTTGGCCGAGTTGAATATTCACTCTTAATTTATACACCATGAACAAAGCAGAATTGGTAGATGC
Organism: Flavobacteriales bacterium UBA5692; assembly: GCA_002420235.1. GTDB lineage: Bacteria > Bacteroidota > Bacteroidia > Flavobacteriales_D > Sanyastnellaceae > UA16. The sequence continues at coordinate 1,357 of DIHQ01000177.1, forward strand.
AATGGCCGAAGGAGCTGGCATCTCAAAAGCAGACGCAAAGCGTGCACTGGACGCTTTCGTTGACTCAACAGCTGGTGCGTTGAGCAAAGGAGACCGCGTATCCCTCGTCGGATTTGGTTCTTTCTCAGTCTCTCACCGTGCCGAGCGCCAAGGTCGAAACCCACAAACTGGCAAGACGATCACTATCGCAGCTAAGAACGTAATTAAGTTCAAGGCAGGTGCTGAATTGAGCTCAAAGGTATAAGGCCCTTTGCCCAAAGTGAAAAGGCCCCGAGCGTTTGGCTCGGGGCCTTTTTATTTCACCCCTATTTATACATATGCCAAATACTAAGTTGCAAGCCATCCTTCCATACATCAGTGAAGAACGGCAAAAAAAATTTGAGGATGCTTTGGAACAGCGTTCACGGAGACTGTGCATGGTACTTGAAAACGTATACCTAAGCAGAAATGCGAGTGCAGTGATGCGATCGTGTGATGGCATGGGGATTCAAGATGTCCATTTAATCGAAGACATTAACCCTTGGGTCCTCAACCGCGGTGTTTCGAAAGGAACGCCATCCTGGTTAACAATTCACAGATACACCAATGCTGATGACCCAATAGCTGCTTGCATAAAAGCACTTCGCGTGAACGGTTACAAAATTGCAGTCACTTCCCCCCACATCGACGGATACGAAGCACGCAGCCTGCCCATTAACAAACCAGTAGCTGTGGTGATGGGAACGGAATTTAAGGGTGTCTCAAAACGAATGATGGAGGCTGCCGACTACAATGTTGTCATTCCCATGCGCGGCATGACCGAATCCTTGAACATAAGCGTCGCCGCCGGCATAATAATACAACGCATCATGGAGAACATCCGCAATCTGCCACCTGAAGATTGGCAACTCGCACCGCGTGAAAAGGATGCGGTGATGCTAGACTGGGCCTTGAAATCAGTTAAGAAATCAGATGCGATTTTGAAACACCTTGGGCTGTGATTTCATCTCAAAAATAAAGACTTTTGCCGCAATGAACCAAGCAGGGATATTGAATACCGGCTATGTTGACTTGTTACGCATGGCCATTCCCATTTCCATGGGCACCATGCTCCAATTTTTCGTTCTTCTCACCGATAACTTCTTTCTGGCTCGCTTGAGTGAGGAAGCAATCAATGGCGCAGGAAACGCTGGCCTAGTTTACATAACATTGGAGATGATTGCAGTAGGCAGCGCAGCGGCTCTGCAAATCGTGATTGCACGGCGATTAGGTGAAGGCCGTCGAGAAGATGCTCTCAGGACATTTCGCACAGGCTTGCTTTTGCACGGGATTATCGGTGTTCTCCTGACAAGTGTAGCCTTTTTGTTAAATGGTGGACTTGTAAACTCAGCCATTGCCGACCCTAGCATTCGAGCCGTTTTCACAGATTTTTTTGCCATCCGCCTGCTTGGTTTTATACCGTTCACATCGCTTCTTGCCTTCAATGCGCTTTACACCGGCATCGCCAAGACTTGGCCAATTTTAGCCATTGGAATTTGTAGCGCCGCCGTAAACATGGTTTTGGACGCTGCCTGGGTTGAAGGTTGGTGGGGTGTTGACGCCACCGGAGCAATCGGTGCAGCGTGGGCATCAATCTGTGCAGAGTTGACTGGTTTCATCATTGCGTTGATAGTAACCCTTCGCATTATGCCCGAGGCATTTCGACCGTGGAGCATACTTTCATGGGATGATTTAAAAGCATGGTGGAAATTGGCCTTCCCATTAGTGGGACAGTTCTTGACGACCGTCTTTACTTGGACGGCTTTCTTCTTCTTTGTTGAAAAAGTCGGTAGTATGGAGCTGAAAGTGTCCCACGTAACCCGCAACTTTTTCATGCTAGCATTCATTGTGACACAAGGTATGCAACAGACCACTCGAACCTATGTGAGTGGATTGCTTGGTGCAGGTCGACTGGCCGATTTGAATCAGACCTTGCGACGAATTTTCGTAATCACTTTTCTAGGAATCATACTTTTTTGTCACGGATATATTCTATACCCCAGCAAACTTGCTGCTTTATTTTTTACCGATGCGACCGGGCAAGCGGCCATGATCAAAACCCTGCATGTCTTATTCATAGTTGTCTGCACCTATGCCTTCACTGGAGTCATGTTGTCCACTATTCAGGGCAGTGGGAAAACGAAAGTAGCGTTCCGCATCGAACTTGTAGCCGTAACCATATACATGATTGCTGCCGCTACAATTACCCTTATCTGGCCACAGCCCATCTGGATCATTTGGCGCGTCGAATTGGTTTACTTCTTATCCATCGGATTTGGAAGTTGGCTGTACCTTCGAAAAGGCACTTGGCGCCTCGAATCACAACCGATTTAGTCTCACATTATGGCAGATTTTCCCACTTCTCCATTGAACTCCAAGCTGCGCATAGTGTTTTTTGGAACACCTGAATTTGCGGCCGTTTGTCTTGAATCGTTATTAGAATCGAAGCACTGTGTGGTCGGCGTTGTCACAGCACCAGACCGACGTTCTGGCCGGGGTCAAAAAATCAAGCTGTCTGCCGTAAAATCCGTAGCTGATGCAAATGGTTTGCCTGTATTACAACCAGCCAAACTTAAAAACCCAGACTTCAACAGAAAGCTCTTAGGGTGGAGAGCGGATGTGTTTATTGTTGTCGCATTTCGCATGCTTCCGCGCATGGTATGGAATGCACCAAAATTTGGGACCATCAACCTGCATGCCTCGATGTTGCCTCAGTTGCGAGGTGCAGCACCCATCCACTGGGCCATCATTTACGGATTAAGAGCATCAGGTGTCTCCACTTTCTCACTGAATGATTCCATTGATACGGGCGATGTATTGCTTCAAGACAAAGTAGCAATCGACAAAATGGACGACGCTGGAATTCTATATGAAAAATTGTTAGGCCAAGGCAAAAAGCTTCTTGTTAAAACTGTCGACTACCTCGTAGCAGGTGAGCTAACTCCGCGACCGCAGTTGTCAGACGGACCTTGGCTTACTGCGCCTAAATTAAATCGGGAAAACACTTTAATAAATTGGTCTCAATCTACTTATAATGTGTTAAATAGAATCAAAGGACTATATCCTTTTCCCAAAGCTTGGACCACGTCTCCTTTTGGGGTCATCAAGATTCTTCATGCCCATTCCATTCAAAGAATAGTCGAACTTCCATACGAGACCCAACCCGGAACGCTCGCTCTCGTGCACAGCACATTTGCAGTCCGGTGCAGTGACGGTTGGATTGCAATCGATGAGCTCATACCACCTGGGAAAGGACGCATGTCTGGAAAAGCCTGGATGAATGGCCTGAAAAAACCTTTAACGCGATTGGGGAATCAGGCGTAAGCCTCGAGTAATAATTCAAGAATATTTCTTGCAGATTCCGTAATCGGCGTCCCTGGTCCGAATACGCCTACGGCTCCTTTGTCGTAGAGTCCCTCATAATCACCTGGCGGAATGACTCCCCCAACCACGACCAAGATATCCGCTCGGCCGCTACTTCGCAATCCTTCAATCAATTCTGGGACTAGGGTTTTGTGACCAGCAGCTAAAGTACTAATACCCACAACGTGAACGTCATTGTCAATGGCCTGCTGTACCACCTCCATTGGCGTTTGAAACAATGGACCCAAGTCAACATCGAATCCCATGTCTGCAAAGGATGAGGCAATCACCTTGGCTCCTCGATCATGACCATCTTGCCCCATTTTAGCGATAAGAATACGCGGCTGCCGTCCGACCTTATCCTTGAAATTCCTTGTCAAGTCAATAACGTTTTGATATGCAGATTGGCCCTCCATCGCCCTCGAGAAGATACCACTAACTTTTTGAACCGCAGGTTCGTAACGACCAAAAGCAACTTCTAATGCATCGCTAATTTCTCCAAGTGTCGCACGCTCCTTTGCCGCTTGAACCGCCAATTCCAATAAGTTCGCATCACCTTTAGCTCCTGTTGATAGAGCTTTCAAAGCAGATTTTACTGATGCGTCATCCCGTTGTGCACGAAGTTCAGCCAATCTCGCAATCTGCTTTATTCGGACTGCTTTTTGGTCAATTTCGAGGACTTCCAGATTTTCTTCTTTATCCGTTGGGAACAAATTGACACCGATAATACGGTCTTGTCCTCGATCAATGCGTGCTTGCTTCTCCGAGGCTGCCGCCTCAATACGCAGTTTGGGGATGCCCTTTTCAATAGCGCTCGCCATTCCGCCTTCCTCTTCAACCTCCTTTATCAAAGTCAAGGCTTCTTGAACCATTTGGTCAGTGAGATTCTCCATCATGCGAGATCCGTGCCAGGGATCGATAGCCTCTGTAAATCCAGCTTCCTGCTGCATGAACAGTTGAGTATTACGGGCAATCCTTGCTGAAGCCTCTGTAGGCAGCGCAATTGCCTCGTCCATGGAATTGGTATGCAAGGATTGGGTGCCACCAAAAACGGCTGCCATAGCTTCCATAGCCGTGCGGGCCACATTGTTCCAGGGGTCTTGCGCAGTGAGGGACCAACCACTTGTCTGGGTATGCGTACGCAGCATCATGGATTTGGGCTTCGTAGCGCCCAAGTCCTTCATTTTATGTGCCCAAATCAAACGTGCAGCGCGCATTTTAGCGATTTCCTCATAGTGATTCATTCCACTCGCCCAAAAGAAGCTCAGACGTGGGGCAAAGGCGTCAATGTTTAGCCCAGCCGCGATGCCAGTACGAACGTATTCTAGTCCATCAGCTAATGTATACGCCAACTCAAGTACTGGCGTAGCGCCAGCCTCCTGCATATGGTAACCAGAAATAGAAATAGAATTAAACTTCGGCATATACTCCGCGGTGTATTTGAAGATATCAGAGATAATGCGCATGGAGGGAGCCGGCGGATAGATGTACGTATTCCGCACCATGAACTCCTTTAAGATATCATTCTGAATTGTTCCAGCGAGGCACCTAGGTTCCACACCTTGTTCTTCGGCAGCAACTATGTAAAAAGCCAAAATGGGCAACACCGCCCCGTTCATGGTCATGCTCACAGACATCCGATCGAGCGGAATCCCATCAAATAAAAGCATCATATCCTCTACCGAGTCAATTGCAACTCCAGCCATTCCAACGTCGCCTGAAACCCGAGGATGGTCGCTATCGTATCCGCGATGCGTAGCAAGATCGAAAGCCACGCTAAGACCTTTTTGACCAGCAGCCAAGTTGGAGCGATAGAATGCATTGGAGGCCTCGGCTGTTGAAAATCCAGCATACTGTCGAATGGTCCAAGGACGGGATGTGTACATGGTCGCGTACGGTCCACCAAGAAACGGCGCTTGGCCCGGCCCAAATCGCTCATGGGCAAGCTGACTGGCACAATCAACGGGATAATGAGGGACAATATCAATCATGGTAACACATTATTTTCAAAGGATTTCCATGCAATTTCGACCAATTCGGCAGTCCAAGCCTCCACGACTCTGCTGCCTCCCATGGGATCAAAAACCCGATGCAAACCAGCCTCCTCTCGCATAAGGTGTTGGATGTTTCGTGCCCACCGCTTTCCATCTGCTGATGCCTTTCGACAGTCGGCATCATGAGGAAGGATTTCCAAGGAATCAACACCTCCAATTGCACCAGAATATGCTGCTGAAGTCATGCCAATGAAACGATCGGTTCTAAGTCCTTCATCAACTTCTGGCAGGTATGTCCTCGCATCCAACCAAATAGCACCACACTTAAGGCCACGGCTCGTGAGCCAGCGCTGCCAAATGATTCGCATTGCACGCGTCATGGCTACTCCTTCTAATACATTAGGACCCACTTGATAAATCCATCTAAAAGCTTGAAATGCCTCTGCCTTATTCAGACCTGCGGCTTCAAAAGTATCGAAAGCGCCTTGAGCTTGGACCAGACCCGAACACAAGACCTCAACCGGGTTATTCAAATCGCAAGTGCTAATGGCCCATTTTCGAATGGATGGAATCGCAGACAGAAGGTCGGTATGATTACACGCCTCCTCTACGGTCAAACCTCGAACGCTTCGGGTACAGCTGCCTTTCCACCCATTAGCAATCATCTTACGAAAGGGAAAATGAGCGAGATGTACTTGGTCAGCATCCAAGTCTAAGTAAATCATTTCGAGGTGTACCTTACTTAACCACTGCCACTTGCAGAATTCATGTTGAAAACGAATGCCATCCGCTCCACCAAGTAGCGCGGGCATTAAATCCTCTTCATGTTGGATGCTTTCAGTCAAAGACCACGCATTGCCATTCTCCTGAGGAGCGATAGCCTTTGCTGGCAATTCGGAACACCGTAAACTTGGCGACCAGTAGGGTTTGCGCCACAAGCCGGTTTCATCCGATTTGATGTTCGAGGCTTCCTCTCTCCACCGTTCAAAGTCAAATGCCGGAAAATCAAGCCATTCCTTAAAAGACATATTTCAAAAATACAAAACCTCCGTCCCCGTTCACTTACGACAGTTGTGCAATGACTGTACATTCACTTCATGAAAAATCCACTCAATTGGAAAGAATTTGAAAGAGTCCATATGCACGTCGGCCTTGTCATCGAAGCTTCCGTTTTTAAAGAGGCAAAGAATCCAGCATACATCGTGAACGTTGACTTCGGACCAGAAATTGGCACATTGAAAACATCCGCACAAATCACCTACCGTTATAATCCCGCAGAACTTATTGGAAAAAAGGTCGTAGCTGTCACTAATTTCCCACCGAAACAAATAGGCCCCATCCAATCAGAATTTCTCCTTCTTGGCGCGCTGGACTCCCTAAATGGCACAGCATTGCTTGAGGTTCCAGGGGATGTGGCACCAGGCACTCGCATTGCTTGACGCTTGTTTTCCTTTAGTATTCTGATGTAGCTTCGAAACACAATGGAATGGAATAAAGCCGTCTTTTTGGACCGAGACGGGGTCATCAACTACGATCCTGGAGACTACACTCGTTCATTGACTCAATTTCGTGTTTTGCCAACAGTATATGAAGCGCTAGAGCAATTACAAGATGCGGGGTACCTTTTAATTCTAATAACCAATCAAGGTGGCATCGCCAAGGGTCAGTACACCCACGAGGACGTGCACGAGATTCATCGCTACTTCATTCAGTCATGCGCAGAGCGCGGCATCGACATCACCGATGTCTACTACAGCCCACACCACCCAGATTTTGGAGAAAGTTTAAGCCGTAAGCCCGGAGGACTAATGATTGAAAAGGCATGTGCCCGACACCGCGTAAATCCCAAAATTTCATGGATGATTGGCGACAAAAACAGGGATATAGAGGCCGGTGAAAAATTAGGGGTCAGTGGTGTTTTAATTTCGGTGAATGGGGACCTGATCGACTACATACCTCAAATCCTAGCTCCTCATGTTTGATAGCATTGAATGGCAGCCAATGCAGCGTGTAAAATACATTGTTAATGGGGAATTATGCGATGCCCTAGCCCTTCCAAATGCCGTTAACAACCGTGCATTTCAATACGGAGATGGATTTTTCGAGACGATTCGTGTGTGCAATGGTGTCCCCCAGCATTGTGATTTACACTGGGATCGAGTAGAAAAAAGCCTTGAAGCGCACAAAATCGAAAAACCAGACGGATGGGACATTCAAGCTTGGCAAAGCGCCCTCAAATCACTCTGTCAAGCCAATGGCATTAATGCCGGGGGGCGTTTGCGTGTGTCTTTTTTCCGGATGTCTGGAGGGCGTTACACCCCACAGACAAATGCTTTGGAATGGATTGCCGAGGTTGAACCGATGCATTCCAACACATACGCTTTTAATGAAAATGGACTGACCGTAGATGTTTATCCAGCTATGAAAAAGCTGAACGGACCCCTTGCAAATTTTAAGAATACATCGGCTCTTTTGTACGTTCAAGCCAGCTTGTGGGCTCGCGAAAAAGATCTGGATGATGCATTAATCACCAATACATCGCACAGCATAATAGAATCTACACGGTCCAATCTCTTTCTAGTTAGCAATCGTGTCCTTTATACGCCAGGATTAGAAAGCGGGCCCATCGGCGGTGTGATGCGAGCTGCTGTTATCAACCTGGCACTTGAACAAGGATTCAAAGTATACGAATGCAACATTTCACCGGGAGAGATGCTGAGAGCGGATGAGTTGTTTTTGACCAATGCCGTTAGTGGTATTCAATGGGTCACTAGCTACCGTACAAAGCGATATTTCAACGCCACCGCGAAGTCGTTAAATAAATTGCTCAACGAGCGCTTGACAGCCTAACCCGAGGATCAAGCCAACCATAAGCAAAATCAACAACAACGTTCACAGCGGCAAAAGTTGTCGCCACAACCGTAACACAGCCAAGTACCACCGGTAAATCGCTTTGTTCCAGCGCTCGAAACATCAACATACCCATGCCTCGCCAGCCGAAGACATATTCAACGAATACAGCACCGGCCAGCATGCTTGCAAACCATCCTGAAGCAGAAGTCAGAACGGGCCCAATCGCATTGCGAACCACATGATGCGTCAGGAGGCGAAACGAGGAAATACCTTTGGATCGTGCGGTCCTTACAAAGGACATGTTCAAAACATCAACAGCGCTATTACGCGTCAATTGAATAACTACCGCTAACGGTCTAATACCCAGTGTCAAAGATGGCAAAATCAGGTTACTCCATGACAGCTCGGGTCCTTGAAACGGATGTACTACCCAAAGCCCTCCTGTCATGGGTAACCCTGTCCAATAATGCAAAACCGACCCGAACAACCATGACACCAAAATGGCCATGACGAATGAAGGCGCACTCATACCCAATGCGGCAATTCCAAGTACCCATCGATCCAAAGTGCTGCCTGGCATCATCGCGAGTCCGAATCCAATGCAAAGACCTAAGGCCATAGCAATTCCCATGGCTGTAATTGCCAGTAGAACCGTTGCCGGTAGGGCATCTGATATGGCATCTACAACTGGTCGGTCCGACACGTAGGAATTACCCAAATCCAAACCCGTCCATACGAGCCTTGAATTACAAAGTCCTATTGGAAAAAGACCAGACAAAAAGGTGGCATAACGCTGATACATAGGCTGGTCTAATCCGAGTTTCATTCGAATTGCCTCCACAGTTTCTTCAGATTCATTTTGACCAGCAAATTGCCGCGCAGGATCGGGAGCAAAAGCAAATAAAAGGAAAACGAGAGTCAAGGTTCCCCAAAGCACGCCCACTCCGTGAAGCACCTTGCGCAACATCAATTACCTCCTTTCAACTCTTCCCAAGCGGGAACATCGCGCCATGCCCACTTATGTTGAACCACTCCATTATTCAACCAGACAATACCCGGGTTCGAACGAATGACAATTTTCAATTCAGTTTGATCACAGGTGAACATATCATATGTTACGCCATGCACTTCCTGAAAAGTGCGATTTTCATCCCATGGAGCATTGGTTAGCCCCATACTCATCCAACCAGCTTCAGCTGCCATCTTGGATAGTTCATTCATATCTCCCTGTTTCGAGGTATTAGCATTTTCCAAGTCTTTTGAAACGAAGAGCAGCACATTTCCTTGGTAATTCAAAAATTCATCAGCTCTATCCTCCCCTAAACTATCGATAATTTGAAAATCAAGTATTCGCGGTTCGTAGCCGTCAGACACTTTGACCTCACGACCGTCGAAAGAAACAGTCTCATATGTAGAGTTAAACCAAGGCTCATCGTAAACCTTGAGCCAATCGCTGCTTAACACAAGGGTGTCAGCGCCTGTGTTAACGTTCCGAAAGGTGTACTCAGTTGCAAAGACCGGCCCTTGTAATCCAAGCTGCTCTGCAGACTTTCGATTCTCAACAACACTCTCCCCAACAGCATAGGCACGGTAGTCTTTCAGCGGCAAATGATTAAGCGTGTGCATCTGAAAGGCCACGCAAACAGCAGTAACACCTGCCGCCATAATCCATTCTTTAAAGTTGCTATTGATTCGGGTTTTTAGGCCTTCCGCCACTGCGTAGGTAATTGCCGCAAACAACACGGGGAAATTCCATTCGAGCATATAATCACCAAACAGGTAAATCAAAATGAGGCTAGCGGATATCATAATCATCCCTGTTCGCTTATCGTTCAGTGCGATACGATTGGTGAATGCTCCGACAAGAATCGGCACCGTCAAAACAGAAAGGACCAAATCTTTGATGAAGCTCTCGTATGGCGTAAGAGGTATGGCGTTTCCAAAGCATCCACACGCAAGGACGCATTGGTTCTCAATTTCAACCAACGTTCCCATGGCGTCAGCAATCATTTTCGTTCCGAATGGATCACAATTAGCCGTGTACCACGTCAACCAAGTAAAAAATGCCATGATGATGCCCGTGAGCATTGCCGTGATTTTCGGTAAAGCACCGATGACCATAGCAACACCAAGCAAGATTTCGCCAACACAGATAAAAACCGCAAGAGGCAATGCCCAATCTGTCAGTCCCGGCAAATTCAAAGCCCCTGGTTCAAAATACTCCTCCAATTTGTAAACAAATCCCAGCGCATCGTTTGCCTTTATCAATCCAGAAACGATAAAAAGGGACCCTACCAAGAGTCGGCAGGTTTTAATGATGGTATTCCACATGGACATAAATTTCAGTGAAAATTACTTCGAACTACCTTGCCCCTGTTCTAACCTCCCGTTAATTCGAGCAAAATCAGAGCAAAAAGTCCATAATTGGCCATGTCTTGGTAATTGGCTTCCACACCCTCAGAAACCTGAGTAATGCCTTGATGATCTTCTATCTGTTTCACTCTAAGGACCTTCATGAGGATTAAATCGGTTAGTGAACTTACGCGCATTTCTCGCCAGGCTTCACCGTAATCATGGTTCTTAGCAATCATCAAATCGCGTGTAG
>DIHQ01000096.1 GCA_002420235.1 Flavobacteriales bacterium UBA5692
CGAACCCATCCGCATCGAATGTTGGTTCAATACCGAAATCACGCAGTAGGGCCAAACGGAACGACTCGAACTGCTTTTCAGGATGAAAAGCCAGCACCGCCGCCTCAACCAATTCGAAGAACATGTTGGCAATGTCCGTGCGGATGCGGTCACCGTGCAAGGCATTGCGTCGACGCTTGTAGATAACCTCTCGCTGCGCGTTCATCACGTCATCGTACTCAAGCAGGCGCTTCCGGATACCGAAATTGTTTTCTTCCACCTTCTTTTGAGCGCGTTCGATTGACTTGGTTATCATGGAGTGTTGGATAACATCTCCTTCCACGTGGCCCATTCGATCCATCATTTTAGATACCCGATCAGAGGAGAACAAGCGCATTAAATCGTCCTCGAGGGACACGTAGAACTGAGAGGATCCCGGGTCCCCTTGACGGCCCGCACGTCCGCGGAGCTGGCGGTCTACCCGTCGGCTGTCGTGACGCTCCGTTCCAATAATGGCCAATCCCCCTGCGGCCTTGACATCATCGGTAAGCTTGATGTCCGTTCCGCGCCCAGCCATATTCGTGGCAATGGTCACGGTCCCAGGCTTGCCTGCCTCTGTGACAATTTCCGCCTCACGCTGGTGCAACTTAGCGTTGAGCACCTGATGCTTGATGTGCCGAATATCAAGCATGCGCGAAAGCAATTCACTCACTTCCACCGTAGTCGTACCCACAAGCACCGGTCGGTTGGCCTCACTCAGTGCTACCACATCATCGATAATGGCATTGTACTTTTCACGTTTGGTCTTGTAAACGAGATCCTCACGATCCTCACGGGCAACGGGACGGTTTGTCGGAATGACCATCACGTCGAGTTTGTAGATGTCCCACAACTCTCCCGCCTCAGTCTCTGCCGTTCCCGTCATGCCGGATAGCTTGTGATACATTCGAAAGTAGTTCTGCAGGGTAACCGTTGCATACGTCTGGGTCGCAGCTTCGACCTTCACGTTTTCCTTGGCCTCAATGGCCTGGTGAAGGCCGTCCGAATAGCGTCGGCCGTCCATAATTCGTCCCGTCTGCTCATCAACAATTTTGACCTTGTTTTCCATCACCACGTAATCCACGTCTTTCTCGAACAAAGCATACGACTTCAAGAGCTGATTCATGGTGTGAACTCGCGCGCTTTTGATAGAGTAATCCGCCATCAATTGGCTCTTCTTTTCACGTTTTGCCTCATCACTCCCCTCGCCATTATCAATGGAAACGAGCTCAGTCGCTAAATCAGGCATGGTAAAGAAATACTCGTCCTCCATATTGGCGGTCAAAAATTCGATGCCCTTTTCCGTAAGCTCTACTTGGTTTTGCTTTTCATCAATGACGAAGTAGAGCTCAGCATCTGCTTTCGGCATCTCGCGTTTGTTATCAGCGAGGTAAATCGCCTCTGTCTTGAGCATTTGCTGTTTCATCCCCTCCAAACTCAAAAACTTAATAAGGGGCTTCGACTTGGGGAGAGCTCGATAGGCACGAAAGAGCGCCAATCCTCCTTCAGCAGTGTCTTCCTTTGAAGCGCCGTCATTTTGAAGGAGACGTTTGGCATCGGTCAGGAACTGTTGAGCCGCTTTTTGTTGGACAGTAACCAATTGAACCACCTTGGGCTTGAGCTCCACGAATTCTTGCTGATCACCCTTAGGTGTGGGTCCACTGATAATTAATGGCGTTCGCGCCTCGTCAATCAAAACGGAGTCCACCTCATCAACTATGGCAAAATGGTGCTTGCGTTGCACCAATTGCTCTGGACGCTGGGCCATGTTGTCACGGAGATAATCGAATCCAAACTCATTGTTTGTTCCGTAAGTGATGTCGGCGCGGTAGGCTTCCCGCCTTGATTCGCTGTTGGGCTGGTGCTTGTCAATGCAGTCCACTCGCATGCCGTGGAATTCAAAGATTGGTGCCATCCACTCAGAGTCTCGGCGAGCGAGGTAGTCGTTTACTGTAACTAAGTGTACACCTTTTCCTGTTAAAGCGTTGAGGAACACCGGCAGGGTAGCAACCAAAGTCTTGCCCTCCCCCGTTTGCATCTCTGCGACCTTTCCTCTGTGAAGTGCAGCCCCACCAACCAGCTGAACGTCGTAATGAACCATGTTCCATTCCACCTTAGATCCGGCAGCCGTCCATGCGTTGCCCCAAATCGCAAGGTCACCTTGAATCGTGACGCCGTCGCGCTTAGCAGCGATATCGCGGTCCCAGTCAGACGCGGCGACCTTAAGTTCTGCATTTTGAGCAAATCGACGAGCCGTTTCCTTTACAAGTGCAAAAGCCTCTGGCATGATGGTCTCAAGCACCTCTTCCAAGGCATCGTCAATTTTCCTGGACAAACCATCTATTTGTTCGTAAATGGCCTCTTTCTGTTCCAACTGATCTTCGCCCATTGCAGATGCTTGAGCACGCAACGCCTGCTCCTCATTTTCCAATTCGGTAACATGGGCTTGAATGCGTTGTCGCAATTTTTCACTCTCCGTTCTCAGGTCATCGTCCGATAACGCTTTCATCGATGACTCGAGGACAAGTACAGCATCAATGACCGGCTGAATTTCCTTCATGTCTCCCTCAGCCTTGTCTCCGACCAATTTTTTCAAAAGCGCTTTAAACATGTCGCGAAAATACAAAGGGAACCGGGTCACGTCCGGCTAAAATTTTACAATGCAAAGGCGGAACTCACGAGGGGTCAATAACTTGCATATTCTGAAGCCTGATTCCGATAAAAAATCCCGCAAAAAAACCAAGTATTTTTTTGAGTTTTTTATCCCCAATGAACTAAAAATTTGCGCCTTCTCAATGCCATCAACGGTTCCGCGGATTTTGAACTAATCGACTGTTCAAAACTACCTGAATTTGTGAATTGTTTTGTTTTGGTCTTCTGCCTCATCTTCACTTTTCTTTACGCTTCCAATGGTCATGGCACCCAGGTTAACTCCTTGTCCAACGGCCCTTTTTCAATAAGCTACTGAGCCCGGCTCCATAGGTGGAGAACAAGTCTTTAGCCTCGAAAACACTAGTGTTTCCAGCCTTTATGGAGCATTAGACCGCCATCGAGGATAGGACTTCGACCCCCGAAATGGAAGCGGGTTTCAAAGGCTCTAAAGGGAAATGCCGTGACCGAACTAACTTTTTCATCCGCCTTATTTTGGCACCAACCTAAGAAACGCAATGAGCGCAAAAACACCCGAGGAATTGACCACTAACGAAGTGAAAGAGACAAGCGCCGCGAGCGTTCAAACTTCCATTGAAGAGGTACTGCCCGAGAACACCGTAGTGACTGAACCCATTCTT
>DIHQ01000021.1:0-8285 GCA_002420235.1 Flavobacteriales bacterium UBA5692
AAGGACCTTCATGAGGATTAAATCGGTTAGTGAACTTACGCGCATTTCTCGCCAGGCTTCACCATAATCATGGTTCTTAGCAATCATCAAATCGCGTGTAGATTGAAAGGCTTCGTTGTAACGTTGTACCGCCTCTTCAGCAGGCAACTCCAACGGGTGTCCCTGAGGCAAACCGCACTGGATCAAGGCCATTAAACTGTAATTGACAATACCAACGAATTCATCATCGATTCCCTCATCAACCATAGCCTCGTGCGATTCTTGTAACGTTCGAATGCGATTGGCCTTAATAAACAACTGGTCCGTCAATGAAGAGGGTCTCAACACGCGCCAAGCCGTTCCATAATCCGAAGTTTTCGCTTTGAAGAGTTCGGCGCAACGGCCAAATGCTCGGTCGTAATCTTTAAGCGTTTCTTCAATCGTACTCACGGCCATCAATCTTAGAATATCTTGTGCCAAGATACGACTCACTCTGAAGCCTGAATCTACATACCCCTCAATGTCTTCATCGATTTATCAACTCCAAAACGCATCCCGGTTACTGACGTTTAACGCACCACGTATCATGGGCGTCCTGAATTGCACCCCCGACTCATTTTTCTCTGGAAGCCGCTCCAAAACAACAAAAACCGCCATTGAAAAAGGGCAAAGTATGCTTGCCGCCGGTGCTGACATATTGGACGTTGGCGGCCAGTCCTCTCGTCCTGGTGCCATCGAAGTGGGAGCGGCGGAGGAATGGCAACGGATTGAAGGTACAATTAAAGGCCTGCTTGATTCCAATCCAGAGACTCTCGTCAGTGTGGACACTTTCCACCACGAGGTAGCATTGAATGCTTTGAATGCCGGTGCGTTCATGATAAATGACATTTATGGAGGATCTCGTGATGCCAATATGGTCAAAGTCATCACAGAATTTAACGCGCCATACGCAATCATGCACATGCAGGGAACACCTTCAACTATGCAGGCTCAACCCTTTTATGAGCACATTACGTCTGAAGTCCTGCTCTGGCTAGATGACCGTATGAATCATCTCAGGCAACAAGGTGTAAAACAGTTTATGGCAGACGTCGGTTTTGGTTTTGGAAAAACAGTAGGTCATAATTTCGAGCTACTTCGAGGACTCGACCAATTTCAAAAGTTGAATGTACCAATTCTCGTTGGTGTAAGCCGGAAATCAATGATTTATAAGACGCTTAACGGGCAGCCGGAGACAGCGTTGAATGGGACAACTGCATTGCACGCCTGGGCCTTGGAGCGAGGAGCCCATATGCTGAGGGTTCACGATGTGGCAGAGGCGCGTGAAGTGGTGGAATTATACCGCGCACTCCACGGCTAGTTTTAAGATGACTACTTAGCCACTACAAAGCGAGCTAATCGACCTGTTTCCAAACCCTTTAATACATACAAACCTCCTGGGATTTCCGTTATTGACAGGTTCAGTCCGGCTGATACTGGCAGTCCTTCCCAAGATTTCACAAGTTGACCATTGACGTCGTAAAGCGCGAGATGATTTTCCCCGTCGAAGCCTGCGACTTGGATCACATTACGCGAAGGATTGGGATACACCGCTGCCAATTTGACTTCGGCATCCTCAACAGTAACAGGACTTGGTGAAATTGAATCAGATGGACGGACCATGAAAAAATGAGTGAATGTGCTCACTGCGATATTACCGCTAGGAAAATATGGGTAGTTGCTCCATGCGCCAGTCATCTGAGGCCCATCTGATTCTGGATTCGTATCGAAAAAACCCACTAATTCTAAATTACCGCTTTCCGCATTCGTTACGTCTAGAATGCGCAAGCCACTCAAGTAGTTTGACTGGTAAAGCTTATCGCCTATGATATACATATTATGGTCAACCGCATTGGTAGAAGCTTCATAATATCCCTCAATTTCTGGATTATTTAGGTCGGATATATTTAAGATGTACGTGCGGGTATTGAAACCAAAGTTTTCCTCATCCAGCTCATCATTAAAAAAGCAATACGTGTGATTCTCTCCTACCCATCCCTGGTGGGTGTAACCCGACTGATCATATGTCAATTGTGAGATGAGTTCAACATCAGTTTTATCTTGCGCATCGACTATGGCCAGACCATTATAACCATTGAAACAGATGACAATTTCGTGTCCATAATAATCATCGTCAGGACCATGGTAAACAATGGGATGAACATCGTGAGAATAGTATTCATCAAATCCACCTACTAACGTTGGGTTTATTGGATCCTGAATATCCATTATGTGCAGACCTCCATTCAAAGTATTTGAACCAATTGCATAGGCAAATCCTGTTTCCTCGTTTATCATAATGTTGTGGGCATTCCCGAAGTTATCATAATACGCAGTTGGCGAAATTTCGGTCACAATGTTGGTTGGTAAGGAGAGCAAGTCAGCGAGACGCACCACTTGTAATCCATGGCCACTCGCCTCGGAGACAATAAAGGCATATCCATTGTAAACTTTTATATCTCTGTGTAGGGCTGAGCCAGTCGCTGACGGCAGTGAAGCGAAATATTTAATTTCAGTTGGTTCTGTGACATCGATAAATGAAGTCCCGTTGGACCTTCCATATATCGCTATCTCCCTTCCACTCTCCTCGTCGTGCCATCCCCAAGTGTCATTACCATTATTACCACCACCAATGTTTGATAGAGATTCAACGTCAAGCAACTCAACATTATCGCAAGGGTAGCCTCCTGAATTAACAAATCCAGGGCTTGGACCTAGAACTACATCATAAAAGAAATAATAATAATTAAACTCATTTTCACCGGGAATATTCGTGCCGGTAATAGCGCCATAGTCACCAATTTCGTATGGATAGTCGATGTCACTGTTTAAGTCGTCTCGCCACAATTGCGGATTATCAGATAGAGTCGCAAGACCATAGCTGCCGGCTCCCAATTGCCAGTTGAATTCAATCGTACTCCAGCCATCTGTCACCTCAAATACTTGAGCATTCAAAACATCCTCGCCGTCCTCAGAAAGAAGGGCAAAGGTCCGAGGTCCAGATCCATTAGCATAAACTCTGGCAGATACCAACGTTGCGCCCTGGTAAATGTCAAGAATATTGAAATAGGCGCCGTTGTCGTGATACTGGCCTATTTGAATGTCAGAGAGACCTCCCGTTGCCAATTCACCCTCGCCACCAGACATTTCACAGGGGAATGGATTTTGAGCAATAGCTCCTAACGTCAGAATCGAAAAGGAAGCTGTTAGAAAGAATTTGATCATGATATTTTTCCTTATGAACAAATAACCCCTTTGCAAGTTGCCCATTCTAATGCAAGAGGTTACTATTTGGCTACGTAGTCATTATTCTTGGGTAAGAAACTATAATTCTCACCGTAGCGGAGCATTTGCCCAGCAAAGTCATCCGGGAATACTAATTTGACATCTTCGATTATTCCACCTTCGATGTAAACCGGCTGCATTTCGGGGTTGACGAAGCCACCGTAAGGTGCAATGCCTAAAGCTTCAGAACGTGTCAATACTTCAGCGTGAATGGCTTGGTCAACCTTTACGCCGTAACCCTCCACCAGTGCTTTTGCAGCCTCATAATCACCCTGGGACTTGATGCGTTGTACCTCCTGTAACAAATCTCCGAACAGCTCACGCAATGCTCCATAGTCTTTGATATTGAAGAATGTTTTACCATCACGATCCACGCGCACAATGGCTCCATTTTCCTGCGCTCGCTCGAAACACCAGTGACTTATCCATGCGCGATTCCTCATATGTGATTCTTCGATATCTGCCCCTTTTTCGAGGCGGCGTAATTGCAGCATCATACCGTTCCGAATGTAGCTGTCGTATTCTGACTTCCCCGTCTCGAGAGTTTTCATTAACCCGAGTTCAACCATTTTTTCATCTAGCATAAAATACAACGCAACTAAATCGGCACGGCCTTCTTCGAGGGTTGAGCTGTATTCTTTGATGGTCTGCTTGGGTTCACCCACTCCGTCTTCCAATTTCCCGGATGCGTGACCAATGACCTCGTGCATGGCAGTGTGCAGCTTTCCAGCGAGGGCACCGTGGCTTTCGGAACGCGCGACCTCAACGTCATCGTGCGCAAATTCAGCTAGTAACCCGCTACCACTTGATTTGTCGTAAGCACTGACGATATTCCCCAAGCTCACCGACTTCGATCCGTGTGCAACACGGATCCAGTTTGAGTTTGGTAAGTTTACGCCGATAGGTGTGCTCGGTGATGCATCGCCGGCCTCACCTGCGACATTGACCACATTATATGAGATGCCCACCACCTCCTTTTTCTTATGCGCATCCATGAATGGCATATTATTCTCAAACCACTGCGCATTATCCATCAAAACTTTCATGCGTGCGCTAGCATCAAAATCTTTAATCTGGACAATGGTCTCATAGCTACCTGTGTAACCCAATGGATCGTTGTACACTTCAACAAAACCATTGATGTAGTCTACATCGCCTTCTGTGTCTTGCACCCAGTTGACATTGTACAACTGCCACTTTTCGAGATCACCGGTTTCATAGTAGGCAATGAGGTTGCGTAAAGCTGCAGCTTGTTTACCATTTTCAGCGAATTGTACGGCTTGATTCAACCAAAATACCACCTGTTCTAATGCCTCTCCGTATAAACCTCCTACTCGGTAGCGTTGCTCCTCAATTTCACCATCGGCATTTTTGACCAATCGAGAATTCAGGCTGTATTCTACGGGCGTACGGGAACCTTCTACCACGATGCTGGCGTAGTATGCTTGAGCCTCCTCTGTACTCACACCAGGCGCATAAAAATTTACCGCGGATGACTCAACCAATCCCTTTGTCGCGTCCTGCTCCACCTTTTTCGATTCAACCTCCGGATCAAAAATCACCGCCATGAGTTCATCCGATACTTCAACCCCAACAGCATCAGAGAGCTCTGCGAAATAGGCCTTCGAAAAATTCGGCATGATCTTCGTATTCGCATAGTGGTGGTGAATGCCATTGGAAAACCAAATGCGTTTTAAGTAGGTTTCGAAACGGCTCCAGCCCTTGGTTGACTTATCTCCATCAAAACCTTTGTAAATAGACTCAAGCAGGTGACGGATTCGCAAATTGTACCGGTTATTCTGGTCGTACATGATATCCCTACCACTCAATCCAGCTTGATTAAGGCAATACACCAGTACGCGCTGTTGTGGAGAAAGTTGTTCCCATCCCGGCACCTGGTAACGGATTATCTTCAAATCAGCAAATTGTTCAGTTTGCCAAACAAATCCGCTGGCATCCGGCTCACTTACTCCTTTGTCTGCCGCGGTCGTCATTGTCCAGTCATCAGAAGCAGATTCATCATTTTGAGATGCATCACCTCCACAGCCTGTTAGAGCGAATGATGCTGCGACAAATGCAAATGCCGAAAGGGAAGAGAATTTAAAAGGCATAATTCCGTTGATATCTGTTTAACATAGGCAAGTTACTGCATCCTATCTTTGAAATGTGAGACGATTCGCGAGTCTTTTGTTGAAGTCTTTTTTGGCTCCTTTTGCCGTCACGATGCCTGTGGCGTTATTCATTTTAGACATGCAGTTCTTGTGGGTTTATGCCGATGACTTGATTGGCAAAGGACTCGCCCCTTGGGTGATCACTGAACTGATGATTTATGCCTCTGCTAGATTGGTCAATCTCGCCCTTCCCCTAGCAATTCTCGTCGCTTCCATTATGGCTTTTGGTTCCTTATCCGAACGCAATGAGCTTACTGCACTTAAGTCATCTGGGCTGTCCGTTTTTCGGATCTTTCGTCCCCTTGTTGTCACCATATTACTCATTTCGATTGGAGCATTTTGGTTCTCAAATGCCGCTTGGCCTGTGGCCAACCTTAAATTCAGAACACTTCTCTTCTCGGTAACACAAAAGAAACCAACATTAAATCTTGTCCCTGGTGCATTTTACAATGGAATTGAAGGATTTGCCATTCGAGTCGACAGCAAAGAAGAGGACGGTAGACTAAACGACGTTCTGATTCACGATCATAGGGAGGGTAAAACCGGTGTTTCTCGCATCATTCGTGCGGATCAAGGCACCATGATTCAAAGCGGCAATCGCCTCACCATTGTGTTGAAAAACGGCGTCAGCTACGAGGAAGACCTAGAGCAGGCAAAGCGACGGAAGGAACGTCTGCATCCTCATATCACCTCCTCATTCGAACGTCAAGAATTCGACATAGATCTGGCATCACTCGACTTCAGCAAAGCTGATGAAGGACTTTTCAAACGTGCCCATGAAATGATGACCGTGGAGCAGCTTGGAACAGCCATGGATTCTCTAGGGTTACTTGTTAAACAACGGCTAAGGGAAATTGAATTGTACGGTAATCGACAATCTGTTTTGTTACGGGATACTATTACCACTTTCGGCACGACCAAAGCTACTGGTCCTATCTGGACAATTCTGTCAACCACAGAGCGACGCATGGCCTTTGATGGTGCGCGCAATTTGACGAGGAATACCCGACAGAGCATTGCGAATGGACTAGAAAACGCAAATACCCGTGTCCGGGCCCTGAACCGACATGCCATTGAATGGCACCGTAAGTTTTTTCTAGCCTTGAGCTGCGTTTTGCTCTTTTTTATCGGTGCCCCTTTGGGAACTATAATTAGAAAAGGTGGTCTGGGAATGCCAACGGTGCTTGCAATCGGAATTTTTCTCGCCTTTTATATTTTATCGATGATAGGCGAGCAAATGGTCAAATCAGGTACGGTTACACCCCGCTTCGGGATGTGGATGAGTTCGCTTGCTTTGTTGCCTTTCGCTATTTATTTCACACGACAAGCCATGCGTGACGCACGAGCTTTTCGAATCAATTGGTCGAATCAATTTTTTCGCAAAAAAACTTGAAGTATGCGCATTCTTCAACTTTGTCATAAACCACCGCGTCCAAGTAAAGATGGAGGATGCAGAGCAATGGATGCAGTGACCCGTGGACTGCTCGCCGACGGGCATAGCGTGAAATTGCTTTCAATCGCTACTAAAAAACATCCGTGGTCAGCCGATGATGTAGAAGACGACTACATCTCAGAAACGGGTATTCAAACTGTACATTTGGATACAAGTATCAATAGCGTGGATGCGTTCGTCAATCTATTGACCGGGGATAGTTATAATATCAGCCGATTCCATGCTCCCGAATTTGAACAAGTACTCGTTCAAATCCTGCAGCGACAAGTATTCGATTTAGTCATTTTAGAAAGCTTGTTCATGACTCCATACTTACCCACTGTTCGTCAATACTGCGATGGCCCTGTAGTTCTTCGAGCGCACAATGTAGAGCACCGAATTTGGGAGTTGATGGCTGCAGACACCGAAGCATTATCAAGGCGAATGTACTTGCAGCACTTGGCAGAGCGCTTGAAGTCATACGAGGTCAATGCACTGCGCGACTTCGATGCCATTGTTGCCATCTCCACAAAAGACAGGGAGAACTTTCTAGAACTTGGCTGTACTTGTCCCATTTTTATTTTACCGTTTGGGCTCGAGAAATCAGAACTACCCAAAGTCTCTAAAAGAAAGGTAGATCATGTTTTTTATATCGGTGCAATGGATTGGAATCCCAACGTGCAAGGTCTCAGTTGGTTTTTAGATGAAGTATGGCCAAAGGTGCTGCGCGAGCTTCCTGAATCAAACTTGAGATTAGCGGGACGGAAATTCGAAGATCATCTGAACTTACATCAAACAAATACAACGGTCTTGGGGGAAGTGGAAAATGCATGGGAAGTACTGAACAATTCAGGGATAATGATCATCCCTTTGCACTCTGGAAGTGGCATGCGCATTAAAGCCATTGAGGCAATGTCAGCCGGACGCCCCGTAGTCTCGACCTCCCTCGGTATGGAAGGCATAAATGGACAACATGGAACCCACTTCTTTATCGCGGATGATGCCAATTCTTTTGCACAATGCATCATCGATTTGTACAAAAATGAACACATCGCTCAAGAAATGAGTGAGGCGGCTAGAGCATTCGTTGAAGCCGAGTTTTCAAATAATGCTTTAATACAATCGCTCATCGAATCCATCCGACACATCTTTAACCTGTGAAGATTCTCGTACTTACTTCGAGGCTACCGTGGCCACTTGATAAAGGGGACAAGTTGCGCGCTTATTATCAAATGCGAGAGTTGGCCAAAAACCATGAGGTCTACTTATTTTGCCTGACCACAAAAAATGAGCAGTATCAAAATGGCAAATTGTCAGGATTAAGTGCCTTTACTCAAGGTATCAAGATTCACCACATGAGCGCGTTCAATAGATTAACT